>JAJRRA010000034.1 GCA_024279945.1 Gammaproteobacteria bacterium
CAATGGCCGGGCGGCCATTGTTATCGCAGTACAAATGAGTCGTCTCCTCGCGGATAAACTCAAAGTCGATGTACTGCTCGATCTGACGTAACAAATGGTCTTTAGGAACCAGATCCTCCAGAGTGACCATCTCCAGGGTGGACTGCTTCGGCGTGGGCTTTTTAAGCATGAATCCCTTCGTGCTGTGGGTCTATGCCTATTTTAAAACAAAAACCCCGACCAGGTGATCGGGGCTTTGTCAGCAGTCTGACCGCCCCGGAGGGCGGTTTTTCCACGTTACAGACCGCTTTAAATCAGAAGCTAATCCTTGCGGTGACTCCATAAGTCCGTGGCTGGTTGACCAGAAAACCAACGCGGGCGCGGGAGCCACGTTCCTGGTCCAGCGCCAGGCGGGCGTGTTCGTCGGTGAAGTTGTTCACGTAGAACGCGATGTCCCATCTGTCGTTACGGAAACCAAGCCGGGTGTTGGCAATGGTGTAACTGGGCAGCACAAAATCAAAAGTGAACGTGCTCTGGGTCAAGGGGCCGCCGATGGTTCCACCGCCACTTTGTTCGAAGCCCAGCATGTTGACCGTGCCGAAGCCTTCAGAGTAGTCACCGAACTGGGTGACGCGGTTACCAACATAACTCACGATTGCGTGAATGTAGCCTTCCCAGCCGCCGTCCATCGGGAAGACATAGGTAGCTGCTGCAGAACCCTGGAATTCAGGTACGGAGGGCAGCCGGTTACCGTCTGCCAGGCCCGCCAGAACCGTAACGGTTCCGTCAGCCCCGGTGGAGGTCACGGATGAATCCAACTCGGCATTGATATAACTGGCGGTAATCGCCCAGTCAAACCGGTCGGTCTGTTGCGCTGCCAATTCGAACTCAACGCCCGCGCTGTGTGCTTTGGGCACGTTGAAGACGATGCGTGACGAGCAGGAACCGGCCAGCAGAACGGCTTGCAGATCCTGGAGATTCTGGTAGAAAACCGCGGTGTTGAACGTAGCCCGGCCACCCATGAAGACGGACTTCATGCCGACTTCGTAGTTCCAGAGTTTTTCATCACCAAAGTTGTCATTTCCACCGAAAGTTGTCAAATCTTCAGGTGTGCACAGTGGAATGTTGAGTGGATCATTCAGCCCGCCCAGCCGGAAACCCTTGGATATCTGGCCGTTGACGGTTACGTTGTCGTTGACGGCGAAATCAGCGATCACACGTGGTGCAAAGCCGTCAGCCTTGGCCCCGCCCGTGGTTGTGCCCGGTGCGGCAAAAATACCATCAAAGGTCTGGACGCGCGTTTCATCAAAATCGTAGTAACGCAATCCACCGGTCAGGTCCAGCCGGTCGCTGACAGACCAGGTTGCTTCACCGAAGACAGCCAGTTGCTTGAAATCGTATTGCAGGGCAGACCAGAACAAGCCGTCCTTGGGTGCGATGAAGTCGCCCTTGGTCGGAATGCCTGTCATGTCTTCAAACCCCTTCACCAGCAAACCCTGGCCGTAGTCGCGCTCGAAATCACTGTAGAAAACGCCGGCAACCCAGGCCAGGGTGTCGCTGCTGCCGTCCAGGCGCAGTTCCTGCGTCCAGCCTGAAACGTCGGTAGCATCGTCCAGAGGTGAATCCAGCGTATACACCGCTTCGGGAAGTCCGATGGAGCCGCCGGTGATACTGGAAGTCAGTGCACCTGCATCCCTGCCTGCAACAATATTACGGTTGGTATAGGAACTCACCGAAGTCAGGTTCATGGATCCGAAGTCATATTCGACTTTCAGATCCAGCAAGGTGAATTCGTCGGTGAATATTTCATCAAATTGGGTGTATTGCTCATTCTCACCCATAACGACTTGGGGCCGGGTTGTGGTGAACTCATTACCGAGGATGTTAAAGACATCTTCACGGTTATAACCATTCACGGTTACTTTCTGGTAGACCAGTCTTGGAGTGACAACCAGGTTTTCCATCGTCTCCAGGCGAAGTGAGAAGCGGCCGCCATAACGTTCACCATCATTGACATCCCTTTTCAGGCTACCGTCGGGTTGATGAGAATCGATAAAGCCCGGCAGGTCATCGTAATAGGCTACAACGCGAAGCGCTGCATTGTCACCCAGTGGCGTATTGAAAAAGGCCTTGCCGTATCCGCCCGTACCGCCGCTGTCAATCGCGTTGACATTCAACTCCACTGCACCGTATGCATCTTCCGGATCCGGTTGATTGGTGATATAGCGCAGCGTGCCGGAAAGTGAGCCAGACCCGAACAGCGTGCCCTGAGGTCCACGCAGAACTTCGACGCGGCTGAGGTCAAACAGATCCAGATCAGGTGTAAACAGGGACAGTGAGATGACGGATTCATCAAGATATACACCGACCTGTTCCTTGATGCCCGGCAAATCCCGGTCCTGCTTTCCGGCTGATGAGCCGCGAATGGCAACCACGCTTTGTCCTGGGCCCAGGTTTTGCACTGAGAATGAAGCGACGGTTTGTGATATGTCTTCCAGAGACGTCAATCCGCTTCGCCGTATCTGGGTTTCTGTCTTGGCGGCGACTGAGAACGGTACGTCCTGCAGTGTTTCGGAGCGTTTCCGGGCTGTTACCGTGATTTCTTCCATCACAGAACCGGAGGCATCATTCATTTCCTGGCCGGCTGAATTCTGTGCGAAAGCAGTTGCCGAAGACAATAAAAGTGCAGTCGCTATGGATAGCGATAATGGAGTTCGAACCATCGTATGTCCCTCCCACATAGGGGGTTAGTATTTGGCACTATGCGAAATATTGATCTGCGTGTGCATCCAGATCAGGCTAATCGTTTTTTATTTTTTGCCTCACATGGGGCTTAGTTTACCTTTGTCGTTCCTTATTACAACCACTCCGGCGCCCGGACGAAGCCATGACGCCGGGGATTGTCCATCAGTTGATCGTCAATTTCAGAACTTGCGGCGCCCGAAACCTGCACTAACACCGTGCACAGGCCGGGTTCTCGCACCTGTTTCGCGCGAAGGGTGCTGGTGAAAAATATTAATACCCAAATAAAACAACGAAGTATAGATGTCTTGTGTATGGCATGAAATCTGCATTTATGTTTGGGTTCAGACGGATACAGGAAATCAGGAGAAACCCATGAAGCTGGTTACAGCAATCATCAAACCATTCAAACTGGATGATGTTCGACAGGCTCTGCATGAAGTCGGGGTCGCCGGAGTCACCGTAAGCGAAGTCAAGGGCTTTGGCCGTCAGAAAGGCCACACGGAGCTCTACCGGGGCGCAGAGTACACCGTCGACTTTCTGCCCAAGCTCAAACTGGAAACTGCCGTTAGAGTGGAGATGGTTGAGCAAGTTGTCGAGGCCATTCAAAAAGCAGCAGTGACCGGAAAAATGGGTGATGGCAAGATTTTCATCGCTTCACTGGAAGAAGCAATCCGGATTCGTACCGGTGAAACAGGCCGGGAGGCTTTGTGAATTTCCGGACAATTGAGGAGAGAGACATGTTCAAGAAAACAACGGGGCGTTACGTGGCCCTGGCGGCGGGATTACTCGGTATGCTGCCATCGCTGGCTCTGGCCGACGAACTGAGTGCGGGTGATACGGCGTGGATGTTAACCGCAACCGCACTGGTGCTGTTTATGACCATACCCGGCCTTTCCCTGTTTTATGCCGGAATGGTACGCAGCAAAAACGTCCTGTCCGTGATGATGCAGTGTTTTGCCATTACGGCCCTGATGTCCGTTTTATGGGTTATCTATGGTTACAACCTGGCATTTGGTGACGGCGGTAGTATGAACGCTTTCTGGGGCGGTTTCGGCAAGTTATTCCTGTCCGGCATGACGGTTGATTCAATGTCCGGCACGATTCCGGAATCCGTGTTCATGACCTTTCAAATGACTTTCGCCATTATCACGCCGGCGTTGATTGTGGGTGGTTTTGCTGAGCGGATGAAGTTTTCCGCCATGCTGCTGTTCATGGGTATTTGGTTGACCATCGTTTACGCGCCTATTTGTCACTGGGTGTGGGGCGGTGGCTGGCTGGGTGACTACGGCGTGCTGGACTTTGCCGGTGGCACGGTTGTGCATATTAATGCGGGTGTTGCCGGCCTGGTCGCTGCACTGATGCTTGGCAAGCGCAAAGGTTTTGGCAAGGCCGCCATGCCTCCTCATAACCTCACCCTGTCAGTAATTGGTGCATCTATGCTATGGGTCGGCTGGTTTGGCTTCAACGCGGGCAGTGAGTTGGCTGCGGACGGCACCGCCGGCATGGCCCTGGCGGTAACCCAGATTGCAGCCGCCGCTGCCGCCCTGGCCTGGATGTTTGCTGAATGGGTTGTACACGGTAAACCCAGTGTGCTCGGTATTATTTCCGGCGCAGTTGCCGGGCTGGTCGCCATTACACCAGCTTCCGGTTCCGTAGGGCCGATGGGTGCGCTGGCTATCGGCGCAGCGGCCGGTTTGGGCTGTTACTGGGCGGCAACCAGTCTGAAGCGTGCACTGGGCTATGACGATTCCCTCGACGTCTTCGGTGTCCACGCGGCTGGCGGCATCATAGGCGCCTTGTTAACCGGCGTATTTTCCGCTGTCAGCCTGGGTGGTTCCGGGCTGGCCCATGACACCATTTCAGAACAGGTGATCGCCCAGGGTATTGGTGTCGCTTCCACTATTGCCTACACCGTTGTCGCGAGCTACCTCATCCTCAAGGTGATCGATGCGGTAGTGGGTCTGCGGGTAGATGAAGATTCCGAAACCGAAGGTCTGGATGTCAGCCAGCACGATGAACGCGGCTACATCCTGACCTGACTAACGCCGAGGTCAGTAACGCCGGGGTCAGGTTCCCGAACCTGACCCCTTTCGAACTGGCGGAGCGGCTTCAGTACCGGATGCGTCTAATCAGGGAGTCAGCGCTCAGATTGCCCAATCCGCCAGGGAGAGTCAGGGATATCAGATTCCTCAGCGACCTCCATGAACGCTCTGGCCTGGGGTGAGAGGAATTTTCCGCGCCGCATGACGGTGCCATAACTGCGCCTGGGGAAGTAGGCGCTCATGTTTTTGGCCACCAGTCTGTCCTCGTCACGCAGGCAAATGCCCGTGACGATGGAAACACCGAAATCCAGTTCCACGTAGCGCTTGATGACTTCCCAGCCGCCGACTTCCAGGGTCACATTAAAAGGTACCTGGTGTTGTTGGAATACACGGTCAACCATGCGCCAGGTCGTCAGGCGGCGGGGTGGCAGAATCAGACCATAAGGAGAGATATCTTCAATTTTGACGTCATCTGCATTGGCCAGGTCATGCCCCAGTGGCATGATCAGGGCAGGTTCAAAAAAGTAAATCGGCTGATAGCTGATGTCTGATGGCACATCCAGCATTGAGCCGATGGCCAGATCGACTTCGTCATCACGGATCATCGCCAGGCCATCACGGCCGGTGACATTTCTGAGTTGAACGTGGATGTTCGGGTAACGTTCACGAAAGTGCTGCACCAGGCGGGGCAGCAGGTAGATGATGGTCGATTCGCCGGCCGCGATCACGACCTCGCCGCTGTCAAGGTCGCCCTTCATCCGGCGGTTGAAGCGGGCGTTGAGTGTTTCCAGCCCCTCGACCAGGGGGCGCGCCATTTCATGCAGTTCCTGGCCTTCCCGGGTCATGTTGATGCGAGGGCCATGGCGTTCGAACAGTACGGTGTCCAGTTCGCGTTCAAGCGCACGAACCTGCAGGCTGATCGCAGGTTGGCTGAGGTACAGTTCTTCTGCCGCATCGGTCATTTTGCCGCTCTTGGCGACAGCACAGAAGGCCCGAAGCTGTTTTAACTGGTTGCCCTTGTAGTAGAATCTTGGCTGCTTCTTGTTCAAAATCAATCACATTTTAGGATTAACATATCTTATATTAAATATTGAAATATATGCCTTGTCAAAGATAAGGTGTTGTTCTTAAGCTGAACCGTATGAAGTCTTCATTTGATGATGAAGATAGCGGGCAGGTTTTTCGCTTCGATTAAGGCGTTTAATCAAACAATCAGACAAAATTATAGCAGCAGGGTAAAGTAATGAATACAGAACACGAAATCAAAAGTATGCAGGCCGACTGGTCGACCAATCAGCGATGGAAAGGCCTCAAGCGCAGGTATCAGCCGGCTGATGTACTGCGGCTTCGTGGAACCGTAAAAATTGAATACAGCCTGGCTCGCCAGGGTGCAGAGAAACTGTGGCGTTACATGGCCGAGGAGCCTTTTGTAAACTCACTGGGTGCACTGACCGGCAACCAGGCCATGCAGCAGGTCAAGGCCGGTCTGAAAGCGATTTATCTCTCCGGTTGGCAGGTGGCCGCAGATGCCAATCTGGCCGGATCCATGTATCCCGATCAGTCACTGTACCCGGCGAACTCGGTTCCCGATGTGGTTCGTCGCATCAACAATGCCCTGCTGCGCACCGATCAGTTACATCATGCTGAGGGTGATGATTCAGTGGACTGGATGCAGCCGATTGTTGCCGATGCCGAAGCTGGATTTGGTGGTGTGCTCAATGCCCACGAATTGATGAAAGCCATGATAGAAGCAGGTGCCGCCGGCGTACATTTCGAAGATCAGTTGGCTTCAGCCAAGAAATGCGGTCACATGGGTGGAAAAGTCCTGGTGCCAACGCAGGAAGCAGTGCAGAAGTTGATTGCCGCACGCCTGGCCGCGGACGTCATGGATGTGCCGACAGTGCTGCTCGCACGTACTGATGCAAATGCAGCGGGTCTGATCACTTCCGATGTTGATGAGTACGATGCGCCCTTCATTACCGGCGAGCGCACCGTGGAAGGTTTCCATGTCACGCGGCCGGGAATCGAACAAGCCATATCCCGCGGTCTGGCCTATGCACCCTATGCCGATCTGCTGTGGTGTGAGACCGCCCATCCGGATCTGGCGGAGGCGAAGAAATTTGCTGAGGCCATCAAGAAGGAATACCCGGATCAGTTGCTTTCCTACAATTGTTCACCATCGTTCAATTGGAAAGCGAACCTGGATGAGGCCACCATTGCCAGATTCCAGAGGGAGCTTGGCGCAATGGGCTACAAATTCCAGTTCATTACCCTGGCTGGTTTCCATGCGCTGAACTTCAGCATGCATACCCTGGCACGCGGTTATCGGGATCGCCAGATGTCAGCCTACGTGGAATTACAGGAAGCAGAATTTGCAGCAGAGGAATTTGGCTATACCGCAACGCGACATCAGCGTGAAGTAGGCACCGGTTATTTCGATGCCCTTACGCAGGCCATTGGCGGTGGTGAGTCATCGCTGTCGGCCCTGAGTGGCTCAACCGAAGACGAACAGTTCATGGAGACTGATTGATCTCGCCTGGTTACAAGCCGTAGGAGGGCCGCAAGTGCGGCCCTTTTTTGTGTAAGAGCGCCCTTGGGCGCGACCTGGGATGGTTAGTATCAGGCGCAGGCTGATTTCGGCCCCAAGGGGCCTCTTACAGTATCAAGGGGCCTCTTACAGTATCAAGGGGCCTCTTACAGTATCAAGGGGCCTCTTACAGTATCAAGGGGCCTCTTACAGTATCAAGGGGCCTCTTACAGTATCAAGGGGCCTCTTACAGTATC
>JAJRRA010000035.1 GCA_024279945.1 Gammaproteobacteria bacterium
ATGCCGGGCGACAACGTGCAGATGCAGGTGTCGCTGATTGCCCCGATTGCGATGGAAGAAGGTCTGCGTTTTGCGATACGCGAAGGCGGACGGACGGTTGGCGCCGGTGTGGTTGCCAAAATCCACGAATGATGCAGGAGGCTCCTTGGGGCCGATATCGGGGCCAGAGTCCTTCCCACAGGTAGTTAAAGCGAGTAAATGAAATGGCAGAACAGAGAATCCGCATACGACTGAAAGCTTTCGATCATCGTTTGATTGATCGTTCAGCGTCAGAAATCGTGGAAACTGCGAAACGGACCGGTGCCCAGGTGCTGGGGCCGATTCCCTTGCCCACCCGGATCGAACGGCACACGGTGTTGATCTCTCCGCACGTGAACAAGGATGCGCGGGATCAGTATGAAACGCGCACGCACAAGCGCCTGATGGATATCGTGGACCCCAACGACAAGACCGTGGATGCATTGATGAAACTGGACCTGGCAGCCGGCGTGGATGTGCAAATCAAGCTGTATTGATTAATGCAGGCGGAACAGAGACATATACCCGATATGGGGCAGAGCAATGAAGATTGGATTAGTAGGACGTAAACGGGGCATGACCCGCATATTTACCGAGGACGGTATGAGCGTACCGGTCACGGTTATCGAGGTTAACCCGAATCGCGTGACGCAGGTAAAGAGCAAAGAGGTCGATGGTTACCGTTCCGTGCAGGTCACGGCCGGAAGTCGTCGTGCCAGTCTGGTGAACAAGCCGCAGGCTGGTCACTATGCCAAATCTGGAATCGAAGCCGGAGAGGGCTTGTGGGAATTGCGCCTTGCTGATGGCGAAGGTGAAGATCTGGAAACCGGCGCAGAACTGAAAGTGGACATGTTTGAAGCCGGTGAGATTGTGGATGTGACCGGAACCAGTAAAGGTAAGGGTTTTGCAGGGGTTATTAAACGGCATAACTTTGCCATGCAGGACGCCACTCATGGTAACTCGCTGGCGCACAGGGCGCCTGGCTCGATTGGTCAGTGTCAGACTCCGGGCCGAGTATTCAAGGGCAAGAAGATGGCCGGGCATATGGGTGTTGAAAGAGTGACGACGCAAAATCTTGAAGTAGTCCGGGTTGATGCAGAACGCAACCTGATTCTTATCAAGGGCGCCGTTCCCGGCGCGGCAGGCGGTATTGTGATGATCCGTCCCGCTGTGAAGACCTGTCAATAAGGCTTGGTGGAGAGATTACGATGCAACTCGCAGTAACAGGCGGCAAGAAGATCGACGTATCTGAAGCCACGTTTGGCCGGGACTTCTCTGAAGCCCTGGTGCACCAGGTGGTAACGGCCTACCTTGCAGGCGCCCGCGCCGGCACAAAGGCACAAAAAAACCGCTCGGCAGCCAGTGGCGGCGGCAAGAAACCCTGGCGTCAAAAAGGCACCGGACGTGCTCGGGCCGGTACCATCCGCAGCCCCATATGGCGCGGTGGTGGCAAGACATTCGCCGCAACGCCAAGAGATCACTCTCAAAAAGTAAATCGAAAGATGTACCGTGGAGCATTGCAGGCCATTTTTTCTGAACTGGTACGTCAGGATCGCCTGATCGTGGTGGATTCGATGGATCTTTCAGAACCGAAGACCCGACTGTTGTGCGACAAGTTGGCGGAATTGGGTGCTGAGAAATGCCTGATTGTGACCAACGAGTCTAAGCAGAATTTGCACCTGGCTTCGCGCAATATTCCGGGTGTCTACATCTTGGACGTTCAGGGTATTGATCCGGTGAGCCTGGTAGCCGCAGATAAAGTGATTGTAACCGTGGATGCCGTTGAAAAGATCCAGGAGTGGCTGGGATGAGTAAAAATCGTTTATACAAGATTTTGTTGAGTCCCCGTGTTACGGAAAAAACAACACGGGTGGGTGAACAGAGTAACCAGTATGTCTTCCATGTCATCCGGGACGCCGATAAGTCCGAGGTGAAAGGGGCAGTTGAAATGCTGTTTGACGTCAACGTGGAATCCGTTCGCATCGTAAACGTCAAGGGTAAGAACAAGTCATTCCGGCAACGCGTGGGAAGGCGTAGTAACTGGAAAAAGGCTTATGTTCGTGTGCAGGAAGGTCAGGTCATTGATCTCCTGGGCAGTGAATCAGCTTAGGAACTATTAGTCATGGCAATTGTTAAGGCAAAACCAACATCGCCAGGACGTCGTGGAGTCGTCCAGGTCAAGCATTCGCACCTGCACAAGGGTGGTCCCTATGCCGGCCTGATCGAGAAGAAATCAAAATCCGGTGGGCGTAATAATACGGGCCGGATCACCACGCGTCATCGCGGTGGCGGACACAAGCAACATTACCGCGTGATTGATTTCAAGCGGAACAAGGACGGCATTGCCGGAACCATTGAGCGGATCGAGTATGATCCCAATCGCACGGCGCACATTGCACTGGTGCTCTATGCCGATGGTGAGCGGCGTTACATCATTGCGCCCAAGGGTCTTCGTGCCGGTGACAAGGTGATCAGCGGACGCGAGGCGAGCATCAAGCCGGGTAACTGCCTGCCGTTGCGCAACATGCCCATGGGTTCAGTGGTTCATTGTGTGGAAATGAAACCAGGCAAAGGCGCACAGTTGGCTCGTAGCGCCGGCGCAGCAGTGCAGTTGATCGCCCGCGAAGGTCAGTATGCAACTTTGAGACTTCGTTCCGGTGAAATGCGCAAGGTGCTGTCACGATGTCGCGCAACGATTGGTGAAGTGTCCAACTCCGAGCATAATCTGGAGAAACTGGGCAAGGCCGGCGCCAAGCGCTGGAGAGGTGTGCGACCGACTGTTCGTGGTGTCGCCATGAATCCGGTTGATCACCCGCACGGTGGTGGTGAAGGGCGTACGTCCGGTAGACGTCACCCGGTTACCCCCTGGGGTGTCCCGACCAAAGGATATAAAACCCGCAAGAACAAAACTACGGATAAGTTCATTATTCGTAAGCGTTCAGGCAAATAACAGGTATCGCTATGCCACGTTCGATAAAAAAAGGCCCGTTCATCGACCACCACCTTATGAAAAAGGTGACCGATGCCATTGCGACAAATAACAAGCGACCGATCAAAACCTGGTCACGCCGTTCCATGATCCTTCCGGACATGGTGGGTTTGACCATCGCGGTCCACAACGGACGCCAGCACGTTCCGATTCTGATCAACGACCAGATGATCGGACACAAGCTGGGTGAATTCGCGGCAACCCGGACCTTCAGGGGTCACGCGGCCGGCCGCAAGACGAAGTAGGTGTTGATATGCAAGCGACTGCACGATTGAAAAATGCGCGCATTTCGGCGCAAAAAGTACGCCTGGTTGCTGACCAGATTCGGGGAATGCAGGTAGAAAAAGCCGAGCAACTCCTGACTTTCAGCACCAAGAAGGCGGCGCACATTGTGAAAAAGGTTTTGCTTTCGGCAGTGGCCAATGCAGAACACAACGATGGCGCGGATATCGACGAACTGAAAGTGGCGACGATCATGATTGATGAAGGTCCGACTTTCAAGCGTGGCCGCGCCAGGGCCAAGGGCCGTGGCACTCGAATTCTGAAACGTAACAGTCACATCACCGTGACCGTCGCCGACGACAACGCGAGGCAAGACTAATGGGTCAAAAGGTACATCCAATAGGTTTCCGACTGGGTATTGCCAAGGATTGGAATTCAACCTGGTACGCCGAAAAGGGTAATTATGCCGATCTGCTGATCTCCGATCTTGAGGTTCGGGAGTTCTTGCAGAATCGTTTGGCACAGGCGGCGGTGAGCAGGATCCAGATCGAGCGTCCGGCCAAGTCGGCGCGGATCACGATTCATACGGCGCGCCCGGGTATTGTGATCGGTAAAAAGGGTGAGGACATTGAGTGTTTGCGGCGTGATGTTACGGCGCTGATGGGAGTTCCAACGCACATTACGGTTGCCGAGATTCGCAAACCGGAATTGGATGCGAAGCTGGTCGCCGAGGGTATTGCGCAGCAGCTGGAACGCCGGATTATGTTCCGCCGCGCCATGAAACGTGCGGTTGGAAACTCCATGCGCCTTGGTGCGCTGGGTATCAAGGTTTTGGTATCCGGTCGTCTGAACGGTGCGGATATCGCCCGCAACGAGTGGTACCGCGAAGGCCGTGTGCCGTTGCATACCCTGCGTGCCGATGTTGATTACGGTTTCGTTGAGGCGAAGACCACCTATGGTGTTCTTGGCGTAAAAGTATGGATTTACAAAGGTGAAATTCACGACCTTTACGGAACCAGCGGTGAGAACAAGCGCAACCCGGCGGTTGCAAGTTAGGAGATAAGACGATGCTGCAGCCCAAACGAACAAAATTCAGAAAGCAGCAGAAAGGCCGTAATCGGGGCCTGGCGCATGTTGGTAATCGTGTCAGCTTTGGTGAATTTGGCCTCAAGGCAACCACACGTGGTTTCGTTACTGCACGGCAGATCGAAGCGGCGCGTCGCGCCATTACGCGTTACGTAAAGCGCGGTGGCAAGCTGTGGATCCGGATTTACCCGGATAAGCCGATTTGCAAGAAGCCCGTGGAAGTGCGTATGGGTAAGGGTAAAGGAAATGTTGAATACTGGGTGGCCGCGATACAACCCGGTCGCGTGATGTATGAAATCCAGGGAGTAACGGAAGAAGCCGCCCGGGAGGCATTTCGCCTGGCAGCCAGAAAATTGGCAGTCAAAACAACCTTCGTTAAGAGGTCTGTGCTGTGATGATTGCGCAAGATTTAAGAGTAAAGAACCAAAACGAACTCCGTCAAGAACTCACTGAACTGCTTCAGGAGCAATTCAATTTGAGAATGCAGCGGGGAACAGGCCAGTTGCCTGCTCCACATGATTTGCGGCGTGTGCGTCGGGATATCGCGCGGGTCAGGACGGTCCTGAACGAGAAAAAGAGAACAGGTGAAGCGTCATGAGTACGACGGAAGTAGTTAAACGCACCAAGGTTGGGCGGGTTGTCAGTGACAAGGCTGACAAGACCGTTACCGTGATGCTGGAACGCCAGGTTAAGCACCCGCTGTACGGTAAGTACATCAAACGGTCAACCAAGGTGCACGCACATGATGAAGAAAACAGTTGTGGCGAAGGTGACCTGGTAAAGATTTCAGAATGTCGCCCGCTTTCCAAGACGAAAAGCTGGCGTGTGGTAGAAATTATGGAGCGCGCCAAGTAAGGCCGGCGGGTCTTGCCGACAGCGTAGCAGAGGACAGCAACAATGATTCAGATGCAAAGCATGCTTTCAGCCGCAGACAACAGCGGCGCACGCCGGGTTATGTGCATCAAGGTGTTGGGTGGTTCCAAGCGGCGTTATGCCCGCATTGGTGACGTGATTAAGGTCACAGTCAAAGAGGCCATTCCGCGCGGCAAAGTGAAGAAAGGCGAAGTGTATAACGCGGTTGTGGTGCGGACACGCTCTGGCGTGCGTCGTGGCGACGGTTCACTGATCCGCTTCGACGGCAACGCTGCCGTCCTGCTGGATGCCAAACACGAGCCGATCGGAACCCGCATTTTTGGCCCGGTAACACGCGAACTTCGAACTGAGAAGTTCATGAAGATTGTCTCGCTGGCGCCCGAAGTGCTGTAGGCGAGAGGAGCGAAGAAGATGAAACGAATTCATAAAGGTGATGAAGTCATCGTGACCACAGGCCGCAGCAAAGGTCAGCGCGGCCATGTTCTCCGTGTCGTTGGCGAGGAAAAATTACTGGTTGAAAATGTGAACATGGTGAAGAAGCACCAGAAGCCAAATCCGGGTATGAACCAGGCAGGCGGCATTATTGAAAAGGAATCACCGATTCACATTTCCAATGTTGCGATGTTCAATCCCGCTACCGGTAAAGCGGATCGGGTGGCATTCAAATCACTTGAAGATGGAAAGAAGGTGCGTATTTTCAGGTCGACCGGCGAAGCCGTCGATATTTAAGGATATTCAGATGTCCAGATTACAGACATATTACAAAGAGACCGTGGTGCCGCAACTGATGGAAAAATTCAGTTATGGCAATGTCATGGAAGTGCCGAAAATCACCAAAATCTGCCTGAATATGGGAGTTGGTGAGGCGGTTAGCGACAAGAAAGTGATGGATCGTGCTGTCGGTGATATGACGGCGATTGCCGGCCAGAAGCCGGTCGTGCGCCTGGCACGCAAGTCAGTGGCGAGTTTTAAAATCCGTGACGGCTGGCCGGTCGGGTGCAAGGTGACCCTGCGCCGGGAACGCATGTATGAGTTTATGGACAGGCTGGTGAGTATTGCCATACCCCGGGTCCGTGATTTTCGCGGACTGAATCGCAAGTCTTTTGACGGGCGTGGCAACTACAGCATGGGTGTGAAGGAACAGATCATGTTCCCGGAAATTGATTACGATAAGATCGATACTATCCGGGGCATGGATATCACCATCACCACCACGGCAAAAAACGACGAGGAAGCTTTAGCGCTGCTACAGGCCTTTAACTTCCCGTTCAAAGAAAAGTAGACGAAGGAATCACGATGGCAAAAGTATCAATGATCAATCGCGAGAAGAAGCGCACTAAGCTGGTAGCAAAGTATGCGGCCAGGCGGGCTCGGCTCAAGGCGATTATTACAGACCCGGAAGTCAGCTTCGAAGATCAGCAGGACGCTATATTCCGCTTGCAAAAGCTTCCCCGTGATTCAAGCCCGGTGCGGCAACGTAATCGCTGCGCCATTTCCGGCCGTCCGCGCGGTTTCTACCGTAAATTCGGACTGGGTCGTAACAAGTTACGTGAAGCCGCCATGCGCGGTGATGTGCCGGGCCTTAGAAAGGCCAGCTGGTAAAAGAGGAATGAAGCAATGAGTATGAGCGACCCGATTGCAGACATGCTGACGCGTATTCGCAACGCCCAGGCGGTGCAGAAAACGACGGTGAATATCCCGGGTTCAAAAGTCAAGACCGGTATTGCCAGCGTACTGAAGGACGAGGGCTATATCGCAGACTTCCGTAATATCGAAACCGATGGCAGGATTACGCTTGAAGTCACCCTCAAGTACTTCCAGGGCAAAGGCGTGATCGAAACATTGAAGCGCGCCAGTCGTCCCGGCCTGCGTCAATATCGCGGCAAGGATGATCTGCCGAAGATCCTGAATGGTCTCGGAATGGTCGTTGTCAGTACGTCAAAAGGCATTATGACCGATTCCCAGGCTCGCGCGGCCGGACAGGGTGTGGAAATCCTGTGCTTCGTTACATAACGTTGCCTGGAATCTGGAGAGAGATATGTCACGTATAGCAAAAGCCCCGATTGAGTTGCCTGCAGGCGTTGAAGTAAACGTTCAGGGTAACCAGGTCAACGTCAAGGGTCCCAAAGGGAGCATGGTGCTGCAACTGCATTCGGCCATCAGCCTTGAGCAAGAAGAGAAAGTGATCAAAGTGAAGCCTGCGAGTGACTCTGCCATTCCGATGGCCGGCACGTTCCGTTCCCTGGTCAACAATATGATCATTGGTGTGACTAATGGTTTTGAGAAAAAGCTGAAGCTGGTTGGTATTGGATATCGCGCCCAGGTGGAGGGCAACAAGCTCACCCTGGCGCTGGGATTCTCACATCCGGTTGTGTACGCCGCACCTGAAGGTGTAACGATTGAAGCCCCAAGCCAGACTGAATTGGTGATCAAGGGATGCGATAAGCAGAAGGTTGGCCAGGTTGCCGCTGAAATCCGTTCGTTTCGGCCACCGGAGCCCTACAAGGGAAAGGGTGTTCGTTATACCGACGAACGGGTGGTGCGCAAGGAAGCCAAGAAGGCTTAATTTAGAGAATTCGAGGAATCAAAGATGGACAAGAAAAAGGCAGCACGTTTGCGCAGGGCAAAAAAGGCCCGGGCGCATATCCGCCGCCTGGGTATGGCGCGGCTTACGGTTCACCGTAGTGGACGGCATATTTATGCCCAGGTCATTAGCCCGGATGGGGGAGAAGTCATTGCTGCTGCATCAACACTGCAGAAGGACATAAAGGCTGACTTGAAGGCAACCAGCAACAAGGAAGCCGCGATTGCCGTTGGCAAGGCGGTTGCTGAACGCGCCGTAGAGGCGGGTATCAAGGACGTGGCTTTTGACCGTTCCGGGTTCCGCTATTACGGCCGGATCAAGGAACTAGCTGATGCTGCACGCGAAGTCGGGCTTAATTTCTGACGGGTATTACATAAATTCGGGTCAGCGTATGGCCGGGAACAACAGGTAAGAAACATGGCGAAAATGGACAGAGATAATGGTGATGGCCTGCTCGAGAAGCTGGTTACGATCAACCGTGTGGCTAAAGTGGTCAAGGGTGGTCGCATTTTTGGCTTCACTGCCCTCAGCGTGGTGGGTGACGGTAACGGCAAGATTGGCTTTGGTTACGGTAAGGCGCGTGAAGTGCCGCTGGCTATCCAGAAATCTATGGAAAAGGCGCGTCGCAACATGATCCAGGTGTCATTGCAGGACGGTACGCTCTGGCATGCCATCAAGGCGCGCCATTCAGGTTCGCGCATCTACATGCAGCCGGCATCAGAAGGTACTGGCGTCATTGCCGGTGGTGCAATGCGCGCCGTACTGGAAACTGTTGGTGTACGTGACGTACTGGCCAAGAGCCTGGGTTCCAACAATGCAATCAACCTGGTTCGTGCCACGATCAAGGGATTGCAGTCGATGCAGACACCGGAATCGGTTGCCGGAAAACGCGGCAAATCGGTTGACGAAATTTTGGTGAACATGGGCAAGGCAAATACAGGGTAAGGATCATGGCCGGTAAAAAGAAAAAGCAGATTAAGGTAACGCTGGTTCGTTCTCCGATCGGATTCCAGCCCCGACATCGTGAATGCGTTCGCGGGCTGGGCTTGAGGCGTATGCACCACACGGTTGTGCTCGAAGACACACCGTCCATTCGCGGAATGGTAAACAAGATTGATTACATGGTACGAGTGGAGGAAGTCTGAGGCCTGGTTGGGCTGCGGCATCCCTGCGAACCGTTGAATAGTGTGGATTAGGAAAGTACTGAAATGAAACTGAATACGCTCAGCCCGGCAGAGGGCAGCAAAAAAAACCGTAAGCGCGTTGGTCGTGGTATGGGCTCAGGCCTTGGCAAGACCGCCGGCCGTGGCCATAAAGGTCAAAAATCACGTTCTGGTGGTTTCCACAAAGTCGGTTTTGAGGGCGGACAGATGCCCCTGCAGCGCCGTCTGCCAAAGCGAGGATTTGCATCACGCACCGCACGTTATAACGATGAGCTTCGCCTTTACCAGGTTCAGGTAATGAAAGCTGATGTCATCGATCTTGCGTTCCTCAAGGCGGAAGGTATTGTGGCTCACGATATTCGCAAGGTAAAAGTGATTAATACAGGGACTCTGGATCGTGCAGTCACGATCAAGGGATTGGCCGTAAGCAAGGGTGCGCAAGCGGCGATTGAAGCAGCCGGAGGCAAGGTAGAGTAATGACACGATCCCCATCACAAATGGCCGAAACGCTTGGCGGACTCGGTCGCTTGACCGAACTGCGTCAGCGTTTGCTGTTCGTGTTCGTGGCGCTGATTATTTACCGGGTCGGTACATTTATCCCGGTACCGGGGGTGAACCCGCAGGCTTTACTCCAGTTCATGAATTCCCAACAGGGAACGATCGTGGACGTATTCAATCTGTTTACCGGTGGTGCATTACAGCGGTTTTCCCTGTTTGCGCTGGGCGTGATGCCCTACATTTCGGCTTCCATCATCATGCAGTTGATGAGCAGTGCTGTTCCTCAGTTGCAGCAGTTGAAGAAAGAAGGCTCCTCAGGGCGTGACAAAATTACCCAGTACACACGTAATTTCACGGTCATACTTGCGGCGGTACAGGCCGGGGGCGTTGCATTTGCGTTGCAGGGGCAGGGCACCATAGTGCTCGCACCGGGCTTTGGATTTATTTTTACCGCCATGGTGACACTAACGGCGGGGACTGTTTTCCTGATGTGGCTGGGTGAGCAAATCACCGAGCGCGGTGTGGGAAATGGTATTTCACTGATTATTTTTGCCGGTATCGTTGCTGGATTGCCCCGGGCCGTTGCCGGTACGCTGGAACTGGTGAATACCGGACAGCTGAGTATCGCAGCGGTGTTGTTGATCACCGCACTCATACTGGGCGTGATCTACTTTGTGGTACGAGTTGAACGCGGTCAGCGGCGGATTACGGTTAATTATGCACAGCGTCAGGGTCGTGTGGCCTATCAGAACCAGTCAACACATTTGCCGTTGAAAGTGAATATGTCTGGCGTAATCCCGGCTATTTTTGCATCCAGCATCGTGATATTCCCCTCAACGCTGGCTACCTGGTTCAGCGGTTCAGAGGGTCTGGGCTGGCTAACGGACGTTTCAGCATCGCTGACGCCCGGAAACCTGGCTTATACGATCCTGTATTCGGCGCTGATTATTTTCTTCTGTTTCTTTTACACCGCTATGGTGTTCAACTCGAAGGAGACAGCCGATAACCTGAAGCGTTCGGGGGCATTTATTCCGGGAATCCGCCCGGGTCGACAGACGGCTGATTACATAGATAATGTATTGACTCGTTTGACCATGGTGGGCTCACTGTACCTGGTGGCGGTTTGTCTGCTACCTGACGTGCTCAGGGTGGTCTGGTCTGTGCCATTCTACTTCGGTGGAACCTCCGTCCTGATTGTGGTTGTGGTGATTATGGATTTCATCGCGCAGGTACAGGCACACCTGATTTCACATCAGTATGACAGCCTGATGAAGAAGGCAAACCTGAAATCCTATGGTCGTTCCGGAGTCGTCCGGAGATAAATATTTTACAGCCGCGAGGGATTTGACCGTCACCAGAGCGGCAAAAACCGGGCGGCCTTTCGACGGTTGACCCGTTTGCTTGGGAGAAATTTTATGAAAGTGCAGGCTTCAGTAAAAAAGATCTGCCGTAACTGCAAAATTGTACGCCGCAAGGGTGTGGTCTACGTGATTTGCAGTGAGAAAAAACACAAGCAGCGGCAGGGCTGATAGTGATCGTAAATTTGTGGTGCTGGTTTTGGGTTAATAAACGTGTTAACGGGGCAAGTGTTAACAGGCTATTACCGGAAGCTGGGATTCGATATAATGCGCTGTTTACGTTCGCGGCGCGCGCAAACAGGAGTTAAGGAATGGCTCGTATAGCAGGAGTCAATATACCCGTTCAGAAACACACTTGGGTGGGTCTGACGCACATTTATGGCATTGGCCGTTCCCGTGCGTACGAGATTTGTGATGCCGCGGGTATTAAGCCTGATACCAAAATCCGTGACTTGACGGAAGTGGAAATTGAAGCGATACGTGGCCAGATTGCCAAAGTCGCTGTGGAAGGTGATCTCCGCCGCGAAGTTGCAATGAACATCAAGCGTTTGATGGACCTGGGTTGTTACCGTGGCTTGCGGCATCGCCGTGGTTTACCGGTGCGTGGTCAGCAAACGAAGACCAACGCACGTACCCGTAAAGGGCCGCGTCGTCCGATCAAGCGTTAAAGGCAGAATAATTTATGGCTAAGCCAAGCAGGAAAAAGAAAGTTAAAAAGACGGTCGTGGACGGTATCGCCCACGTCCATGCGTCTTTTAACAATACAATTATTACCATTACCGACCGACAGGGTAACGCCCTGTCCTGGGCAACGGCGGGCGGAGCAGGATTCCGCGGCTCACGTAAGAGCACACCGTTTGCGGCCCAGGTTGCTGCAGAAACCGCCGGCAAGGCCGCGTTGGATTACGGTCTCAAGAACCTCGAAGTCCGGGTCAAAGGACCGGGGCCGGGGCGCGAGTCTTCCGTACGGGCGCTCAATGCCGTCGGATACAAAATTACCAATATTACTGACGTGACGCCGATCCCGCACAATGGTTGTCGGCCGCCCAAGAAACGTCGCGTCTGAGTGGAGTTGATCTAATGGCAAGATACACAGGACCTACCTGTAAACTGGCACGCCGCGAAGGCGTTGACCTGGAGTTGAAGAGCCCGGCCCGTGGACTGGAGTCTAAGTGCAAGCTGAGCCAACTTCCCGGCCAACAGGTTTCAACGCGCCGGATGCGGCTTTCCGATTACGCCATACAGTTGCGTGAGAAGCAGAAAGTACGGCGTATTTACGGTGTGCTCGAACGCCAGTTCCGTAACTATTACAAGCTGGCAGCAAAACAGAAGGGCGCCACGGGTGAAAACCTGCTGCGTCTGCTGGAGAGTCGCCTGGATAATGTTGTTTACCGGATGGGGTTTGCGGTAACCCGCGCCCAGGCCCGGCAAATGGTATCGCACAAGTCAATTTCCGTTAATGGACAGACTGTGAACATTGCCTCCTACCGGGTAAAACCAGACGATGTGGTAGCCATTCGGGAAAAAGCCAGGAAGCAACTCAGGGTCAAAGAAGCCATCACGCTGAGCCAGGAAATGGATCTGGTTTCACCCTGGGTGGTCGTTGATACCAAGAAGATGGAAGGTGTGTTCAAAGCCTATCCGGACCGGGTAGAACTTTCTGCGGATATCAACGAGAGTCTGATCGTGGAGCTTTACTCTAAGTAAGGTCTGCAGGAAAAGGTAAATACCGTTGCCGGCCGGCTATGCCTGTAACGATCATGAGATTTCATCAGAAATACAGTTTACGAGGGCGATCCCTATGATGGGTGTTATTGAACAAATGCTGAAACCCAGTACCGTGGGCGTTGACGAGGTCAACCCGAACCGGGCCCGGATCACACTGGAACCGCTGGAGCGTGGTTTTGGTCACACACTGGGCAATGCGCTCAGGCGTGTGCTGCTGTCATCCATTCCCGGTTGTGCCATTGTCGAAGTGGAAATGGATGGCGTATTGCATGAGTACACGGCCGTTGAAGGCTTGCAGGAAGATATCATTGAAGTTCTTCTGAACCTCAAGGGTATTGCGCTGGTCATGCACGAACGCGAAGAAGCGGTGTTGACCCTCAGTAAATCAGGCCTGGGCCCGGTTACTGCCGGGGACATTCAGCTTGATCATACCGTTGAGGTAGTGAATCCGGATCATGTCATCTGTAACCTGACCCAGAACGGCAGCATCAACATGCGCTTGAAAGTGGCGCGTGGCGTGGGTTATCAGCCGGCCGTGCGCCTGAATGTAGGCGAACAGGAGAGCCGGCCCATTG
Source organism: Gammaproteobacteria bacterium (assembly GCA_024279945.1). Taxonomy (GTDB): domain Bacteria; phylum Pseudomonadota; class Gammaproteobacteria; order Xanthomonadales; family SZUA-36; genus JAJRRA01. The sequence continues at coordinate 13,095 of JAJRRA010000035.1, forward strand.
GCCGTCTGCAGTTGGATGCCTCTTTTTGTCCGGTGCGTAAGGTTGCTTACAGTGTCGATTCAGCGCGTGTTGAGCAACGCACCAATCTGGACAAGTTGATCTTTGACATCGAGACCAACGGCACCATGGACTGTGAGGCTGCGGTTAAGCTTGCTGCCAACATTCTGGCTGACCAGTTGTCCGTATTCGTGGACTTCAAGGCACGCCAGGCGGTTGAAGTAGAAGAAAAGACCCAGGAAATTGATCCGGTGCTGTTGCGCCCGATCGACGACCTCGAACTTACCGTTCGTTCAGCCAACTGCCTCAAGGCGGAGAGCATCCTGTATATTGGTGATCTGGTGCAGCGAACTGAAGTCGAATTGCTGAAAACACCCAACCTGGGCAAAAAATCACTGACAGAAATCAAGGACGTACTTGCGTCACATGATCTGTCGCTTGGAATGAAGCTGGAAAACTGGCCGCCAGAGAGCCTGGTCAGCGCCTGAATATCGCTGACGGCTAGAATAAGGAAAAGACCATGCGTCACATGAAATCCGGAAGAAAACTGAACCGCAACAGTTCGCATCGCAAGGCGATGTTCCGCAATATGGCGAGTTCGCTGTTTGAACACGAAATGATCAAGACCACGGTTCCCAAGGCCAAGGAATTGCGCCGTGTGGCTGAGCCCTTGATTACCCTTGCCAAGGAAGACAGCGTGGCGCATCGGCGCCTGGCCTTCGATCGCCTGCGTAACCGTGCGGTTGTCACCAAGCTGTTCAACGAACTGGGTCCGCGCTACGTAGACCGTCCCGGTGGCTATCTGCGTATTTTGAAATGTGGACACCGCGCCGGCGACCAGGCTCCGATGGCCTATGTCGAACTGGTGGACCGCCCGCGTGCAGAGGATTCACCAGACGCCGAATAAGCGTTCTTTACCGTAAGAGGCCGCTTGCGGCCGAATCTACCTCATCCTGTAAGAGGCCGCTTGCGGCCGATTCGCGCCTAATCAAAGTCTGCTGCCGATTTGATAAATCAACAAAGCACCGGTATAGCCCAATACCGTCATATAGGTCCAGGCGAAAATGGGCCAGCGCCAGCTATTGGTCTCCCGGCGGATTACAGCGAGCGTTGCAGTGCATTGCAGACACCAGGCATAGAACAGCAGTAAGCCCAGCACCATGGGAAGCGTGAATACCAGGCGGCCGTCCGGCCAGGTAGCGGAACGTAGTTTGCTAACCAGGCTCGCCTCTTCAGCCTTTTCTCCGACCGCGTAAATAGTCCCCATCACCGCAACCACAACTCCCCGCGCCGGAAAGCCGGCAATTACAGCGGCCGATACCCGCCAGTCCCAGCCCAGAGGAGAGAACACGGGTTCAACAAATCTGCCGGCCCGTCCCAGGAAGCTCTGGGAGAGTTGGGCTGCTGCCGCCTCGTTTTCTATTTGAAAGATTTGTTGCTGCAAAGATTCTCCGCTCAGCGTGGATTCAGCCTGCACGATCGCAGTTTGCATGTCGGTTTGAATCGCACTGGCGCGCGGGAAAAAGGCCAGAGCCCATACGATGATAGCCACGGTGAAAATTACCGTACCCGCCCGCCTGAGGAAAATGTAAATGCGGTCCATCAATTTGATAAGCACGGTTTGCAGATTGGGCCAGCGAAATTCGGGTAGCGCCAGTGCAAAATCCGGTTTTGGACCGCGCAAAGCCGTTCGTTTCAGCATCCAGGCAGTCGTCAGGCCACCCAGTATGCCCAGCATATATAAGCCAAGGAGCACCAGGCCCTGAAGGTTCATCCAGCCCACTGACTCATCGGGAACAAAAGCGGCGATAAGAAGCGCATAAATCGGCAGGCGCGCCGAGCAGGTCATGAAGGGGGCGGCCAGGATAGTTGCAATGCGGGCCCTGCGGTCTGAAATTACCCGTGTTGCCATGATGGCGGGAACCGCGCAGGCGAAGCTGGAAAGCATCGGGATCACCGACTGGCCAGAGAGGCCGACTGAGCGCATCACACGATCCATCAGGAAGGCGGCGCGGGCCAGGTATCCGGAGTCTTCAAGTATGATAATAAACAAGAACAGGATCAGGATCTGGGGCAGGAATACCAATACGCTGCCGACACCCGCAATCACACCATCGGTAATAAAACTGGAGACCATGCCAGCAGGCAAGTGAGCAGAAACCCATCCGGATAGCCCAACCGCTAAGGCGTCGATTCCATCCATCAATGGCGTTGCCCAGGAGAATACGGCCTGGAAAACCAGCGCCATAACAGTAAAAAACAGCAGGGTGGCCGGCCAGGGCAGGTTGAGCCAACGTAATGCTTTGGCTTCAAAGCGTTCCAGTATAGGGGCCTGCTGTAGTGCTTCACCCAGGACATCGCGAACCCACCGATAACGGCGCCTGGCTTCGACAGCCTGCGGTGGTTCATCAGCGAACAGGGTGAATCTGGCCTCGGCGATCCGTGGCTTGCCCAATTGCTGTTCCAGTATTTCCAAGTGAACGCTGTCAGGGTGGAGCAGTGCCTGTATCACGTCAATTCGCGGGACAGGGGTGTCCATTTGCTCGATCAGCCGATCCGCAGCCTGGCTCAATTCCGGCCAGGATTCCGGCATTTGCGGTGGCGGTGAATCAACCACTCCAGCCAGGGCGGCTTTGAGTGCATCGAGCCCACGCCCGGTGGTGGTGGCCACCGGAAATATCGGGATACCACCCAGGTGCTTTTTCAGTACGTCAATTGAAATATCTATGCCGTTAGCGGTTGCAACGTCCGTCATCGTCAGCGCCACGATCATTGGCACTTGCATTTCCATCAGTTGCTGCAGCAGGTAGAGACCCTGGTACAGGTGTGTCGCATCCAGCACCACCAGCAAGCCGCCGGGTGCCGGTGTATCCGCTATCCTGCCCAAAATGACGTCTACTGCGATACGTTCATCGGCTGAGTAGCCACCCAGGCAGTATATGCCGGGCAAGTCGACCAGTTCGATTGCAGTCGATTCCAGTTGCACGGTTCCGGCGTGTTTTTCAACCGTAACACCCGGATAGTTTCCGGTAGTCTGGCGCAGGCCGGTCAGGCGATTGAAGAGGGTGCTTTTCCCCGAGTTGGGATTGCCTATGATGGCGAGGGTTGCAGAGGCACGCCGTCGAAATTTTATCTTCTCGACCGGGACACGAGCCGCACAGTGGTCAGTCATTCGAGTCGATTGGTGTGACGCGGAAATTTCCGGCCTGTTGTTTGCGAATGGAAATGGCGGAACCGAATACCGAGACTTCCAGTGGATCACCACCGATCGCCGCGTTGCCGAACAATACTTCTGCGCCCTCAATCAACCCGAGCACCATCAGGCGTACTACCCCAGGTTGGCTGGCGTCCACTTTTTCGATCCGGGCTTTTTGTCCGGCTTGCATTTCCCGTAAGGTCATTTTTGTACCGCTAATTGAGAATGATTGTCATTTAGAGTAATTTTAGAGCAAAAATGATCGACAGTACATAGACACAGATCAAGTAAACAACAATTTTCGGCAATCGGTTGGTCTGTTTATTCGGGATATTCGATCTGAAAGGGCTAGTCGCGGATGCCTCCGATGAGGCTGACGCCGTGCAGCTTGTGCTGGCGCAGGATCATCGCCGCGACATCACTGCGCTTGCCGGAGTGGCAGTAAATAACGTAGTGTGAGTCGCTTTCAAGCTCGTTGACCCGCTCCCGAAGCTCCAACAGGGGAATCAGTCTGCAACCGGGGATGTATTCCATCTCGTATTCATCCTCGTAGCGTACATCCAGTAGTTGTGCACCCTCGTCCAGCATCGCTCTGGCGACTTTGGGAGATACCCGGTCGATCATCGGCGCATTGATCAACTCGTCAAAGTCGCTTTTGTCCAGGATCAGCAGCCGGGACTTTTCGATCATCCTTATCCTGGCGTTACGCAGCCCGCCGGTGAGCAGGGCCTCCTCGCCAAAGTAATCGCCTACAGTCAGTACCTTGGTCAGTTTCAATTCATCGTCATAAAGCCCAGGCCGCCATAGTTCGGCCCGACCCTGTTCGATGAAGTAAAACTGCTTTGCCTCTTCCCCCATGTCGAAGATCACCGCGCCTGCTTCCACCGTGAGAGGTTGCAGGCGGCGGAAAACTTCATGGGCGTTCTCCAGCGGGAGTTGGCCGAAGATCAGTGGATTGCGTAATCCGCTAAGCCACTGGCGAAACGGATCATCGGTCTGGGCACCGGTGCGCAGGCTCTCCCAACTTAGTAGAAAATCGAGCCTGGAGGGATTGATGCGACCGAGGACAGAGGCCTGCCGGGCCGAGAAAGTGGTACGACCGCCAGCCTGGCAGACAGGCCGGGTGAGGCTGTTGTGCGGTCCCAGCAGAAACTCCTCGCCACCGTTCTCATGCTCTACCTCACCGGAAA
>JAJRRA010000036.1 GCA_024279945.1 Gammaproteobacteria bacterium
AGCGGGCAGTGACAGGCCTGGTTGAAATTGAACACGATTCATTGCCATGATAATGCCTCTTTTCATAAAATGAGACTTGAACATACGCGCTCTGATTCTCAAATCTTGAGACCGGCTGAGATACAGCGCTAATCAGGAAAAGTAATGACAAACCTGGCCATCCACCAGGGTATGTTTGAAGCTCGGTGTGAATGTTGGATGATCAAGGTCACCGTTAAACGTCCAGGAATCGGGCAGAGGGTGGAGTTCCTCGCATCCAGGGCACCAGTGAAAATATCGCCCTTCAGCTCGTCTCAGTTTGTTGCTTACCTGCATGTTTATTACTCCTAAATTGAAAACCGCTGCAGAGCGGCGTCCATTTCGTCCTGGTTGATGCCGATGTAGCGCAGCGTGACGGACTGATCGGCGTGATTGAATATCTCCTGGAGCAGCGCCACATTCTTCGTCTGCCGGTAGAAGTGATAACCGAAGGTCTTGCGCAGGGTGTGCGTGCCGATGTGCTTCAGGCCATGCCTGGTGGCCGCAGCCCGCAGGATCTGGTAAGCCCGTGCCCGAGTGATAGGACGGTTGGCGCCTTCGCGGCTGCGGAACAGGTAGACGTTGTCTGATTTACCCTCGGTGTATTCGCGAAACGCACGGCCAAGCGTTGGCGTGATGCGCAAGAACTTCCGCTTTTTGGTTTTCGTTTCCTTGAGCACCAAGTGCGTGCCCTGTACATCTTCCACCCGCAGCGGCAGCAGATCGGAGATCCGCAACCCGGAGTTTGTGCCGGCCACGAACAACAGCCAGTCCCGCCTGGAGCGCTCACGCAGATCCTCCTCGATCGCCTTGACCTGGGCAGCGTCACGAATGGGCTGTACAACGTTCATGGCTCAGTGCTTCACTCCACGCTGCGCCTGTTCCACCTGGTGCAGATCCCAGGCTGTTTTCTGGTAAAGCCACTGGACGATCCGGAACTGCGCCTGCAGGTCAGTGGGGAGGAACTGGTCCAGGATGCGGGTCATGACCATCCCGGCCGCCAGCTCGGGGCAGGAATCCGCCATGGCTGTATCGATCTCGACGACCATTTCCGTTTTTTCTGTCACGGTGACAGCGCCTGTTCGATCATTGCCTTCCTGCGCTCCCGCAACTGCTCAGGTACTTCCTCACCGGCAGCCTCCAGGCGCTTGATCAGCTCGGCCATCAGATCCGTGTGATCGGGATAGGCGTGGAGCATGATTCCGTAGTCGCTGGCCTTCTGCCAGATGCCGGGCATGCTCGCGTGCCAGTATTCGTCTTTGGGTTTGTTGTTTGTCGCCGGGTTTGACGGGGCAGTGGATCCATCCGGGCCCCAGGCCTTCTGCTTCCAGTAATCCTTCGCGCCCAGGAACTTCGAGAAGCGCATCACGAACCGGGTGTCCCCCTGGTTGGTGGCTTTGATGTGCGCGGCGTACCGCTTGACCCCCGCCTGGATATCCTCGAGCTTGTTTCCCCGCTTGACGGATTCGCACAGGGCATCTAGGGCCTCGAGCTTGTTGTCTGTCCCTTTCCGCATGGGTCGGTTTGGCCAGAGCTGTTTTTCAAAAAAATCATGCACGGCACGATCGCCGGCAGGCGGTTGCGCCATATATGATTCTTTGTTCTTAGGTTCTAAGTTCTTAGGTTCGGGTGCACCCCGTGCACCCCTGTTTGGTCTGTGGTGCACCCCTACTCCTGCATCCGGTACACCCCCGTCTGCTGTGCACCCCTGTACACCGTGCACCCCTGCTGCCTCTTTTTCATCGAATAATCGGCCCTGATTCAGCTGCAAAAAGTAGACATTTGATTGGTTTTTTCCGTTGGCTGATGTCCGCCTATTAACCTTGATCAGGCCGAGCGCTTCCAGGTTATTAATTGACTTGTCGACCTTCCTTTTCGAGCACCTGCATTTCTGGGTCAATAAGTCCTTACCGGGCCAGCAGGATCCCTCTGCATTGGCATGATCCGCCAGCCGGAGCAGGATCAGCTTTTCATACACATCCAGATCATCGATCTCCCAGGCCCAGGCCGTGGCTTTGCTGCTCATCCGGCGGTGCCAAGGATAGAAACGGGATGCAACATATATCCCGCGGGCTGGCTCTTGCGGCCGACTGTGTGCGTGTGGATTGTGAGGTGACCATTCATCACTAACTGCCTGATGCATTCGTCGACCGTTCGCTTCGATATATCGCACTTTCGAGCGATCTCTTTTTTCGCTATGGTCAGGACGGATCCGTCACCGGCTTCATAGGCCAGCAGCAGTAACACAAGTTTCTCAGTACGCTTGATGTCTGTGAGATTCCATACCCAGTCCAGGGTGTATTCGTTCATTCTATTTTCGTCCTCTCTTCTACCGGTTTTGATAAGTAATGCCTGATCTTTGTCAGGATGTATGCAAGGTCAGTGCTGCTTTCCATGATCATGGCCGGTTCGGCCAGGCCCAGCTGCTCAACCTCTTTTGCTGTTGTAATCCTCACTGCAATCAGATTCTTGTTGTGTGTGGCCAGGTCGTTTATCTGTCGCTTTATCTCCGCCGGCATGGGCAGTTGACCTGCATTGATTTTTCGGTGGAAGTCGTAAAACTTACCCAGGTCTCCCTTCGTTCTATCAATGACTCTGATCTGGCCAACAACGTCCATCAGGAGCAATGCTCACCCTCCCACATGAAAACAATCGTCCAGCCGAACCAGGACCAGGCAGACCACTTGAAACCGGTGACATCGATCTCATGTTCCGGCCATGATTTGAAGACCAGGCCCTGGTAGATCCCGGGTGGCTCAACGATCGATTCCAGTTCCTGGCCATCATCATCAAGTCGGGTCCAGGGGATAGGCCGGATGATCGGCGCCACCTGGATCCGTGAGGGAAACCTAAATGCTGGCATCTTCCTGGACCTTCCTGTCGGCCAGGATCCGCTCGATGTTGGTATTGACCTCTGGAATGAACTTGGCGACCTGGTAGATCACATTCGGGTGCGGTAGTCGCCCGGCTAAAATGTGATGGATAGCCGCTTCGGAGATCAGCATTGAGGCGGCTGCGGCGGAAACATCCAAATCGTTGGCCGCCATCCACTTCGTTAGCTGATCCCGCAGAAATGTAGAGATTGGATCGAACGGTGCAACAGGCTCAGGCTCCTCAGCTTTTGCCGCCTCGGCCGTTGGTGTCCGTTTTTTGATCGCCCCCCTGATTTTTTTGATTGATTTCTTTGCGGGATTCTTGGTGGCGCCGGAGAGGATCAGGCGCAACCCAGATCCGGTTATGCCCAGGTCTGCACCTTCGATCGTACGACCACTGGCTTCCAGGTAGGCCTCAATTTCATCTGCGATCGGGTGGCGATGCTTTGGCTCTTTACGTTTTGGATTTGGTTGCGGTTTCCGCTTCTCTAGCGAGTGACCAGAAATTAGCGGGCCATCATTCAGGCCGGTTCTGAGGGATTTCTGGTTAATTGAACCAGAATCAGGGTCCGGCTCGCCGCCACTGCTCGGCGTCCGGCTCTTATCGCTTGCCGCCGCGTCCGGCGCAGCAGGCGGCACTGGTATATCCGGTTTCTCTGCTTCTGTCGGATCCTCACCCACCTGGCATTCGGCACCATATATTTTGCTGCCCGGTGGGAGATTATCCGACATTTCGGCAGCAACCGAGCGGACAGATTGCATGAACTCAGGCCCGCTGATACGGATTTCGACCTCATCATGATGGAGGTATTTGTTCCATTTCTCGCCGGCCACATGCTCATGGTCGCCATCGGACCAATAACTGGTCACCGCCTGTAATGGCCCGACGGCTCCACAGTCTCGGCAGACTGCAGCCATGACTTCGGAAAACTCTATGCGCTCGATTTTGATGTGGTCGCCACCGCAAAACGGACAGGGCTTGAGTTTGAGATCATCCATCAGCTCACTACCTCCATCGTGCTACCCCGCGCCTTGGGTCTTTCGTCCACCGCACGGATCCGCTGCGCCAGTTCCTCGAGGCGAGTGACAGAATCATTGAATTCGTGCATGAGCTCGGCCTGCTCGTCTTCCGGCTTAACGGGATCCGGGCGGCTGGGATGGCAGCGCTGGGCGCAGTAATAGAGGAAATCATGCTGCCCGACGTAGTTCGCAATGTAGATGTGATCATCCGCATGCAGGACCTCCCTGGCATCAGGGCGCAGACAGTTCTTCAATCGGGCATAGGCCATATCAATCTTCAGGCTCGGCCAGATTGCATGAGCAACGTCTTTGAATGGTTTACCACTGCGGATAATGGCGGTATTGGTAGCATCTTCTGCCGTTTCGTGGAAAGGAAATTCCGACTGATCCATGGCTTTTCACCTTTTTTTAGTGCTGCCCTAAAAATTAGGGCTGACTAGGGCAGCGATCCCATGTAAAAATTTTTTGCAGTTGCGCTCCACCTGGTCGGCACAGTTCGACCAGGTAGGCGCTTTCAGCTGACAACCAGGGATGAATCGTCAGATGAAATATTTATTCATGCGGCCTTTTCGGATGGATCTCCGTAAATGTCGGGCCGGAGGTGTTTGCGGGTCATGCGTCCCCCGCTTGATTCTTCGAGTTTTACGGTGAGCTTGTGGCTTGGTAAACGGTTGCCGTACATGATCTGTTTGAAATAATCTAGGTTGGTGCCCGCTGCGATAGCAACTTGGGTGGCTTCTTCTTTTCCAAACTCTTCATAAAACTTTTTTGCGTCCATAGGCGGAGATTAGCTTATTGCTAATTTCTTTGTCAAGCATTTTGCTCATTTATTGGTTATTAGCAAGTTGCTAACATGTACGGAGAAGGAATCATTTTATGAAAGTCACCGAAAAACGCCGGCATAACTTACGTGAGATACGGACACAGTACCCGGATCAAAAAGACCTGGCTGAGGCGCTGGACATGTCTACCGCTTACCTTAGCCAACTGTTAATGGACCCTGATAAAAAGGGGTCCAGGAACATAGGTGAGAAAAAGGCTCGAGAGATTGAAGCTATTCTTAAATTGCCAGCATTTTCACTGGATGCAATCGCCGACCAGGTCAATGATGATCGTGCTGCATATCGCCAGCCGACCAGAAGACTGTATTTCGGCGAGCTTGAACTTGCTGCGGCGAGAGGTGAGTACACAGCTGATGATATACATTTATTAAACCTACTCGGTAATCGATTACGAACACCAAAAAGAAATGACGACCCGGACCCGTAAATATCTACATGATGCGCATGAGGCAGGTGAGGTCCTGCTCGTGAAATATCACGGTGGATCCAAACCAGGAACGTCACGGCAGATATCACCATTAAGTTTTGTTGGCGATGATAAGGTCCGAGCCTATTGTCATGCCTCTGGGCGAAACAAGACGTTTATCATTAGAAAGATTGAAGTTCTCGATGCAACTGATCACGCCTCCAGGGATTACGAAACCGCCCCTATACCAAAGGATCCTCTATCTCTGGCAGAGGCGCTTAATGACCAGATTGACAGACTTCAGTTCATTGGATGGCATGTCGGCATAACCGAAGAAATGTATTCTCTTCACCGGTTTTTCAAAAACGGCAAACCTCGAAAAACCCCAATCATCTCTATATGCTTCTGCGAATTCACGCACGATTCTTACTATGATCCGGAGCTGGATAACCTTGTTGAGGAGAAACGGAAATCAACAAGGCCATGGGTTGTTCGATGTGAGGAAGGGAATTACGCATCAGCATTCAAATCACTTAGCTCCGCCGCCGCGAAGTTCATGGATTTTGCTACCACCCGAGCAAACAAAGTATAGAGGAGTATCCCATGGCAAAACTGATAAACTGTAAATCCTGCAATGCATCGGTCAGCAAGGCAGCCGCAGCATGTCCTCAGTGCGGCGAACCAATGAAACGGAAGCCCATTGGCTGTGGCACGGCCATTGGCTTGGTCTTCCTTGTGGTTGTTGTCGCTATGGTCATTCAGGACCGGGGTGGATCAGGAACCAGATCCATAACTAGAACAACTCCAACAAAACAGTCAACTCCAGCAGTAGACTGTTCCAAGCAGGCAAATCGCCAGGCCTTCATCGACAAAATGATCGCCAATGGCTACTGGCAAAAGGTAACGAGGCCCGCAACCCTTTACCATGTCCATGTTCTGCCATCATTTATCCTGGAAGCCACCTTTGATGACAAGCAACAATTCATATCCGTCGTGAGTGCTTTTTCTCAATGTGAGGGCGGTGATGAAATCGTCACCGTGGTTGATGCCATGACCGGAAAAGACATAGGGACTTATTCAAAGTTTGGCCTGTCGATGGATTAGATTAGAATATTTTTTTCAGGCCAGCATCCTTCAAGATGCCGTTGGCTGTATGTCGTTTAAAGCAGTTGTGTGGAACGGAAAAGTGCTGACCTGAAAGTGGACTGTACCAAATGACATGCTTGCCTTTTCTGACCACATGGCAGCCAGCATCTTTCAGTATCCGATTAAGTTCAGATGTGTATCCTTTGCGACCCACGGCTCAGCAGGCCGCTCTGATTTTCTCCTGGTGCTTACTTACAAGCTGCCATGGGACTTCTGATTCATCGTTGCACGGATCCGGCAGCGCGCCATTCAGTACCAATAACTCAGGGACAAGGCGGCTGAGTTCGTTGGACATTTCGTCAAGATTTTTTGCTTCAGCGTTTAACCCAGGCACGTCTGTATTAGAGACAAACCAAACCTTTGCCTTTTTATCCCATTCTACAAATACCTTAAAAACTAATTCATCCACTTCGCCACTCCGAGAATAAAAAACACACCACAATAGATGTGCTGTGCTGTCAACAAGTTCTAATTATGGTTCACACTTTTGTCACCCGTCTCCACGAAAAGCGTCGAACTGATATCAGTATAGTGCCGGATCCGGTTGTTGTCACGTTTCCGGTGCCCGGGGTAGTGTCTCAGTTTGAAATTTGAACAATTTTCACAATTCGCCGTCAATACATATAGTATATGCTTACCGCTAAGCAATTTTTACCGTGCCAGAATTATGGGAGATCACCGCGAAAGCTTTCTCAGGTGCTACTGTGCGGCAAATGTCCAGCTTTCCTAATTGAGGTGTAAATCGTGAATAGTTTTGACTCCTTACTTGAACGCCTTGGCGATACCTATCAGCAGGTTTATCGCATTGAGGACGTGCTTCGCCAGATGCCAGGAGATAGATTGGCATTGTCCAGTCTTGCATCTATGAAATACAGAGCCAGTCAACTTGA
>JAJRRA010000037.1 GCA_024279945.1 Gammaproteobacteria bacterium
GATTTTCGGCCCACTCATTATCCTGATTTCGCGTGCCATGAAGGTGACACCGATCCCGTTCTTGCTGGCCGCAGCCCTGTTATCCGATACCGGCGGCGTCGCCACCCTGGTCGGCGATCCGCCCAACCTGATGATCGGATCGGCCAAGGGTATTGATTTCAACACCTTCTTCATACACATGGGCGGTATTGTTTTTGTCGCCTGGATTGCAATTCTGTTCACTTTGAAAATACTATTCCGTAAAGAGCTTGCGGTCGTGCCGGAGGGGGAGTTTCACGAGAAGGCCGAATACCACGACCGAAAGCTGTGGATGCAAAGTGTCGGTGTGCTTGGCGTCATGGTGGTGTTGTTCGTTATCCACCACCAGATTGGCTGGGAGCCCTGGATGGTTTCGGCTGCCGGGCTGACCTTGCTGTTGTTTATCGCACGCAAGGTCGAGATGGACCATGCCATGGAAGACGTCGAAATCCCGCTGCTGATTTTCTTTATTTCCCTGTTTATCCTGGTGGGTGGTGTCGAACACAGCCACTTCCTGCAGTACCTTGGGCAGTTCATTATTCCCTTTGTGCAAAATGACATGCTGATAGCGACTCTGACGCTGATGTGGGTGGCCGCCCTGCTCTCGGCTGCTATTGACAACATTCCATTCACCGCCGCGATGATTCCAATCCTGCTGGGCATGGAACAAAGCGGCATCCATGTGGCGCCCCTGTGGTGGGCTCTGGCCGTGGGTGTGGGCATGGGCGGCAATGGCACGCACATCGGTTCAACGGCCAACGTCTATATCGTCACTATTTCAGAGCGTCTGGCCAAACGGGAGAATGATCCTTCGCTGGCGATCACACCCTGGGTCTGGTTTCGTTACGGGACGCCGGCAATGATCGTCACACTGATTGTTTGCAGTCTGATTTTCTATACGTTTTTTGACTTTTTCAACCACCCGATCCCGACAGTTAGCGGACCAGCCCACTGAAATCATGGACGATGAAACCCGCAACCCACGAGCCGAACTGATTCGTGATGCTGCGGTACTGCAAATCAAACTAATCGCTGACGGTTTCCAGGATGCCCTATTGATCCCGGCTTCCCTGATTGCAGCCCTGATTGGGCTGTTGCGGGGTGGTGATGAAGCAGACCGTGAATTTCGCCGGGTAATCAAACTCGGTCAACGCAGCGAACGGTGGATCAATCTGTTCGGACAGCAGCGACCGCTGGGAAGACCTCATCCCACTGACTCAATAGATAATGTACTGGGCCAGGTAGAGTCGGCTATCGTGAAGCAGTATAAAAAGGGGCAGCCCACAGCCGATGATCAGACACCGGAGCCGCAGGACTCAGACCAGGTGTAAGAACCTGATTACGGATTAGGCTCAGAAACAGCTAATACGAACCGGCTATATACGACGAGAGTTGCTCTACCTCGGCTTCCTTGTCCTCCAGCATGTGCTTGACCATATCGCCCAGAGAAACAATACCGGCCATGGCATCTTTGTCCATAACGACCAGGTGCCGGCAGTGGCATTCCGTCATGGTCTCCATGGCGATGCGAACCGGCTCACCGATGTCAACGGTTATCAGCGGGGATGACATGACGTCCGCTACGGTCGTAGTGGCTGAAGAAAGGCCTTTGAGTGCTATTTTATTCATGTAATCCCGTTCAGTAAACATGCCAAGCGGTTGTTCATCATCCCGGACGACCAGCGCACCGATACTGGCATCGGCCATGGTTTTGATTGCGTCAAGGACTGACACGTTACTGTTGACAGTAAGCACTGTTTCTCCTTTTCGGTCGAGCACATCATGGATCGTAGACATAAGCTTCTCCAAATTTCTCTCTCATCCAATTCTATACAGAACAAGCGGAAATACAACAACTCAGTCTTCGTCCCTGGAGACTACGGTATATTCAGCCTCGATTACTTCACCTTTCTCAGGCGTACCGGCAAGGGTAGCGTCACCCGGGGGAAGGTGACGCATTATCCACCATAATCGCAAACGAAAGCCCAGCCAAAACAACAGGCTGATGCCAACGGCCAGAGCCAGCACAATGAGGCCAAAGAAGAAGGCTGCAACCAGGGCCAGTACCGCTATTACAGCGGCCAGCGCTCGGGACAAGGGGTTCATCGGGGGTGGGCTGAGATAGATCATCCGGGTACTAGAACAAAAGGTTTACCACGGTCAGCATCACCGTAATGAATATCACACTCATCCCACTACCAGCCCGGATAAAATCCGCAACACAGTAGCCACCGGGGCCCATAATCAATGCATTCACCTGATGTGTAGGCAGAATAAAAGAATTCGATGTAGAGAGGGTAACGATCAGGGCGTACATCTCAGGATTGGCGCCAGTAGCAAATGCGATGCTCACCGCAATCGGGACCAGGATGGTCGTTGCACCCACGTTCGACATGACCAGACTGAACACCGTGGCCATCACCGACAGCGCGACCTGGATGGCGATCTCGGGAACATTTCCCAGGATCACCATGATTTCCTGCGCAATCCAGGCTGCCGTGCCGGTTCGTTCCATCGCACCGCCCAGCGGAATCAGGCTGGCCAGCAGGAATACCGTCTTCCAACTGACCGCACTGTAAGCCTCATCCATGCTCAGCACGCCGGTCAGGACCATGCCCATGGCGCCCACCAGCAATGATATCGACAGGCGGTAATCAGTGAAAATGATCATGCTAATGGAGATGGCGAAGAATATCAGTGCATGGGCCACTTTTTGCGGGCGCTGCTCTTCCTTGGGTATTTCCGTTGCGACGATGAAATCCCGTTCCCTGCTGACCGCCGACAGATCACGCCAGGTGCTGTGCGACACCAGGCAGTCACCGGTTTCCAGTACCATATCCCGGATGCCGTCTGTGAGGATCTCACCGCGGCGATTGATTGCCAGCACGCTGATTCCATAACGCTTGCGTAAACGGGCATCGCCAACCGTTTGTCCCTCGAATTTCGAACCAGGAGGAATAACAACCTCGGAAATACCAGCCCGGCTGGCATTGAACAACCCACCAAAGGTTCTCAGGTGGGGCTGGACCCTGCACAGATTATCCAGGGCGAAGCGGCCGACAACATCACGCGTACCCATCACACCCAGAATGGTTCCCACCCAGATCATTTCATCCGACGGTGGAGCCAGGCGAGGCTCATCGGTGTTACGAATGGCCAGCAGGATCGGGGCACCTTCTATCTTTTCCGCCTCGCTGATTTTCATTCCAACCAGCGGACTGTCCACGGTTACCAGCAATTCAAATACATCTCCCTTGATACCGTAGACATCGGCAAAGTAGGTTTTGGTTCTGGTGGGCGACCCGGTGGGCTTTTCCTTCTGCTCGGGAAGCAGGTATTTGCCACCCAACAGGAAATAGAGGATGCCGGCTGTCAGCAAGGAAAGGCCAACGGGAAGCACGTCAAAGAGTTGAAATGTTTCAAGGGTTTCAACGCCAGGCGGCAGTGACTTGTTGGCATTTTCAATCAGGTCGTTGAGCAGAATCAGCGGTGAGGCGCCCACCATTGTCAGGGTACCACCCAGAATGGCGCAGAAGCCCATGGGCATCAACAAGCGGGACAATGGGATCTTTGTCCTGGTTGAAATTCGCGACATCACGGGCATGAACAGGGCAGTGGCCCCGACATTCTGCATCATGCCGGAAATAATACCCACGGTGCCGGACACCAGAGGAACAATTCTGCGGGCAGTATTCCCACCGAGTTTGAGTATATTAGCCGCCACCACCGTCATCACCCCGGTCCGGTCCAGCCCGGCACCCAGAATCATCACGGCAATAATGGACAGTACTGCGTTGGAAGCAAATCCGTTGAACAGATCGGTTGGCGGCACGAGTCCCAACAGGCCGATCATAACCATCACCAGGATTGCGGAAATATCGACACGGAGCAACTCCGAAACAAATAGCCCGATCGTGACCGTCAGCACGAATAGCACCAGCATCATGTCGCTAGTAAGTGTTAAGCCGGATTCCATTTTGTACTCTGTATTGGTTATCCTGATAAATATCTGCCCGGCTATCGTAACGCGAGCGCAGCGTTGAAACCATTGCTTAACGTTCAATCAAGAATTGGTGAGCTAATCAAATCTTCTTGAAAAGCAGGTCCCTGACCCGGTGCCCGAGGCATTCACCGCGTTTTTCGTACTTGGTCTGCGGCCGCCAGTCCGGTTGCTCACAGAAGTCTCCGGAGGGGGACAGATTAACAAAGTCATTTGATGACTTCATGGCTTCCAACATGTGTTCCGCATATGCCTCCCAGTCTGTTGCCAGGTGCAACAGGGCACCCAAGCGCATTCTTGAGGCCAGCAGTTTGATGAAAGCGGGCTGGATGAGCCGTCTTTTGTAATGCCGTTTCTTTGGCCAGGGATCGGGGAAATAAATCCGCACGCCGGCCAGTGATTCCTCCGGCACCCGTGCGCGTATAAATTCAACGGCGTCATCGTTGGCAATGCGGATATTCGTTATTCCATATTCTTTCATTTTCAGCAGCAGGTGACCAACACCTGGCTGGTGGACTTCCACACCCAGGTAATTCTCGTCTGGACAGGCCTGCGCCATTTGCCAGGTCGCGTCCCCATTGCCAAAGCCGATTTCCATGATGACCGGAGCGTCGTTGCCAAAAAGAGTCCGCAAATCCAGCAGTGATTCGTTTTTGTCAATACCAAATTGTGGCCAGAACTCCCTCAGCGCCCGACTCTGCCCCGCAGTCAGCCGCCCACCGCGCAACACAAAGCTGCGCACGGCCCTCCTGCCTGCGTCCCTTTTATTACTGGTCCCTTTTACTCCTGACGAACGGTTCATGTACCCAGTCTGCTTATGCAGTTTTGACGGCTAATTGTAGCAAGCTGACCCGTTGCAATGTTGCCCTGCCGGCTATCCTTGCCCCACTCACTCGTCGCGCCTCCCGCCAGCGATGGAAAAACACCGTCAATTAGCAGAAAACGCTTGAAAATCTGCCCGAAAATGCCCACTCTCCATATCATGGCTAAAGAAGATGATTTAACCACTTCAGGCTACCTCGAACGTCAGGTATTGATTGCCATGCCGGGAATGGTGGATGGTCATTTTGCCGGCAGTGTCACGCTTATGTGCCAGCACAATGACGACGGCGCCATCGGCATCACGATCAACCGCCTGTCAGATTTCTCGCTGGGCGAAATTCTTTCCCAGTTGCACATCGACTGCAGTGATGACTCCATCCGGGAAATGCAAGTGCTGGAGGGTGGACCGGTAGCCCCCGACCGGGGGTTTGTGATCCACTCTCCCACCGAAGGTTTCGAATCGAGCATGACGGTCGGACCCGATATCATGGTGACTACCTCGCGCGACATATTGGCTGCTGTCGCGGCGGGAAAAGGACCGGAAAAATACATTGTCGCACTGGGTTATGCCGGTTGGGGTGGCGGCCAACTCGAAGGTGAATTGCGGGAAAACGCATGGTTAACCGTCAAGGCAGACAGCGACATCGTTTTTGACATGCCACTGCCCCAGCGCTTCGATGGTGCACTGGGACGCCTGGGTATCAAGGTGGACCGCCTGCACTCGGAAGGTGGTCATGCCTGACACCGCGATCATTCGCGGTTATACCCTCAGTTTTGATTTTGGTTTTCGGCGTATTGGCGTAGCAGTGGGCCAATTTACCACCCTGACGGCCACCAGCCTGGAGACCGTCGGCCATGGCAAGGAGCCGAACTGGTCCGCCATCGACCGCCTGGTGCGTGAGTGGAAGCCGGCGTTGCTGCTGGTCGGCCTGCCACTGGATGCACAGGGCAATGAAACCGATATGTCCCGTAGCGCAAGAAAGTTTGGCGCCACTCTTCACAATCGTTACTCACTGGATGTCCGTTACGCTGACGAACGCCTCAGCTCGCGCGCGGCGGAAAGCCGTTTTGCCGAGCTGAGGGCACAGGGAAGTCTGAAAAAGAAACACGCGCGCCAGCTTGATGCCATGGCGGCACAGATCATCCTGGAAAACTGGATGCAAACTACTGCCAGGGAATTTCCTGATCGACCATCAGCAAACGACAGATTAAAACGGGGTGAATCACAAAATGACTGATTACAAAACGGCTGAGGCACTGCATCATTTCACCGAGATCGATCACTGCAGTCGCGCGCAACTGGAACACCTGATCGATCTGACGATGGAAATTTCATCCGACCCCACCCGGTTTGAAAATAAGCGTAAAGGGAAGATGCTGATCAACCTTTTTTATGAGGCCAGCACCCGCACACGAGTTTCATTCGAGGTTGCCGCCAAGCGCCTGGGCATGCACGTAATCAATGTTACCGCGACTGGCAGTTCGGTAGAAAAAGGTGAAACGCTCACCGACACTTTTTATACCATTCAGGCGATGGGGCCCGATTGCATCGCCGTGCGCCACCCCGAGGAAGGAAATGCCCGCAAACTGGCCACCCTGGCAGAGCCCGGGATCCACGTGATCAACGCAGGCGATGGCATTGCAGCACATCCCACGCAAGCGCTGCTCGATGCGGTGACACTGCTGCAACATGTGGACAGCTTCGAACAACTGAAACTGGTGATGGCCGGCGACATTCGACATTCGCGCGTAGCGCGATCCGTGATAACACTGTTGAAAATGCTGGACGTGGGGGAAATCCGTCTGGCCGGCCCGCCGGCATTTATGCCCGGCGATGCAACCACCGATGGAACACGGGTTTTCGATAATCTGGATGCGGCAATCGAGGGCGCCAATGCCGTCATGATGTTACGCATTCAGAAGGAACGGATCACCGGTCTGGACATACCCGGTGCGGAGGATTATCACCGTGAATGGGGTCTGACCGCCAGGAGACTGGGGCTGACTGAGCCGGGGTGCCACGTGCTCCACCCCGGCCCTATAAATCGGGGTGTAGAAATTTCATCTGAAGTAGCTGACAGCCCACAATCGCTGATCCGCAACCAGGTCAAAAACGGCCTGTACGCCCGGATGGCCCTGCTGTTAACCCTGACGCGGGAATAACACCGGGCCTGTTGACAGGCGCTGAATTGCCATGCCACACATCCATGGATTTCCCCCGATCTGCCGGCCTGGTGCACACACACTCATTCTCGGCAGCATGCCCAGCCGTGAGTCTCTCGCACAGCAGCGCTATTACGCACACTCGCGTAACAGTTTCTGGCCCATTGTGAGCCATCTTCTCGGCCTGACTGCAACGGATTACACGAGCCGGGCTCTGCAGTTAACCGAAAAAGGGTTCGCGGTCTGGGACGTGCTTCAGGCCTGCACTCGCCACAGCAGTCTGGATTCAGACATTGATGAGCGTAGTATGGTGACCAATGATTTCAGGCTGTTTTTCAAGCAGTATCCCGGCGTTAACCGCGTGTTCTTCAACGGCACCAAGGCTGAATCCGTCTACCGGAGGCATGTTCTCCCCCGCCTGGAGGCCAGGCAGGCGGAAATCACCCTGCATCGCCTGCCTTCTACCAGCCCGGCAAATGCAGGCATGACGGTCGAACGGAAGCTCGAGATGTGGCACGCGATTGTTACGGTCTGACGGGAATTCTACCCGCTGCAATCAGTTAAACCTGGCAGATTCCTAAATGCCGGCTATCTGATGGCGGGCCTGCTCCGGCGTTTTACCCAGGGCATTGGCGAGTTCCTCAACCAGGAAATCCAGAGCCTGATTCAGGTGTGCCCGATCTGAAGCACGCAGTGTTCCTTCCGCCTCCAACCTGCTCAGTCCCTTGTAGACTTCGGCATAATCAAACGGGTCACCACGTTCCATGGCTATCTGATTGGCGTTGGCGCGAACCTTCCACTTGTTGCTCACGTTGCCATCCCATTTGTCGAGATGATCAAGCAATTTTTTTGCTTCACTGGCATTGATTGGATTACGAACGATATCCGCCAAATCCTGCTGACGAATCATCAATGTCAATCCGTCACGCTTGAAATATACTTGCGCAAACGTTGTTTTTTCTTCTCCTGAAAAACTTCTCTTGCGGATGGACTGAACCTGACCAATGCCGTGGTGGGGATGGTGAACAGTAGCGCCTGGACTAATGGTAATAAGCTTTCTCCTAAAATTTCCTGCTGATAGATATTATTGCTAGTAATCAATATGTTACACTATTTTCAAATACCCGTCAAACGAAAAGACTGGATGATAAGGCATTGAGAAAAATTCAATTGAATCGAATCTGCGTCTACTGTGGTTCCAGCCCCGGTCGCCTGCCTGAATATCGGGCTGCAGCCCGGGCCCTGGGTCATGAACTGGCCGCACGCGGAATCGGCCTGGTCTACGGCGGCGCCGGTATTGGCATAATGGGCGCGGTTGCTGACGCCGTACTGGAAAAAGGTGGTGAGGCTTTTGGCGTGATTCCATACGTGTTGGCCACCAGGGAAGTCGCACACCAGGGGCTGAACGAGTTGTTCGTGGTGAATTCAATGCACGAGCGCAAGGCCAAAATGGCGGAGTTATCCGATGGATTCATTGCACTACCGGGGGGATGGGGAACTATTGAGGAAATCTTTGAGGTCTTGACCTGGGCACAACTGGGCTTGCATGAGAAGCCCTGTGGTCTATTGAATATTGCTTCTTATTACGACCCGCTCTTTGCTTTCATGGAACATGCATTTGATCAGCAATTCGTGCAGCAGGAATTTCGCCCAATGATCATGATGGATCAATCGGCCAGCGCCCTGCTGGACCGTTTTCGGGATTATCGCGCCCCGCATGTAAAGAAATGGATCGGCCCGGAAGAAACCTGACCCGGACTATTCAACCCCAAAGCCAGTCTCAAAACGCCAGGTCCGGGTGATGTGGAGAATATCCACCTGGTCGGAAATATTGTCGGGAAGAGGTGCATAGGGCGCGCACATTTGTACGATCCTTATAGCCGCCTGATCGACTTCCCGGATACCGGAACTGCGCATGATATCAATACTTTCGACCGTCCCGTTCCTGCGTATCCCCACGGTCAATACCAAGTCCCCGTGAAGTTTCTTCTGACGCAGTTCGCTGGGATAATTCATGTTGCCAACGCGCTCGACCTTTGACACCCAGGCACGCATATAGCTGGCAAACTCATATTCCTGCGTGTGGGCGGAGATGAATTTACGTCGCGGCAGTTTTGATTTCCACTGTGCCTGCCGACTCAATTCGGGCTGCAGGCTGGCTATCTCCATGCTTTGCCGCATCAAGTGCGCAGCACTGGGCTGTTCGGTATCAGGCTGTTCACTACGGGTTTGCTCGAGCACCTCTGCAGTTTCAGCCTCCAGCGCCACAATCTCACGTGTTTCCTGTTCGGGGATTGGCAATTCCAGGCTGCTCTGCTGCTCATCCTGGCCTTGCTCCGGTATTGGCAGTTCACCGCTCACTTCTTGCGCAGGGCGTAAATTTTCGGCTACATCACCTCCACCCTGCTGTGATGCCTGGGCCAGGAATTCAGCCTCTTCCGGGGCATTTTCCGACCGCCACTTCACCAGCACGACATCCAGGGTGTCTGCCAGGCGGGACGATGATTTCAGGCCGACCTCAAAATTGACCCCGAGCAGAACCAGTGCGTGTAAAGCGGTGGCCAGTACAAGGAATAATTTGAAACGATCCTCCAGCCATGAGTGGTTCTGGTGCCGGTCCATACTCACCCCTGCCTTACCTGCTCCAGTGCATCGAACAGATCGGCAGCGATATTCAAGCCGAATTCGTGGTCGAGTTCACGAATACAAGTCGGGCTGGTGATATTGATTTCCGTCAACCAGTCGCCGATCACGTCCAGCCCGGCAAATACAATACCGCGATATTTCAGTTCCGGAGCAACCTGACTGACGATCCAGTAATCGCGATCGGTCAGCGCAATCCCTTTTCCCGTCCCGCCTTTTGCCAAATTACCCCTGAAGTCACCCTCCCCCGGTATTCTGGCCAGTGCGTACGGAACCGGCTCACCATTAACTACCAGAATTCGTTTATCTCCCTGGGTGATCTCCGGTATGTATCGCTGCACCATGACCAGTTCACGCTCCTTGTCCGTTATGGTCTCGAGTATCACATTGAGGTTAGGGTCTTGTGGACGGACCTGGAAAATGGACTCTCCACCCATTCCATCCAGCGGTTTGACCACAGACAATCCGTGCTGGATGACAAAAGCCTTGATCTCAGCGCTGGATCGGCTGATCAGCGCCGGCACGCAACACTGAGGGAACTGCGTGATAAAACACTTCTCATTGGCATCACGCAAAGCCTGGGGATGGTTGACCACCCGGACGCCGGCATTTGCGGCAAGATCCAGGATATAGGTCGTATAGACATAATCCATGTTGAAGGGCGGGTCCTTCCTCATCAAAAGGATGTCCAGTTCCGCAAGCTCCCCATGGGTGCGCTCCCCCAGGGTGAACCAGTCATCACTATTATCCCTGATGCTGAGCTTCCGCATATGCCCCATGGCCGCCCCGTCTTTGATCGACAGGTCTGCAGTTTCCATATACAGCAGCTCATGCCCGCGCCTTTGCGCTTCCAGCAGCATGGCGAAAGTCGAGTCCTTGTAACTCTTGATGCTCGAGATTGGATCCATGATAACCCCGGTCCTGATGTTACCGCCGGTATTATGTTTGGAGTCGACCATTACCCTTCCTTGATGAAAAATCCCATTATCAACCCCCAGACTACATATTGCACCAGTCTCCTCTCCCGAAGAAGCCGAGCACAACGCAAATTGGAATCTTAGCTTAATTTCATAAGCTATTGTAAGTTCTGGAATCTATGACTGAAAGTGGTAGACTAGATGATCCTGATTCTCATAATGGGGCTGGATTGTGTTCAAGCAGGCGCACAAAATACGCCTGAACCGGATTAGTTTTCTAAGGATGGAGTTATGGCTGAAGAACACGCAAGAAACAATTCAGGGGTGATGAACGGCGATGGAGCTGATGCCAGCCTGCGCATACTGGTAGTCGATGACAGCGCGACCATCAGGCGTTCCGCTGAAAGCATGCTCACCACTGCTGGCTACGATGTTGTCACAGCGGAAAATGGCTTTGAAGCGCTTTCCAAGGTCGCACGGCACAACCCCGATCTGATTTTTGTTGACATCATGATGCCGCGGCTGGACGGATACCAGACCTGCGCCATCATCAAAAACAACTCTCAATACCGATCCACGCCTGTGGTCATGCTGACCAGTAAAGACGGTCTGTTTGACCAGGCTCGTGGCCGCGTTGTCGGATCTGACCTTTACCTTACCAAGCCGTTTACCAAAGAGGAACTACTCGCTGCGGTGCAACAGCACGCAGCCGCCTAATTCTGACCCATAGGCAGATCCATAGGCAAACCCATGCCAGGCAACATCCGTGTCCATAAACAGGGAAAGTAAAGGGACAGATGAAATTAAATGGAAACATTGCCGCATTTGCGAAGCTTATCGAATACGAGAAGCGCAGTGAAACCTTTGCACCTGGAAACAGCCACGACAGCGGTCCGTCCCGGGAATGGAGCGGCGTCACTTTCGCACTGGGGGATTCCAGGCTGGCATGCAGAATTGACCATATTCATGAAATCCTTCCCATTCCCGCCTCAACTCCCGTACCCGGGGCCAAACCCTGGATAATCGGACTGGCGAATGTCAGAGGCTCTCTGATGACGGTGGTTGACCTGCTGTGGTTCCTGACCGGCGTGAGATCAGCAGTGACCCAGCGCAGCCGTTTACTGGCGACCCAGCTCAATAAAGTGCCCATTGGCCTGATGATTGACGAGGTATTTGGCCAGCGGCATTTCCTCGACAGTGATGCGGTGAGCACCCGCTTACCCGAAAACTCTTCCTTGCGTGGCATCGTTAACAAGCAACACCGCTTCGGTGCGGAGACCTGGCAGGAACTCGATCTCGATCAATTATTCAATACAGCGGAGTTTCTCAATGGCGCAGCGGGCTAATTCGCAAGGCAGAAAAGGCCGTTCGCCGCAGAAAGGATTTTTCCTCGATGGTGACAAAATGCAGCAGACAATGACCACCTCGAAATTCAGACTCTGGATATGGGAATCTGGCGGACTCTATCTACTGGTCGGCCTGCTGGTAATTTTATTCGCGTTTGTTGCGGCTAATTTCTATCTTATTACAACAGACAGCCAGCATGAACAGGAATGGGTCAGGCTTTCAACTGATTTGCAGGTGCAGTCGCAACAAATTGCCAAATCAGCGTCTGAGGCAGTGGAGGGAAGCAGCAGCGCCTTCCTGGAACTTCGCGACTCAAGGAACTTGATTTCGAGCGCAATGAACTCGCTCAGACATGGGAACGCAGACAAATCTCTGCCTTCACTATCCTCCTCCTTGTCCAGCCCTCTGAGCAAACTCAGCAACACCTGGAACCGCATGAGCACGAATGCGAAAAATATCCTTGAGCGTGAGGCCATGATTCAGAAGTTTGTAAGGGCAAGCACTGAACTCACGAAAGCCATACCACAAATTCAATCACTTACTGACAGCGCAGTGCGGGATCTCACCCGGGAAGGCGCAGGAACCCAACAGGTATTCATCGCAGGCCGCCAACTGGTGCTGTCCGACCGCATGCTGCGGCACCTCAAGGAGATGCTCCGCGGGGGCAGCGGTTCCGGAGAAGCCGCTGACAATTTCAGAATCGACACCGACTCCTTTGAACAGGTGCTCAGTGCCCTTCTGCAGGGCAGCAAAAGCGTTAACGTGACTCCGGTGCGCAGCAGCAGTGCGCTGAAATCCCTGCGCCAGGTTCAGCAGATTTTCAAACAAGCCCGGCCCAGCATCAATGTCATCCTCAATTCTTCAATCGATATCCTCGCCGTACGCGGCGCTGCAGATGAAATCTTTCTGGACAGTCATGACCTTTTCAGACTGTCGCGGGACATATCAGACGGCATTCTCAACCACTCCGATTCCCGCATCTGGCCGTCCTTACGGGCGGGATCGGCGGGCCTGGTTGTCATCCTGCTGATCATCACGCTGCTGGTACGCTCCTTCCTGGCTGCAGAGCGACGCCGCGCGATCAATGCCGGAATGCAAAACCAGAAAAACCAGCAGGCAATCATGCGCCTTCTCGACGAAATGAGTTCACTGGCTGATGGTGATCTCACCGTGCAGGCGACGGTAACGGACGATATGACCGGCGCCATCGCCGACTCCATCAATTTCGCTGTGGAGCAGCTTCGTGAACTGGTAACAGGCATCAATATTACGGCACAAACCGTGGCTGAATCAGCCCACGGAACCATGCAAATAACAGGCAAACTGGCATCCGCTTCCAGTCAGCAGGCTGAGCAGGTGCGTGAAGTCACCGATACCATCAATGACATGTCAGAATCTTTCGACATGATGGCCGAACGTTCACGCAAATCCAGCGAAGTGGCTCAAAAATCGGTGGCCATCGCCAATAACGGATCAAACATGGTGCAGCAAACCATCCGGGGCATGGATACCATTCGTAACCAAATCCAGGAGACATCAAAACGGATCAAACGCCTCGGGGAGTCCTCACAGGAAATCGGTGATATTGTTGAACTGATCAACGGAATTGCCGAGCAAACCAACATCCTGGCATTGAATGCAGCCATCCAGTCAGCCTCGGCCGGTGGTGCCGGACGAGGCTTCGCAGTCGTTGCGGATGAGGTCCAGCGCCTGGCTGAGCGCGCCACCAATGCAACGCGAAGAATTGAAATACTGGTTAAGAACATTCAGGCAGATACTTCCGAGGCTGTCATTTCTATGGAATCTACGACTTCGGAGGTTGTCAGCGGCGCCAGGAAAGCAGAAGACGCCGGGGAAGCACTGGTACAAATCGAATCCGTTTCCAAGAACCTTTCCCGCCTGATTGAAGAAATTTCAAGCGAAGCTCAGGCCCAATCACAAACAGCAACGCAAGTCGCTGGGCAAATGACCGGAATTCGGGATATTTCGATCAAGACTTCAGAGGGCACTAACCGCACGGCCCAGTCGATGGGTCAACTAGCTGACCTGGTCAGCAAACTCAGTGAATCAGTAGCTGATTTCAAACTACCAAAGCAGGATGCTTAGAACGCTTGCAGGGACTCTCCTCACTGGAAGGCACAGCAATATGGCAGCACACATAGAGACACGAGAATGATGATCGAAGGTTCAAGATCCAGTTCAGCGATCAGTTGGGTTCGTGAGGACATTGATGCCTGCCTGGAAACCATTCGCGACAACCTGGAAACCTATGCAGAGGACTCCTCACAACGCGAACCCCTGCGAACCGTCCAGGATGAGCTTGAGCGCCTCAACCTGACCTTCCTGACCATGGAGCAGGAGGGAGCCAGCATCCTGACTGATGAAATGATCGCCGTGGGAGGTCACATGCTGCATAACGGCAGTGCCAACCAGCATGAATCTCTGGCCGCCTTGACCGACGCGGTCATTGTACTGCCGTCCTATCTTGATCGTCTGCAGGCCGGTCACGAGGACCTGCCCATCCTGCTACTGCCCACGCTCAACGAATTACGGGCTACTTATGACGAAACGCTGCTATCAGAGGGCACGTTGTTTGCGCCCGATCTCGATGTGATCATTCCTGAGTTGAGCGGATGCGAAGCAGATGCCATCGCAAACACTGAATTCACCTCATGGGCGCGCCGGGTCCGAGGCCAGTACCAGAGTGCACTGTTGGGCTGGTTGCAGGAACAGTCAAAAGACAGGTTATTGATCCCACTTCAGGACGTATGCGAGAAGCTTTACATTCGGCTTGGGCGTAACGAACTGCGGCGTCTTTGGTGGATTGCCCGCCTGGGCATGGAAGGCCTGCGCGACGGATCAATTGACAATGACCTGCCCCTGCGCCGCTTGTTCGCCAGGCTGGACCTAACGCTCAAGGCAATGGCGGAAAATGGTGAATACGGCCCCACCAACGACACCATTACTGCATTGTCTCGAGCCCTGTTGTTCTATGCGGCTCAAGCCCGCCCCGGCAGCAAGGCTACGGACAACTTACGCGAACGTTTCAAGCTGGATGAACTGATTCCGGACCGCGATGCTCTGATGCGAGCGCGCGGGGCTGTGACCGGCCGTGATGCAGAACTGTTCCAGTCCATCGGTGAGGCGATACGCGAAGAACTGGCGCAGGTCAAAAATACGCTGGACATGGAACTGCGCACAGGCCGCGTCGATTCAGAGGAGCGCGCCAACAGCGTGGCATCACTGCAACAATTGAGTGATACGCTCCAGATGTTGAACCTTCCCGTGCCGGCCAAGGCAATTGAGGACCTGTTGACTTCGCTGGAGGAAACTACCGGCGTCAGCAATATGGACCTTGATTCACCCTTGCTGGCGTTGGCGCAGAAGCTACTGGTGGTTGAATCTATTCTGGATACGCATATCCAGTTGCTCGGTGAACCAGTCGATGAGAATCAGAACGCTGGATTTATCGAACTTGCCGCTCACGAACAAAGACTGATCATCAACAGCATGCTGGATGAATGCGTCCGCAGCCTGCATGAAACCCAGGATGCCGTAAGGGCACGCCTTGAAGGAGATGCCCAGGCGAATTTTACCCATTCATTACAACTCATCTCCGGCGCATTGGAGGTTGCATCACAAGCTGAAGTTGCTGAACTGACCGAAAAACTGGAACGGGCACTGACCGTCGAACTGACTGCCGCGCCCGATGATGAGGCTGGCCCCGAAAGCCAATTGGAGCCACTCACCGATGCGGTCGCCGCGCTGGAATTGTATCTTACCGGCTGCCGTGATGAGCAAACCGACAGCCGGCGCTATCTCGAGGTAATGCGTTCCAGACTCGAGGGCCTGTCGAAAGCTAATGCCGATGGCGGCGTGAAAACTGAGGCGGCGGTTGTCCCGGATGATATCAAGCCACTAAAACCGGTTGTTACACCGCCTAAAACGCCACGCACCAGTGTGCCGGATATCGACTCTACCATGCTTGAAATCTTCCTCGAGGAGTTCGACACCGTGGTCGCCCAACTCCGGCAAAACCTTCACTCCTGGCTGGAAAACAGCCAGGACAACAAAGCCGCAGGCGAACTCAGGCGAGGCTTCCACACGCTCAAGGGCAGTGGCCGCATGATCGGTGCAATGGAGATTGGCGACTTCTCATGGCGCATTGAGGAACTGTTCAACAGCGTGCTGGACAACAGGATTCACTACCATACATCCATTGGCCATGCCGTCAGGCTGGCCATTGGCGCACTTGATGAGATGAAAGCCAGGCTGCTGGGTGAACCCAGCAATTTGACCACGGTCGGCATCGAGAGTCTGGCCGGTTTCGCACGACAGTTGACCAGCGGCAATGAACCGCACGTGAGCTCGCTGGAGGGGGCTATTCCCGACAGCCTGCTGGCGCTGGTCCTGGATATTCCGGGAGCAGGAACCGGCTCCACGGCCGAACTGGTGACCCCGGTTCTGGAGAAACCTGCACCGCGAGAGCCAAAAGAGCCAAAAGAATCCACAGAAAATCTGCCATTGTCGAAGGCTCATCATCAAAACCCTTTGTCGATCCTGCCTTGCTCCAGATCATCGTGGGCGAGGTGCAGCAGTATCTCGCCGAGTTGGAACCATTCGTTTCCGGGCTGGCGTCGGGGTCCGACCAGGAAGTCAGCGCTGAGCTGATCCGGTCTGTCCACACACTTGCCGGAACCCTGGCTATGGTGCCACTCGGCCAGGAAGCAGACCTTGCTCGCAGCCTCGAGACCTATTTGGACAAGCGCCGGAAAAGTGATGCCCCCGTCACCACCGGCGCCACCGGCGCCATGCAGGCCTGTCTCCACCGCTTCCACCAACGCCTTGCCATCCTGCAAGGCAGGAACGAAGCGACTTATCCGCTGGAAGACCAGCAGTTACTTGCCCAGCTTGCCGGGCTTTCAGAGTATGAAGAAAAGCTCGCTGAAACCTTCAGAATGGCTGCTGCAGGACAGGCCATGGCGGAAGAACCCATAGTCAAAGCTACCGATATTCCGCAGGAGTCGGTTGCGCCTGCCGCGACTGTGTCAGTTGAAGACGGCAGTATTCTCTCGATCTTCCTGGAAGAAGCAAGCGAAATTCTGGAACGTTGCGACACCTTGCTCAATACCTGGCGGGACAAACTGTCCGACCAAAAACTGGTGCAGAACCTGCAACGTGAAATACATACCTTCAAAGGTGGCGCCAGGATGGCTGGTCTCGACACGCTGGGCAACCTGAGTCACTCCATGGAAACCCTGCTCGAGCGTATCGCGGCCAACCGCATGCAGGCCACCGTTGCAGCCGTACAGGCACTCGAAGAGGGTTGCGACCGCCTGAATATCTGGGTCGAACAACTGCAATCGGGATACCTGCCCCAGGACGGTAGCGCCCTGACCCGTTTTGAACAGCAGGTTGCCTTGCTCTCCGTCCCGCCGCTGAGCAAGGCGGGAAGCGAAGATCAGCCTGAAAAAGAACAAATCGATCAGGATGAACGGCCCGACGTGACCGCTTTTGAGCCTTCTACGGAACAGACTACAACCGCACCATCGCCAGACGAGCAGAAAATCCAGCAACACGAACCGAAAGCGCCGACTATCACGCACAAACCCATTACCCACAAGCCGGAAAAAATTGACAGCCTGCAAGAACCTGAGCGTGAATTTCTGGAGATCCAGGACCGGCCCGCAGCCACAACAGATCGCAGCGATGACGGTGCAAGTCAGGCCCAGATTCGCGTAGCGGCTGAGCTGATGGACTCGCTGGTCAACTATGCCGGAGAAATCAGCATTTACCGTTCGCGACTGGAGCAACAGCTGAGTTCAGTGAGCACTAATCTGAAGGAAGTGGATGCGACGGTCGCACGCCTGAAGGACCAGCTGCGCAAGCTGGAAATTGAAACCGAAGCGCAGATGATGTCGCGTTATCAGCGTGCATCGACACAAGGCTCCTCCGAATTCGATCCGCTGGAACTGGACCGATTCTCAAACATGCAGCAGTTATCCCGTTCGCTAACCGAATCCGTCAATGACTTGCTCAGCCTGCAGGATATGCTGGGTGATTCCGTTCGCCAGGCTGAAAGCCTGCTGACCCAGCAGTCCCGCGTCAGTGCCGACCTGCAGGAAGGCCTGATGCATACGCGCATGACGCCATTCGGCAGCGCCGCGCCGCGCCTGCGGCGGGTAGTACGCTCCGCCGCCGCTGAAACCGGCAAAAAGGCCCGCCTGCAGTTGCGCATGGCAGGCTCTAGTGACCAGTTGGACCGCAATGTGCTCGAGCGGATCACGGCACCTCTGGAACATATGTTGCGCAACGCAGTTGCCCACGGTATTGAAAAGCCCAAAGTACGGCGCAAACACAAGAAGCCTGAAGAAGGTCAGATTACGGTGACCGTGGAGGCAGAAGCCACGGAGTTTGTCGTCCGGGTCCAGGATGACGGTGCAGGCATCGATCTTGATGCCGTCCGAAAGCGTGCAATCCAGCGCGGCATGATTGATAAGAATGACCAACTTGACTCCCGCAGGATCATTGAATTCATTCGTGAAAGTGGCTTTTCAACTGCCGATAAAGTGACGGGCCTCTCCGGACGCGGCGTTGGCATGGACGTTGTCAACAACGAAATCAAACAAATTGGCGGATCGATGGAAATCGATACCGAGCCTGGCGTTGGCAGCCGCTTCACGATCCGCATACCCTTCAGTCTCGCCGTAATGCAAACCATCGGCGTGACCATCGATGACCGGCCATTCCATATTCCATTGAACAGCGTGGCCGGCGTAGCCCGCATGACGCCATCGGAATATGTTGCGCTGGCTCGCAGCGAATCACCCCTGTATGAATTTGCCGGTGAGCAGTTCCCTTTGCTGGAACTGGAACCTCTGCTGGATGTGCCCCCATTGCCCCTGGACAGTGAGAATGTTTCCCTGCTGATGATTCGAAGCGGCGAAAGCAAGGCTGCTTTCCGGGTTGGTGGGCTGCAGGGCCACCAGGAAGTTGTGGTCAAACCGGTCGGTCCGCAAATCAGCAGTATTCCGGGCATCCTTGGCGGCACCATTGCCGCTGATGGCAGGGTTATCATCATTCTCGACATGGGGCCACTGATCCGCCGTGGACTGGAACAGGCCATTGAACCGGTCAAGGCGCTGGTTACCCCCAGGAAACAGGCGCGCCAGCCTCTGGTGATGGTGGTAGATGACTCCATCACCATGCGCAAGGTGACATCCCGGGTGCTGGAAAATCATTCCATCGAAGTAATGACAGCCCTCGATGGCATCGATGCCATCGAAAAACTACATGAACGGATCCCCTACCTGATGTTGCTGGACATCGAAATGCCGCGCATGGACGGTTATGAGTTGGCCCAGCATATCCGTTCCGATGCCCGCTTGCGCCACGTTCCCATTGTAATGATCACCTCACGCTCGGGACAAAAACACCGAAAAAAAGCCAGGGATTCCGGCGCCGATGCTTACCTGACCAAGCCCTACCAGGAAGCTGACCTGGTCGCACGAGTCGGCCAAATGCTGGACATGGAACTTGTCATGCGGAGATCCGACTGACATGGCAAAAAAGAAAGTAGCAAAGAAGCTCCTGAAGAGAAAGAGGAAAGTAGTCGCCGTGGCGGAACATACCTCCGACACCCGCTCGGGAAGAAAAAAGATATCCGGCAGAAAGACGGCCAGGAAAGTGCTGCGGAAGGCCGGCAAAAGCCCGATCATACATTGCATGCTTGCACCAACGGAAGAAGATATCCTGCTACTACCCACCAATGTACTGGCTAAAGTTGTGGATTTTCAACAACCTTCTCCCCTGGCCGATGCACCGTCGTGGCTGATCGGTCAGATCGAATGGGAAGACAGACAGGTACCCGTTTTCAGCTTTTTTGCATTGATCAATGGCGGCGATCCGGGAAAAATTTCGTCCCGGTCGAAGATCATGATCATCAAGTCACTTTCCGAATCAGGCCGCGTGCCCTACATGGGTGTTCTGCTTGGCGATCTGCCACGCATGACCAGCATCAAAGAATTCGATCTGGAAAAAACGGGTGACAAGAACAAATCACTGGGGGTATTCAGCCGCATCAAACTGGAAGGACAGGATGCCATCATCCCTGACCTGGATCGCCTGACTCACCTAATCACCCACGCGACCTACGGCGCACTTCCCATAACCCACCTCGACGATTGACGTGATGATAAAATTCCTGTTAAAACTGATCGTTGTACTCGGAGTAATCCTGCTGCTGGCCGTGGTCGTAACCTGGCAAGCACCCGCCAAGTGGCTCATCACTCGCGCCACTCAGCCGCATCCGGACATCCAGTATGCCCGTGTATCAGGTACCGTATGGAAAGGGATGGCTTACGATGTCAAGTGGCGTGATATTTTGCTGGGTGATATCCAATGGGATTTCATGGAACTGAGCCAGGCTTCCCCTCCTTTCACCACCTGGCACTTTGAAGGCAACGGTCTGGACTACCACTTGTCCCTGCTGGCTGATTTCGAACGTGATTCCCTCCGGCGCCTGCGTTACATCCAGGGGGAAGTTCCTGCCGGATGGGTGGATCTGAGTAAGAAAATTCCCCTTCTTTTCCTTGATGGAAACCTGCTTGTAAACCTTGACTACGTAGAACTCGAATGGGGGCCTCGCGGGCTGGCGGCAGGAACCATTCAATGGAACGATGCCGCTTTTACCGGGCTATTTGACGAGAAACTGGGAGACATTGTCGTCACTATTGAATGGGCTGACGGCGCAACACAGGTATACTTCCACTCAACCCAAGTCAGAAACATTATGCTCGAAGGTGAAGCCAGGCTGACACAAGGTCGCTACGAGGTATTATTGATTCTGCATGTCACTGAAAAGAAGCGCTATGTGATTGAAAAACTCGCACGATTGGGTCAAATCCAACCGGACGGAAGCCTGCACATTACGCTGTCAGGAACAATACAACAATGAAAACATTTCTACAGACGGCCCTTACAGCAGCAAAATCTGCGGCTGAAGACATCATGTGTTACTACCGCGGGGATTTTAAAATAGAGCTCAAAGCCGACCAGACACCGGTTACGGTGGCAGACCGCAGGGCGGAAGAAATCATCAGTGGAATTCTGCTCGATGCATTTCCGGATCATGGGTTCTATGGCGAAGAGAGCGGCAAGAAACAGGCGGATGCAGACTACCTGTGGCTGGTCGATCCCATTGACGGCACCAAGAGTTTTGTTGGTGGCTACGGCATGTTTTCTACCCAGATTGCCCTGATGCACCGGGGCGAACTGGTGCTGGGCGTCTCATCTGCACCGGCCCAGGGTGAACTGGCCTGGGCGGTGCGCGGAAGCGGAGCGGAACTGGACGGTGTAGCGCTACAGGTTCGCGATATTTCCACGCTGGCGGATGCCTCTGTCTCCACGGGCAATTTGCGAACCCTCGCCCGCTCGGACAAGTGGGCCAACCTGGGCAGAATCACCGCTGAAGTAAACCGGATACGTGGCTATGGCGACTACTATCACTACCACCGACTGGCTGCCGGTCAAGTGGATGCGGTCATTGAATCCGATGTCAATATCCTGGACATCGCCGCGCTGTATGTAATCGTCACGGAAGCCGGTGGCCTGTTCACCGACCTGCAGGGCCGACCGATCGGCCTGGACACCACTTCGGTTCTGGCTGCTTCACCGGGGCTGCATCCACTGCTTTTGGAAATATTGAATGACTAGGAAACCCAGCGCCCCAAGCCTTCCGAAAATTCTGGACAGTCGCTGGCGCGCGCCCGGTGACCGGTTCAAGATCCAGGAATTGGACCTGGAGTTCTCCAACGGAGAACGGCGCACCTACCAGAGGATGAATCCCCACGGGCTGGGCGCTGTGATCATCGTGCCGATGAAGGATGCAAACACCGTGCTGCTGGTGCGCGAATATGCCGCCGGGCTTCACCAGTATGAAATCGGCCTGCCCAAGGGCCGCATGGAGAAAGGGGAAACCGTGCTGGAAGCGGCACAGCGGGAAATGAAAGAAGAAATTGGTTTCGGCGCCAGGCACCTGGAAACTTTAACTACCCTGAGTCTGGCTCCGGGATACATGACGCACATCACGCACATCGTGCTGGCCCGTGACCTGTACCCGGAAAAACTGGAGGGCGATGAACCGGAGGAACTGGAAGTCGTTCCCTGGCCCATTGCAGACCTGACAACACTGACTGCACGCAAGGACTGTACCGAAGGTCGAACCATCGCCGCGCTGTACATTGCCCGTGACTTTATGAGCGCAGAGAATTCATGATAGGCACCAATGAACTGGAAACCATCGCAGCCGATATCCGGGAAATCAGCCGTCAGGCCGGGCAGGCAATCCTTGATGTTTACCAACAGGATTTTTCGGTCACGCAGAAGAAAGACGATTCACCCCTGACCCAGGCAGACCTGGCCAGTCACAACATTATCTGCGATGCCCTCACTGCGCTGACACCGGATACTCCGCTGCTGTCGGAAGAATCTGCCGAAATTGATTTTGCGACCCGCTCCCGATGGAAACAATACTGGCTGATCGATCCGCTCGATGGCACCCGGGAGTTCGTCAACCGTAACGGCGAATTCACGGTCAATATCGCTTTAATCAGCAACCACGTTCCCGTCTTTGGTGTGGTATACGTTCCCGTCAGTGGCATCATCTACACCGGTATCAAAGAACGGGGTGCAATCCGTCAGAATCCAGGCCAGGCAGCAGTGCCTATTGAGGTCCGCCAACCCTGTGCCAGCCCGGCAGTGGTGATCGGAAGCCGCTCTCATGCCAACCCAAAACTTCTGCAACACCTGGCCGCCATCGGCGACTACGAGTTGGTCAGCATGGGCAGTTCACTGAAATTCTGTCTGCTGGCCGAAGGAAAAGCGGATTTTTACCCCAGGCTGGGGCCTACTTCTGAATGGGATACGGCTGCCGCCCATGCAGTAGTCAACGCGGCCGGTGGCCAAATCATCACCCTGGACGGAGAGCCTCTCCAGTACAACCGCAAGGAATCCCTGCTCAACCCGGAATTCCTCGTCATAGCCGATCAATCCAGGGACTGGCTCACTCCGTTCAAAAATTATCAGGCCTGATCAAGACCAGGAGTTTCTGATCATCGCTTTTCGTCACTCCAAACCAGGCTTGAACCGAAACGGTCCGACTGAAATGTTGGTGCTGGCGATCGTGTTGGGCTCGGCCCTGATGTTCATCGTCTATCAACTGGCAAGCTCTCTGGTCGTATCGGAATCAAACCAGCTAAAGGAACGGGTGGCTTTTCTGGAGAAGGATCTTGCGTCCCTGTCCGAGCGATACAAGCACCTCCAGGCCCAACTCACCATAGTAGAGCGTGAAGCCGAAGTCTTCCGCACCGCTAATCGCCTGTTGAGATCAGCGGAAAACCAAAACCAGGCCGAACGCAACCGCGTGCAGTCAGAGCTTGATTTTTACCGCAGGCTGGCTGGCACCAGCGGCAGGCAGACTGGACTGGCCGTGTATGCGGCGGAACTCACCCCAACCGACTCGGATCGGGTATTCCGATTTATCTTGACCCTGACTCAGAATATCCGCCGGGCATCTGTGATCACCGGGCGTGTGCGCATCAATGTCGAGGGCACGCTTGATGATCAGCCGGTCACCTTTAACTGGACACAGGTTTCAGACGGTTCAACACCCGAACCTCAATTCCGCTTCAAATACTTCCAGCAAGTGGATGGTTACCTGGCCATACCGCAGGAGTTCAGTCCCACGCGTTTGCGGGTAATGCTTGAGGTGGAAGGCCAGCGCAAACCGGTAGTCCATGTCTTTGACTGGGCCGGGTTGGTCGCTGGACCGTGGGAAAATCAGGGACAGGCAAGCAAGTAGGGTTTATTTCCCCAGGATTGATTTGCGGGCAAAAAGCCACCATAGTATGGAACCTGTGAAGGATAGATCAAAACGGACTCAATGGACAAAGTAAGCGACATCGAAGTTAACGGAAACGCCGCTATGCCCCCCGGCATCGTTTTTACCAGCGCCGCTGCCCGAAAAGTGCAGGAACTGATTATGGAAGAGGCCAATCCGAACCTGAATCTGCGGGTCTACATAAGCGGCGGGGGTTGCTCGGGGTTCCAATATGGTTTTTCATTTGATGAAGAGCGCTCAGATGATGACATCGCAGTCAACAACGATGGTGTCACACTGCTGATCGACCCCCTGAGTTTCCAGTACCTGATGGGAGCCGAAGTTGATTATTCGGAAAGCCTGCAGGGTGCGCAGTTTGTTATCCGTAACCCCAATGCTTCCACTACCTGTGGTTGTGGTTCCTCTTTTTCCGTCTGAGTAATGGTGCAGGCTGACCTCAGTATTGACCGCATCACGCGATCACACCGCAACCGTTTCACTTCCGTCCGCCTTGACCGCCTGGTTGAGTACCGCGAAAACCCAGAATGGGTAGCGGCTGCACAGAACTCTGATGCGGCAAGATTTGTACCCTTGTGGCACAGTCGCAGCCTGCTGGCCGTATCCGATGAAGGCCAGGTAGCTATCTACCTGAAACCGGGTGAGCTCAATCATCTGGATGCCATCCAGCCCCCCACCCTGCTTGGCACGGACGGCAAACGCTATTTCTTTGCGGTTTCCATCAACGACAGCCAGCGTGAGGAAGTCCTGGCCAGGCATCCCGAAGCACAATTCATCGATCTGCGCCGTGCGACCATGGACATGGACGCCAAACATGCAGGTGTGCTGGCCTACGCAAAGGCGCTGCATTACTGGCAGCACCGGCATATTTTTTGTGGTGTCTGCGGCAGCCCCAACCGCCTGCAATCTTCCGGCCATAAACTGGTTTGCATCAATGAAGAGTGCGCCAGGCAAACTTTTCCCCGCATTGATCCAGCCATCATCGTGTTGATTACACACGGAAACGCCTGCCTGCTGGGTCGCAATGCCCACTGGCCGCCCAAACATTTCTCCACCCTGGCCGGTTTTGTTGAGCCCGGCGAGAGCCTGGAAGATGCCGTGGTCAGAGAAGTCTATGAAGAAGCACAGGTCCGGCTGAGTAAACTCCGTTATGTGTCATCTCAACCGTGGCCATTTCCTGCTTCATCCATGTGCGGTTTCTATGCCGAGGCGGACAGCCGTGATTGTGCTGTTGGTGATGAACTGGAGGAACTGCGGTGGTACACCGTAGACGAACTCAATGCCGCGGTCATGGAAGATTCCCTGCGCTTGTCCCCCCCCGTCTCGATTGCATTCCGCCTGCTCGCTGACTGGTACCACAAGCAATGCGGCAAAGACCTGGAGCAACTGGTCAGAAAAGCCCGCGGCCTGAAGCGCCGCTGATTTATCCTTCCTGAACTCCGCCAGGAGTCAGCGACCTCATCCAAGTATATTGACCCGCAAGAGGTATTGGCTGCCTGTTTTCAGGACCTTCATCTGCCGGGAGCAGATGATGAGCGCACAAGGACGTCTCGAGCGCGTCCTGAAGACAGGCAGCCAATACCTCCCCCCCGCCAATTTTTATCAACCAGCAATTCCAGCAGTTTGTTTGTATACGGACTCGCCCCGCCTTTGCTAGAATCATCTGCACGTGACCCACATCGCCGGCACGACCGGCGACCGCGAAGGAAATCAACGAATGACGATTATTGCCATTCTGCTTGCATTTGCACTGTGCCACTTTATCCGCGAACTCGGCAAATGTCGCAACAACCAGTGGCTGAAATCCTGGATCAATTTCAGCAATGACGCCTTTTCCAGATTGCCGGGATGGCAGGACATACTCGGCTTCCTGCTCATCACGGGCGGCCCGATATTGCTGCTTTTACTCATTAATCAGACGCTATATTCCGCACTGGGCACCACCGGCACTTTCCTGCTGGCTACCGCTATCCTGATCTATACTTATGGGCCGGAAGACCTGGACACCGAAGTTGCAGGCATTATTGATGCGGAAGACGATGAAACCCGGCGAACACGACTCGAAAAATTCATCGGCACAGCCATACCTGAAGATGAAAGCGCCTGTAAGTCACTGGCCGTGGAGGCCGTGTTCCGCGAAGCACTACGCCGCTGGTTCGGTATTATTTTCTGGTTTGCGGTACTGGGCATCACCGGTGCATTTCTCTACCGCATGGTTGACTGGCTGGTGAACGAAGATTACCCGTTAGCCGAAGGCCAGAAAAGCCTTTTCATCCGCTTACAACAAATCATGGACTGGCCGGCTGCACAACTCACTACCCTTTCGCTGGCCATTGCAACCGATTTCGACTCGGTTTATGTGGCCTGGAAGCAGTATCACAATGAACAGGGCCACGGCCTGTTTGATGGCAATAACGGATTCCTCCTGGCCAGTGCCCGCAGCATTGTATTAACCGGTCACGCTGCCCGGGATGGGTACGCTGATCAACTTGAGGGGCCGTTTATCTGTCTGCAACAGGCGATGGACCTTGCCTGGCGCGTACTGGGTGTGTGTATGACCGCACTGGCGCTGCTACTGCTGATCGGCGTTATCACCTGAACATTCACAGGCATAACCCGTTTCACAATATTCCCGCAGTGCGATCCAGTTTTGCATGTGTCATTCTGCTGCTATTTTCCATCCACTGTTTCGCCGGAATCAGGCTGCCACAGGCAGACGGTTCCAGCCTGGAACTGAATGCACCCGCCAAACGCCTGGTCACGCTTTCTCCACATCTGGCGGAACTGGTGTTTGCCGCCGGCGCGGGAAACAAGCTGATTGCAACGGTCGAATACAGTGAGTATCCACAAGCGGCTGCAAAGCTCCCCCGCGTCGGTGACGCCTTTCGCATCGATATAGAGCGCGTGCTGGCGCTGTCACCCGACCTGGTGATCGCCTGGGATTCGGGCAACCCGCACCAGGCCATCAAGCAGATCGTTTCACTGGGGATTCCTGTCTGGTCCATAGAAATCCGTCAACCCGGTGAAATCGCTGAGGTCATACAGGCCATCGGTGATGCCAGCGGCCAGATACAGGCTGCCGGCCTGGCCGCTGCGAATTTTCAGCGCAGACTGAATCAGCTTTCCAAGCGTTACGCATCCCGGCAAGTGCTGGATTACTTTTACCAGGTCGATGCAAAACCCCTGTATACCATCAATGGCAAGCATTTGATCAGCCAGGGACTCCGCCTGTGCGGAGGACACAATATTTTTAGCGCCCTGCCCGGCCTCGCATTCCAGGTCACATATGAATCTGTCATTGTGGCCAACCCGGCAGCCCTGTTCGCCCCCTCGCAGAACAATGAGCCAAACCCCCTCGCCCTCTGGTGGGAGTGGCCAGGTATGCAAGCCGTGAAACGGGGTGCGCTGTTCCTGCTCCCTGCCGATAAAATCAGCCGTGCAACACCCCGGTTCCTGGATGCGCTTGAACTGGCCTGCCGTGAGTTGGATCATTTGCGTGAAGAGAGAATAAATGACAAGTCCCCTGATTGAATCCCCCATCGGCGTAATGGCCCTGCTCATCACCGTGGTCAGTTTCTGGTTCTGGCTGGAAAAGAAAAGCAACTGGAATATCTTTAACTTCCTGCCCCCGCTGATCTGGATTTACGCCACACCGGTAGTCCTGTCCAATACCGGCCTGATCCCGTTTGATAATGCCGCATATGATTTCCTGCGTTCCTATGGTCTGCCCATCTTCATTTGCCTGATGTTGATCAAGGTGGATGTGGTCGGTGCAGTGCGCATCATGGGTAAAGGTGTGTTCGTCATGTTGCTCGGCAGCGTCGGTGTAGTGCTGGGTGGTTTCCTCGCCTATACCCTGGGCCAGTCAATAAGCACTCCGCAAGGTTTTCCGCTGCAGTTTCCCCTGCCTGAGGACAGTTGGAAAACCTTCGGAACCCTGGCGGGAAGTTGGATCGGCGGCACCGGCAACATGACGGCAGCCCATGCGGCACTGGAAGGCAGCGGGGAACACATGACCATGGCCGCCGCTGCAGACCAGATGGTTTACCTGATCTGGCTGCCCCTGCTACTCGGTTCAAAAGCATTTGCCGAGCGATTCAACCGCTGGATGCGGGTTTCACCGGACCGGATCGCGATGATGGACCGGGCAGCAGCCGAGTATGATCACAGCGAACCGGCGCCCACTATGATCGACCTGCTCTACCTGGCTCTGATTGCTGTCGGCTTTACCTGGGTTTCCCTGGAACTGTCACAAATACTGCCACCAGTGGCCATCGGCGGTGCTACCGTAATCAGCGCCGGCACCTGGCTGATCCTGCTGGTCACCACACTGGCCCTGATTGCCTCAACAACTCCAGCCCGCAAGCTTCCGGCAGCACAACCTATCGCCATGGCCATTATTTACGTCTACGTGGCACGTATTGGCGCCACCATGGATCTGAGCGACGTCAGCCTGGAAACCATGGGCGCCTTCGTCGCCATGGCCTATGTCTGGATCGCCATCCACGGTGCATTCGTACTGTTCGGCGCCTGGATATTCCGCGTAGATGTACACACGCTTGCCATTGCCTCAGCCGCGAATATTGGTGGCGCAGCCTCCGCGCCCATCGTCGCGGCGCACCATCGCGAATCTCTGGTCCCCGCCTCTATCCTGATGGCTATGATCGGGTACGCTCTGGGGAATTACCTGGCCATTCTCACCGGGCGACTGGGACAGTTGGTCGGTTAGCCCGCATAGAGCGTCTCACTGGCTTGTCATAAGTCATAGTGATCTCGCGTAGCCAGCCAACTCTCCGCTGATCTTCCCAGCGTCTTGGATAGCCGAAGTACATGTACTGGTTATGTGGCATCATCACTCGGATCACCTGTTGCATG
Organism: Gammaproteobacteria bacterium; assembly: GCA_024279945.1. Lineage (GTDB taxonomy): Bacteria > Pseudomonadota > Gammaproteobacteria > Xanthomonadales > SZUA-36 > JAJRRA01. The sequence continues at coordinate 28,682 of JAJRRA010000037.1, forward strand.
GAACTTAAACATCAACAGGAAACCAAAACTGAGGGATATAGCTGCGATTAAAACATATACCATTCTGGTTTGTCAGTTGGCGGTCAGACCCCGGCGTTCCAGCAAAGGCTGGATATCGGGCTCGCGGCCACGGAAATTTTTAAACAGGGTCATGGCATCTTCAGCACCGCCCCGGGAAAGCAGGGTTTGACGGAAATAATCACCATTTTTACGTAACATACCGCCGTTTTCCTTGAACCACTCAACGGTGTCGGCATCCAGCACCTCGCTCCAGATATAAGCGTAATAGCCAGCCGAATATCCACCGATGATGTGCGAGAAGTAAGTGCTTCGGTAGCGTGGCGGAACCGTGTCCATGGCCACACCCGCCTGTTCCAGCGCATTGGCTTCGAACTCAATCACGCCATCGGCGTCAGGCAGTTCTTCAGCCATCTTCTGGTGCCAGGCCTGGTCCAGCAGAGAGGCCTCCAGGTACTCGGTGGTGGCAAAGCCCTGGTTGAACTTGGCCGTGGCCAGCACTTTATCCAGCAATTCCTGCGGCATCGCCTCTCCGGTTTCATAATGTACCGCGTAGTTTGCCAGTACTTCCGGCCAGTCCGCCCACATCTCATTGACCTGTGAAGGATACTCAACAAAGTCGCGCGGCACGGAAGTGCCGGCGAACGAGGGATAATTCACATTGGAAAACATGCCGTGCAGGGCATGGCCGAATTCATGGAACATGGTGGTGACCTCATCCCAGGTGAGCAGGGTCGGCTCGCCTTCTGGAGGCTTGGGCACGTTCAGGTGATTAGCCACAACGGGTTTGGTTCCCATCAGTCTGGACTGCGAAACATAGGCATTCATCCATGCACCGCCACGCTTGGACTCGCGGGCGTAGTAGTCCTGGATGAACAGGGCCAGGGTCGTTCCATCTGAATCGAATACTTCCCAAACCTTCACATCCGGGAGGTAAACAGGCAGGTCCGTACGTTCCTTGAAGGTCAGGCCATAGACCTGCTCTGCCGCAAAGAACACACCGTTTACCAGCACATTGTTCATTTCCAGATAAGGCTTGAGCTGTGACTCGTCAAAGTCGTAACGCTCTTTGCGAACCTTTTCTGTGTAGAAATCCCAGTCCCAGGAAGCCAGCTTAAAATCACCGCCTTCGGCATCTATCATCGCCTGCAGGTCGGCCTCTTCGCGCCTGGCATTGGCGACCGCCGGTGGCGCCAGCGTAGCCAGGCGCTTGTTCACGGCATCGGTGGTGCGGGCTGTCTGGTCTTCCAGACTGTAGGCCGCGTGGTTTTCATAGCCCAGTAATTGCGCACGTTCCGCACGGATTTTTACAATCTTTGACAGAGTTTCCCGGTTATCAAATTCACCGCCACTCAAGCCCCGGGACAGTGAAGTTTTGTGAATGCGCTCGCGCAAAGCGCGGTTTTCCAGCGAAGACAAAGCCGGCTGACCACTGGTGTTGAGCAGGGGAATCACATACTTTCCTTCCAGGTCGCGAGCCTTGGCGGCCTCACTGGCCGCAGCAACCTGGCCTTCGCTGAAGCCAGCCAGTTCCTCAACAGAATCTACCACAATGGCCTTTGCATTCACCTCATTCAACACATTCTGACTGAACTGGGTCTGCAGGCTGGCCAATTCGGCATTCATTGCTTTGAGTGTCTCTTTATCTTTGTCGGACAGCAAAGCACCAGCCCGGACGAAATCCTTGTAGGTTTCGTCGATCAGGCGGTAGGACTCAGGGTCCAGTTCCAGGCTGTCGCGTTGCTCATGCAGCACCTTTATTCGATCAAACAACGGGCCATTCAACAGAATGGCATCTCTGTGGGCCGAAAGCTTCGGCGCCATCTCACTACGTAGCGCTTCAATGGTGTCATTGGTGTTGGCAGAGGCCATCGAGAAAAACACGCTCGACACCCGGTTCAGCATTTGTCCGGATCGCTCCATGGCGACCAGCGTATTTTTGAACGTGGGTCTTTCGCTGTTGTTGGCGATAGCATTGATCTGGGCAATGTGCTCTTCCATGCCGCGTTCAAAAGCCGGGGCATAGTGGCTGTCTTCTATCTGGTCAAAAGGTGGCAGGTGGAAGTACAGCGTGCTCTCGGTGAAGAACGGGTTCTCGCTCACGGGGGTCACGATGGCCATCTCCTTGTTGCCGGTTTCTGCAGCACTATTTGTGTTAGCAGGATCAGAATCAGTTTTGGAACACGCAGTGGCGGCGAGCGCCATCACCACAGCCAGTGTCAGGGTGGGGCTGAATTTCATTATGGAAACACCTCGAATGCTTGAATTGCAACAAGCAAGAATACCTGAAAAGTCACTTCAGTTCCCGTATCAATCAATTAAAAGGAGTCGGGTTGAATGACCTTTCGCTTATTCAACCCGCCCCCTTTTAAGTCGCATCTAACCCAGCAGCACCTTGCTGAATATGCCACCGTTAAGGGTCCAGGTAACCAGATTCAACACCCAGGAAAAAATGAGCCAGATCAGGTAAGGCACCATCAGGTAAGCCGAGGATTTAGATAACAGGCGGAAAGCCCGGATACATAACACCACGATGGCAAGCAGCAAACTCAGCTCCAGCCAGGCCCAGCCCAAGCGGTGCAGACCAAAGAACAGCCACGACCAGGCCACATTCAGAACCAACTGAATCATCCACCAGGTCAAAGCGCCGAGGCGACTGTAGTGCCCGGTGAGCCAGACTTGCCATGCGGCCAGCGCCATCGTCAGATATACAATCACCCATGTGCCGGCAATAAACCACGCAGGAGGTGTCCACCACGGCTTGTTCATCGAGTAATACCACTCACCCGCTTCAAAACTCCCTCCGATGGCTGCTGCGAGGACAACCAACAGAAGGAAAACCGCCATCGATCCATACCTGGCAATCATCGTATTTCTTCCTGATCAAGACAGGGTTGCCAGTTTCCCGCGAATCAGGAATAGAAACAAGTTGCAATCCACGAAGGCGCCATCTATTGAAATGATCTATCAGTCTTATTATTAAAATCAATTTCAACTATAGGCAATCCAGGGCTATTCTTTATCACACGGCTCAATTTTTCACTTAATCTACGGAGGTAGAAAATATCATGTCCCTCAAAGACACCAAGACCGAACAAAACCTTAAAGATGCTTTCGCAGGTGAATCACAAGCCAACCGCCGTTACCTGTACTTCGCCCAGCGCGCGGATGTGGAAGGCTATAACGATGTTTCCACTGTCTTTCGTTCTACCGCTGAAGGAGAAACCGGCCATGCACATGGTCATCTGGAATATCTGGAAGAAACAGGTGATCCGGCAACGGGCCTGCCAATCGGCGGAACTGCTGACAATCTGCGCGCGGCCATTGCCGGTGAAACACACGAATACACCGATATGTACCCGGGTATGGCGCGCACTGCACGTGAAGAAGGCCTGGATGAAATTGCCGACTGGTTTGAAACCCTGGCCAAGGCAGAGCGCTCTCATGCCAATCGTTTTCAGAAAGCACTGGACGACCTGGACTGATTGTGGCCATTTGCATCGTCATCCCGGACCGGCCTCAGGCCGCGTCCGGGATCCAGTAAGCACGCTTCGCATTTTTCACAATGATGGCCGGCATTGACTGATACGGGAGGAAGTTCCATGCGGGAAGGCAGTCTCGAAGCTCCAACACGCCACCCACTGGACTGGCAGAATCCCGATTTCTACCAGGAAGAAAAAGTCCTGGCGGAAATGGAGCGGATTGTTGGGATTTGCCACGGTTGCCGACGTTGCGTTTCCCTGTGCGATGCCTACCCCACGCTTTTCGACCTCGTGGATGAGTCGGAAACTTTCGAAATCGACGGGGTAACGAAGGAAGATTACTGGAAGGTCGTCGACCAGTGTTTCATGTGCGATCTGTGCTACCAGACCAAGTGCCCGTACGTGCCGCCCCATGAATGGAACCTGGATTTTCCGCATGTAATGCTGCGCGCCAAGGCCATTCAGTTCAAAAGCGGTAAGCGCAAACTCAGCCACAAGTTACTCAGCAACACCAAAATTCAGGGCAAGCTTGCCACCATTCCCGTGATCAGCAACCTGGTCAATGCAAGCAACCGCAGCAGCGGCGTGCGCAAGGTGCTGGAAAAGCTGCTGGACCTGGACCACCGGGCGCACCTGCCTGAATTCCACTCCGATACCCTGCGCCGCCGTGACAAATGCCGCCTGCCTGCAGCATTGGAAGCGCAGATTGCCGGCCCGACCCGTGGCAAGGTTGCGCTGTTCGCGACCTGCTACTGCAATGTAAATACACCTGATATCGGTCAGGATCTGATCCGTATTTTTGAACACAACGACATCCCTGTGCGCCTGACCGGAAAAGAGGAATGCTGCGGCATGCCCAAACTGGAACAGGGTGACCTGGAAACCGTGGATAAGTATCGAAAAACCAATATTCCCGAACTGCTGCACCTGATCGATGAGGGTTGGGACATTGTCGCCCCCATACCGTCCTGCGTTCTGATGTTCAAGCAGGAACTGCCGTTAATGTTCCCGGACGACCCCAACGTACAGAAAGTAAAACAGCATATTTTTGATCCTTTCGAATACCTGGTACACCGGCACAAGGCGGGTCTGCTGAAAATTGACTTCAAACAGTCACTGGGCACCGTTGTCTGGCATGTACCATGCCACCAGCGAGTACAAAAAATCGGCCCAAAAACCAGGGATATACTGGCGCTGGTTCCCAACACACAGATCCAGGTCATCGAACGCTGCTCCGGCCACGATGGTACCTACGGCGTGCGTGCCGGAACCTATGAAAAATCCCAGAAAATTGCCCGCCCGGTCATCAACCGCGTGAAGAAAATGAATGCCGACTACCTGGTTTCCGATTGCCCGATGGCCGCCAGCCAGATTGCAGACGACCTGGAACTGAAACATGGCGAGACAAATCCGCTGACCTTGCTGTGCAAGGCCTATGGCCTTGAACCGTAGGGGGTAGGCTACTGGATCCCGGACGCGGCCTGCGGCCGGTCCGGGATGACGGTGAAATAAGCCGCTCCGGGATGACGGTGGAGTAAAAGGAAACATCTGGTATGGATAAACTGAAGCGGGAGGATTTATTCTCCCTGGAGCAATACGCAGAACGACGCGCCGGATTCCGCGACCGCGTTATGGCGCACAAAAAACACCGCCGCGTCAACATCGGCCCCCACCTGTCGCTGTATTTCGAAGACCGCCTGACCATCCAGTACCAGGTGCAGGAAATGCTGCGTATCGAGCGAATCTTCGAGGCCAATGCCATCCAGGAGGAACTCGATACCTACAATCCCCTGATTCCCGATGGCAGCAACCTCAAAGCCACGGCCATGTTGGAATTCGAGGATGTGGAACTGCGACGTAAACGCCTGGGTGAATTGGTTGGCGTTGAAAACCACATCTGGCTGCAAGTGGGTGACGGCCAAAAATCCTTTGCCATCGCCAATGAAGATTTGGAACGATCAACAGACAAAAAAACCTCGGCCGTGCATTTTCTTCGTTTTGAATTGGACGACAATATGAAAGATGCCCTTGGTAGCGGCGCCGGACTCAAAATGGGCGTTGACCACGACCTGTATCGTCATGAAACAGTACTGGAAGATGAGGTCATAGAATCACTGTTCCATGACCTTTCCGTAAAAATGTAAAAATAGGGTCAGGTTCGGGAACCTGACCCCGGCTCTGGTCACCCAAAGATCTGGACCCATGAATCTATTGACTTAAGACCGTGCTCTGATAAACTTGCTTGTCACTAACAAGTATTTATCCGGACATGTCCCAGCCCCGTTCTGCCATGGAACAATCTGACCAGCCCCGTACCCAGGCGGAGCGCACCGCGCTGGCAGAATCCAGCATGGTTCTGGCCGCGATCGACCTGCTTAATTCAGTGGGTATACAAGGCACAACGCTGGTCGCTATCGGCGAGCGGTCAGGCTACAGCCGAGGGCTTGCAAGCCACCACTTCGGATCCAAAGCCGGCCTGTTGCGAACGGTCCTCAGACAAATGACCGCCGTGTGGACCGAAAAGCTGGTTGAAAACCTGGGTGACAAGACGGGATTGCAGGCATTCAGCACAGCCATCGACTCCCATCTGGAACACGTACTTAGCCATCCCGATTATATTCGCGCCATGAATATATTATGGGGTGCTGCACTGGATCCCGCCTCAGAGTTTAAACCCAATGTCGCCGAGTTCATGCGAATTCAGCGGGAATCAGTTGCCGCCTGGGTGAAAGGGGGGCAGAAATCCGGTGAAATCAGGCTGGATGTCAATGCGGACCGCATTGCCGAACAGTTTTACGGCACCTTGATCGGCCTCAACAACCAGTGGCTGGTTGCCCCGGAAATCGATCTTCGTGCTGCCTACAAAGATTTCAAACAAAACATCTTGCGCCTGTTAAGCGCAAAACTACCACCGAGGAATTGCAATGACTGAAGCCTATATCTACGACCATGTCCGTTCCCCAAGGGGCCGCGGCAAGGCCAACGGTTCCCTGCACAGCATCACCCCTACCAACCTGGCCAGCCAGGTGCTGAGTTCCCTGCGTGACCGCAATGAGCTGGACACCGCACTGGTTGATGACGTAATACTCGGCTGCGTGATGCCGATCGGCGAACAGGGCGCAAATATTGCCCGCACGGCAGTACTGAATGCCGATTATGCACAAACCGTTGCCGGCAAGCAGCTCAATCGGTTTTGTGCCTCTGGCCTTGAAGCCGTCAATTCAGCCGCGGCCCAGGTGATGTCAGGCCAGTCCGATGTGACCATCGGCGGTGGTGTCGAGTCCATGTCCCGTATACCCATGGGTTCGGATGGCGGCGCATGGCCCACCGATCCGCAAGTGGCCTCCAAGCTCGGCTTTACGCCCCAGGGCATCGGTGCAGATCTGATCGCAACTTTGAATGGATTTTCCCGTGAAGATATCGACAAATATGCGCTGGAAAGTCAGAAACGTGCTGCTCACGCCTGGGAAAATGGTTATTTTGTCAACTCAATCCTGCCGATCAAAAACCATGTCGGTGAAGTGGTGCTGGACCATGACGAACACATGCGCCCGGATTCAACCCTGGAAAGTCTCGCCAGCCTCAACCCGGCCTTTGTCATTCCGGGCCAACAAGGTGGATTCGATGCGGTTGCTCTGCTTCGCTACCCCGAAGTTGAGGCCATTGAACACGTCCACACCGCCGCCAATTCCAGTGGTATCGTCGATGGCGCCGCCGCAATTTTGCTTGGCAATGCGGAAGCAGGCCAGCGCATGGGCCTGAAGCCGCGCGCCCGGATTCGTGGATTTTCTTCGATCGGTAGCGAGCCCACCATCATGCTGACAGGCCCCGTGCCGGCTACTGAGAAAGTACTCAAACGTGCAGGCATGGGTGTTTCCGATATCGACCTGTTTGAATTGAACGAAGCGTTCACCTCCGTCGTCATGCTGTACATGCAGGATCTGAATATTCCGCATGAAAAAATCAACGTCAACGGCGGTGCCATTGCCATGGGCCATCCGCTGGGCGCTACCGGCGCCATGATCCTGGGAACCGTTCTGGACGAACTGGAACGCCGTGACCTGTCGACTGCCCTGGTGACCTTGTGCATCGGCGCCGGCATGGGTACCGCTACGATTATTGAGCGCGTCTGAAGACGCCATTCAACAGACATTAAAGAGACCACCAAAATGACCCATACGATTCACTACGAAGTTGGCAATGATGGAATCGCCATCCTGACCATCGACCTGCCCGGCAAATCCATGAATGTGCTGGCACCGGAATTCATGCAAGACCTGGAAACCCTGACGGACCGGGTATCCAGCGACGATGCTGTGAAAGGAGCAGTTCTGACCTCTGGCAAAAAATCCTTCATCGCCGGTGCCGATATTAAGGAATTGGTAACCGTTCATGACCGTGGTCTGAGCCCCAGCGAGGCCGCTGGGTTCAGTCGCGAACTAAACCGCCAATTGCGCAAACTGGAAACCTGCGGCAAACCCTTCGCTGCGGCGATCAACGGACTGGCACTGGGCGGTGGCCTGGAAGTCTGCCTGGCCTGCCATTACCGTGTGCTGGCCAATGAGCCCGGCGTTGTGATCGGATTTCCGGAAGTCAACATCGGGCTGCTGCCCGGCGGAGGCGGCACCCAGCGTCTGCCGCGCCTGATTGGCACGGCAGATGCCCTGCCCCTGATCCTCCAGGCCAAAAACATCCGGCCGGAAAAGGCACTGGAACTGGGAATCGTACACGAACTGGCGCCTGCGCAAGAAGTCGTTGAACGGGCAAAACAGTGGCTGCTGGAAAGTGGTGACCCGATCGCACCCTGGGACAAAAAAGGCTTTAAAGTACCCGGCGGCGCCGGCGCGATGACACCGAAGAACGCCCAGACTTTCATGGTCGGAACATCCCTGATCACGGGTAAAACCCAAAACAACTATCCGGCCCCTCTCGCGGCGCTGTCAGCGGTGTACGAAGGCTGTATCACACCCATCGATACCGGCCTTGATATCGAATCCCAGTATTTTGGCACCTTGCTGGCCGGATCGGTGGCACGCAACATGATGCGCTCCCTGTTCATCAACAAGAGTGCTGCTGACAAACTGGTGCGCCGGCCTCAAGGGATTGAGAAATCGAAAGTCAGCAAACTGGGGATCCTCGGCGCCGGCATGATGGGTGCAGGCATCGCCTATGTTTCAGCAAAAGCCGGTATGGAAGTGGTGTTGCTCGATACCAGTATCGACAATGCCAAGCACGGCAAAGCCTATTCTGAAGGCCTGCTGAAAAAGGCTATTAAACGTGGCTACTCCACCGAAGCGAAAGCCGCAGTCCTGCTCGGCCTGATCAAGCCAACGACGGATTATGCTGATCTGAAAGGTTGCGATCTGGTTATCGAAGCGGTGTTCGAAAGCACGGAACTGAAAGCGGATGTGACGGCAAAAACAGAAGCCGTGGTGCCCGAGTCCTGTATTTTCGCCAGCAATACCTCCACGCTGCCTATTACAGGTCTGGCCAAAGCTTCAAAACGCCCGGATCAGTTTATCGGACTCCATTTCTTCTCGCCGGTCGACAAAATGCCCCTGGTGGAAATAATCCTGGGTAAGGAAACCGGGGATGAAGCCATTGCCCGCAGCCTGGACTATATCCAGCAGATCCGAAAAACACCCATCGTGGTCAATGACAGCCGTGGCTTCTACACCAGCCGGGTGTTCTCCACATCCACCAACGAAGGCATCACCATGCTGGCCGAAGGCGTCAAGCCGGCACTGGTCGAGAACATCGCCAGGATGGCCGGCCTGCCGGTCGGTCCGCTGGCCGTGGTTGATGAAGTCACGCTGGAACTGGCATATAAAATCGGCAAGGAAACAGAGCAGGCCATGGGCAAACAATACCCTGCCGACAAAGGGCAGGAGGTTGTACGCCGGATGGTAGAAGACCTGGACCGTAAGGGTAAACGCTACGGAGCCGGTTTTTATGACTACCCCGCCGATGCGAAAAAGCACCTGTGGCCCGGACTGGCCGATGAATTCCCTCCCAGTGACGAACAGCCCCCGGTTGAAGAGCTGATCAAGCGCCTGTTGTACATCCAGGCTCTGGAAACCACCCGCTGCTTCGAGGAGGGCGTTATTACCCACCCCGAAGATGGCGATATCGGTTCCATATTCGGCTGGGGCTTCCCGCCCTGGACCGGTGGCACACTGTCGTTTGTCGACACCATCGGCATCCAGGATTTCGTTACAGAATGTGACCGCATGGCAGAGGTCTATGGACCGCGCTTCGCTGTTTCAGACTGGCTGCGTGAGCGGGCAGAGAAAAGCCTGTCTTTTTATTGAGAACAGCGAAAATTCCTGAGGAATACTGACTATGAAACGCCTGATATTCAATGAAGAACATGAGATGTTCCGCGATTCGGTGCGCCGTTTCATGCAGTCCGAAGTTGAACCCAATGTCGAGCAATGGCGGGAGGACGGGATTTGCGACCCGTCCGCTTTCCTCAAAGCCGGTGAACAGGGCCTGCTGTGCATGTGGGCCGACGAGAAGTATGGCGGCCTGGGTATTGAGGATTTCCGCTTTGAGCAAATCATGATCGAGGAGATCATGCGCCACGGTGATATCGGCCTGTTCCTCACCCTGCACAGTCGCCTGGTCGGGCCATACATTGACCGCCTCGGCAGTGAGAAACTCAAAGCCCGGCTGCTGCCCAAGTGCATCAGTGGTGAAACCATCCTCGGCATCGCCATGACGGAACCGTCTGCCGGCAGCGACCTTGCCGGGATAAAGTCCCGGGCGGTCCTGGATGGTGACCACTGGGTTCTGAACGGCTCAAAGACCTTTATTTCCAACGGTATCAACGGCGGCGCCTTCGTGGTGGCCGCACGCACGGTTCCGGACAATCCACACGGTATCGGCCTGTTCCTGGTTGAAGAGGGCATGGAGGGCTTCAACCGGGGTCGCAACCTAAAAAAAATGGGCCTCAAAACCCAGGATACGGCCGAACTGTTCTTCGACAACGTCCGTATACCGGCAGAAAACGTGCTGGGCGAGCCGGAAAAAGGCTTCTACAACCTGATGCACCACCTGGCCGAGGAGCGCCTGATCAGCGCCGCACAGGAAGTGGCCCATGCCCAGGTCGCTTTTGATCTGACCATGGACTACATCCTGGAGCGCAAGGCCTTTGGCAGGCCGATCGGCGCCTTCCAGAACAGCCGCTTCAAGATGGCCGAAATGCGCACCGCGCTGGATGTCACGCAGACTTTCGTCGACCAGTGTGTTCTGCTCCATAACCAGGGCGAACTGAGCGCAGAGGTGGCCGCTGAAGCCAAGCTGTATTCCAGCGAACTGGAATCGCAAGTGATGGATAACTGTGTGCAATTACACGGCGGTTCAGGCTACATGAGCGAATACCGCATCTCCCACATGTTCACCGATGCCCGCGTTTCCCGCATTTACGCCGGCAGCTCCGAAATCATGAAAGAGATCATCGCCCGCAGCATCGGCCTGGACGAACGGAAACTGCTTGCCGGCAACTAGCTACAAATTCCAGCAACGTTTTGTACACACGATACCGAATGCCATCTGCTGAGCTTTTACCGGCGTAATCCGGCTTGTCACTCTTTCCGGCTATTCGGAGTTCTGCGTTGCAGCGTGGCACAAGCTGGTCCGGAGTAAGGGGCCTGTTTCCAGGACGCTTTGCGACAGGAAGTCGCAAGAGCAGGTCACATGGATGTGTTTATACCGGGTCCTGGAAACAGGCCCCTTGCTTCGGACCGGCGCCCCCAGTAGTGTTTTGAGCACCGAAGCTGCTATTCACCCGATGTAATACAGGTATCCAGGTCTTTCAGAATTCTATTCTTGATGTTGTAGATCCAGCCGTGAACGGAGAGTGTCGCCCCCTCTCTCCAGGCTTTCTGGACCACGGTGGTATTACATACGTTTACCACCTGCTCTTTAACATTCAACTCACAAAGCAAATCAAACTGTTCAGCCGGATTCAGCCTATCCAGGCTTTCAGAATGCAAACGACCGACATCCTTGACATGACATAACCAGTTGTCGATCAGGCCATGCTCCCCGGACTCCATTGCCGCCTTGATGCCACCGCAACCATAGTGGCCGCAGACGATGATGTGTTTCACCCTGAGTACTTCAACCGCAAACTGGATGACGGAAAGACAATTCAGATCTGTGTGAATGACAAGATTCGCGATATTTCGGTGAACGAAAACCTCGCCCGGCGGCAGGTTCACAATCTGGTTCGCAGGCACCCGGCTGTCCGAACAGCCAATCCACAGGTATTCAGGGTGCTGCTGCCGCGACAGAATGGTGAAAAAATCCGGATCTTTTTCCTTGATTGCCGTCGCCCAGGCCAGGTTCCTGTCAAAAAGATTTTTCAGAGTTTTCATCGTATAAATGCTTCAGCATTCAGCCACATGTGCGTTGCAATGCTCGCTGCGTAACCGATAACAATGGCCCAGGTCCATTTCAGATGCGCGAAGAAGGTATAAATTCCGCGTGCCTGCCCCATAACCGCAACACCGGCTGCTGAGCCAATGGACAACATGGACCCCCCGACGCCGGCGGTCAGCGTTACCAGCAACCACTGACCGTGGCTCATATCCGGGTACATCTCCAGAACGGCAAACATAACCGGAATGTTATCAACAATGGCGGATGCGAATCCAACCAGTATGTTAGCGGTGGTGGGACCGAGACCTCCATACAGAATTTCAGATCCGATGGCGAGGTATCCAAATGCGCCCAGGCCGCCAACACACATGATGATGCCATAGAAAAACATCAGGCTGTCCCACTCTGCACGCTGCAGATTACGGTAGATATCGTAGGCGGCCTTCTGCGGTGCTTTTGCCGCTTTCGGCCTGGATTCTATGGTCAGCGCGGTATTCATCAGCATGGTTTTGGCAAGATAGGCAGAGCGTTCATCCCGACGTTGCAGGTAATAACCAAACAGTTTCAGAAAGCCCAACCCGGTCATCATTCCGGCCACCGGCGGAAGATGCAGAAGATTGTGACCTGTTACCGCCATGGCGATAGTCAGAAGGAACAGGACCGCAACAAACCATGCGCCATGTTTCAGTTCAGCCTTACCCTCAAGGGGATCCGGCTGAACGTTCGGGACGGCAAAGTTCAGGATCAAAGCCACCACCAGCCAGTACACTACGGCCGGCAGAAACAGTGCAAAAAACCCTGAAAAACCAATAATATTTTTCTGCCAAACCATCAAGGTAGTGATATCACCGAAGGGGCTGAAAACGCCCCCGGCATTGGCAGCGACAACAATGTTGATACACGCCACTGCAATAAACCGGCTATTGCCACCACCCACAGAAATGACCACAGTAGCCATCAACAGGGCAGTCGTAAGGTTGTCCGCGACCGGAGACAGGCAAAACGCAAGCAAACCAGTGAACCAGAAGATTTTGCGCAGGGAAAAGCCTTTGATCACCAGCCAATCCCGCAAAATATCAAATAGTCCACGCTCTTCCATCGTGTTGATGTAAGTCATGGCTGCAAGAAGAAACAGAAACAACTCGGCAAACTCGAGCAAATCGTGTTTGAATGCCACGCCGGCGCTGAGCGAGTCCCCTTGTTGAATAAAAGCGACGGCCACCAGCAACCAGATCAAACCGGCCGCCACCATGATCGGCTTCGATTTGCGCAGACGTATCGCCTCCTCGCTGATGATCAGCGCATAGGCAGCGAAGAATATTACCAGGGAAAGTATCCCCATCCAGGTACCGGTGAGGACTGTGTCAGCAACCGGTGTGGAAACAGCCCCCAGCACAGTCACAGGCGCCACAATACTGGCGAGGAAAATCAGGCCAAACAGCATCTTCCTTATTCCTGTGTCCTCCACAGGGTGGATAAGGCTGTTCCAAACAGCACCCGCAATGCCACAACCAGTAAAGCACCGCCGACAAAAATCATGACATCGGACATCGCCGCGCCAATGAAGGCAAACTGCTTGAAAGCCGAAGCGCTCACTTCAAGGGCAATGCCCGTGATAAGAAACTTGTTGGCGTCAACATCTACAACATTGACCAATCCGACGAAAACACCAAACAGCGCCAAACCTACAGGCAGCCACGGATGTTGAAAACCAATACCTGCGCCAAATGCTAAAAGGATGCCCAATAAAAAGAGTATGTGACCAATTTGTTTCATGCCTGCTTCCCCCGATTGACAGTGGACTTTCTATACAGGTAGGATAACACAACATACGACATATTTGTCGCGTTCTTGATGTCGTATTATTGACTCGTATCACTGAGAATATGGATAGCAACGACTTCAGCAACATCAGTTGGACTTTTTTCAGCAACAATGCACATGTGCTTGTCTGCCTGACCCAAACTCCGCAACCCACGACTCGGGAGATGGCCCTTCGCGTCGGCATCACCGAGCGTGCAGTGCAGAGGATAGTGAAGAAAATGGTCGAAGCAGGTGTCTTAAAAGTCGAGAAGGACGGTCGGCGCAATCGCTATGAAATGAATCTTGACCAGGGGCTGAGACACCCGTTGGAGTCACACAAAACGATTGGTGAGTTTCTAAACTTGATGAACTCTGAAAACTAGAACGAAATGAGGTCTGTCCCAGATGATGAAATAAAGACCCGATGGCCATTCCTGACATTCCCAATGCCCATGCGCTGGCGGTGTTGCTGCTGACGGTACTGGCATTGTTTTTGTTCACGCGGGAAAAAATTGCACTGGAGTCCTCCAGCCTGTTCGTACTCGTTGCCCTGGTCGTCGGTTTTGAGTTATTCCCATTCAATAGTGAACGCAGCGAAATAAGAGCTGCTGATTTCTTCTCCGGCTTCGGTCACGAAGCACTGGTTGCGGTGTGCGCACTGATGGTCGCGGGGCAGGCACTGGTTCGTACCGGAGCCCTGGAACCCGTTGGGCGCAGACTCGGACGGTTCTGGAAAAAGGCGCCTGCGATCGCACTGCTGGCTACCCTGGTGATCGGCGCGTTGCTGAGTGCCTTCATGAACAACACGCCGATTGTTGTTCTGATGCTGCCCCTGTTAATCGGCGCCGCCATCCGCAGCAAATCTTCTACCTCTGGGATTTTGCTGCCAATGGGTCTGGCCACATTGATTGGCGGCATGGGGACAACCATTGGCACCTCGACCAACCTGCTGGTCGTTTCGGTCGCTGCAGACATGGGCATGGAACGCTTCCAGATGTTTGATTTCGTCTTGCCGGTGGTGATTGCCGGCACCCTCGCGCTGATATATCTGTGGCTGATCGCACCCCGGATCATCCCCGAGCGTCAGCCGCCGATGATGAATGTGTCGCATCGCATCTATAACACCCAACTGACCATTCCCCAGGGCCATCCACTGCTCGGCCATCACCTGTCGGAACTCATTCACAAGGCAGGCCCGGAGTTGCACGTGCAGCGTATTCTACGTGGCAACAACCTCTATATCGCACCCTTGCCGGATGTACAGATCCACGCTGGTGATAATTTGTTGGTGAGCGATACCGTGGACCGGCTACAGGATTTCAAGGCTTTACTCGGAGTGGAAATGCAAACGGAGCCGGACGCACAGGACGCATTACCGGCCGATGATCTGCAACTGGCCGAAGTGGCCATCACCCTGGGATCCAGCCTGCACGGTATGAGGCTGGGCGAAGTGCGGCTGAAGGAAAAATACGGGCTTGAAATCCTGGCGCTACACAGCGCCAGCGATAGGCTGCCGTGTAAAACACCCGGACTGCACGAACGTAAACTTCAGGCCAGCGACATACTATTGGTACAAGGCCGCGCCGATGACATCAGCCGTCTCAAAACCAGCGCCGAATTACTCGTGCTGGACAGTACAACGGACCTCCCCCGCACCCGCAAAGCACCTCTGGCTTTGCTGATTATGGTGGTCATCGTTGCCCTGCCGGCGTTCGGCATCCTGCCGATCGCCGCCAGTGCCTTGCTTGGCGCCCTGGTATTGATCGCGACCCACTGCCTCCAGTGGCGCGATGCCATCAATGCACTGAGCACCCAGGTCATACTCATTATCGTTGCTTCCCTGGCGCTAGGCTCGGCCCTGATGAAAACCGGAGGCGCAGACTGGCTGGCGCAGGTCTTTCTCGCTATCACCTTCGGCGCACCGGCCTGGCTGGTGTTGTCCAGCCTGATGTTATTGATGGCAATAATGACCAATATTGTTTCCAACAATGCCGCAGCCGTTATCGGAACACCAATCGCCATCAGCATCGCGATGGAACTGGGGCTGCCGCTGGAACCCTTTGTGCTGGCCGTACTGTTCGGCGCCAACCTGAGTTTCGTCACACCGATGGCTTATAAAACCAACCTGCTGGTCATGACAGCCGGTGGTTACAAATTCAATGATTTCGTGAAAGTGGGCATCCCGCTAACTGTCCTGATGTGGGCCACACTCTCCCTCATCCTGTCCGTGTCATATCGTCTGTAGAATTCCCGAACCGGCACAAGCCAATGGCACCGGGAAATCAATTCGTGGCATGATAGGATTTGGCAAACAAGAGTCCCACTATGGCAAAATCGCCCTACAGACCCTTTACACCAAAACCGGAACAAATGGCGCTGATGCCCGAGACATCGGGAAATACAATCAACGGTATGGGCGAAGAAGAATTTCGCCGGGCATCGCACATCTACTGGCAGGACCCCGATACCATTGAGCACGGTAAACTGCAAAAGTGGTTCTATACCCAGGATCCGGATAACCCGGTTATCGCCAGGGCCCGTGAAGAACGGGCGGAAGTCCTGGATATTGAAATACCTCCCATCAGCGGCGAGCCTCTGCAGCAATCGGCCGAAGACTGGTCGCGGCAATTAGCCGCCTATGCCGCCACCAGGGAACTGGAACTATTCGGTATTGCAGCCCTGAAGCCGGAGTGGACCTATGAAGGGGAAACACTGGACTACCGATGGATCATCATGCTCGGTGTCGCCCACGATTACGAGCAAATGAAGACTGCCCCGGAAGCTC
The DNA here is from genome assembly GCA_024279945.1 of Gammaproteobacteria bacterium. Classification (GTDB taxonomy): domain Bacteria; phylum Pseudomonadota; class Gammaproteobacteria; order Xanthomonadales; family SZUA-36; genus JAJRRA01. Next base: position 45,155 of record JAJRRA010000037.1, read on the forward strand.
CGGCCGGCGCCGAAGTTGTACGGCAATATGGGCGGGCATCAAAAGCCTGCAAAGACATCACCACATGGATAAGACAACGCGGATGGGACGCGGTCCCGCATGCGGGACCCATGGCCGGGGCCTTGTTAATGGTCCCGCCGGCACTCGAATGCGGCTTTGGCGAACTGGGCAAACACGGCTCCATTATCAACCGGGACTATGGCTCATCATTCCGGCTTGCCGCCGTGCTGACGAATGTGCCCCTGGTCCCCAGGCGTGACAAAGCGAACTACCACGTGGACGACTTCTGCAGCCGCTGCCAGGTCTGCGCCAATGCCTGCCCACCCGAGGCCATTGGATCAGAAAAGGTGGTGGTTCGCGGTAAAAGCAAGTGGTACGTAAATTTTGACAAATGCATACCGTTCTTCAATGAGCACTTCGGTTGCGGTATCTGCATCGTTGTCTGCCCGTGGAGTAAACCCGGGCGCGGGTCGAGAATCGTCGAACAACTGAAACGGCGCGCACAGCGGCAAAAGGTCCAGCAGTGGAAAAAGTAATTGAATGTGTCCCGAATTTTTCCGAAGGTCATGATCTGTCTGTGATCAGGCAAATCACCGATGCGATTGGAAGCGTGCAGGGCATCCGCCTGCTGGACGTAGATCCCGGAGAAAGCACCAATCGCACGGTCGTGACCTTTGTCGGCGAGCCTGAATCGGTCAAAGAAGCGGCTTGTCGTGGTGTTCGAAAAGCGGCTGAGTTGATTGATATGTCAAAACACAGGGGTGAGCACGCTCGCTTTGGCGCAACGGATGTGTGCCCTTTTGTCCCGGTGGCCGGTGCAACAATGGAAGAATGCGCTGAAATTGCCCGGGAAGTAGGCCGGCGTATTGGTGAAGAACTTGGTATCCCGGTCTATCTGTACGAACACGCTGCAACCGAAGCCGGACGGAAAAACCTGGCCGATGTACGTGCCGGTGAATACGAAGCCTTGCAGGAACGGCTGGCCCAACCGGAGTGGAAGCCCGATTTCGGACCCGCTGAGTTCAATAGAAAATCCGGTGCAACTGCTGTTGGCGCCCGTGAGTTCCTGATTGCCTACAATATCAATCTCAACACCACCGACCGGCGCTATGCCAACGAAATCGCTTACGAGATGCGGGAACGTGGCCGCTGGAAGCGCAGTGGTAATATCGACCCCTTTTACTACAAAGGCGATGTCGTTTATTTTGAAGAAGGCAAATTTGCGGATGGCAATTCCGAATTCGTGGCGGGCTCATTCGATGAACTGGCGAAGTTCTACCAGGAAAACTACGGCGCCGATCTCTACCAGCGCTATCAGGCCATCGGGCTCGATCCCGCCAACCTGGTCGGGCGGCCGGTGTACAAAGACGGCATGTTCACCCACCTCAAGGGCATCGGCTGGGTGGTTGACGATTACCACTGTGCCCAGATTTCCCTCAACCTGACCCATTACAACGTCACACCACCGCACGATGTATTGGAAGCCGCCCGCGCATTGGCGGCGAAACGCGGCATTGTTGTTACCGGCTCGGAAATTGTCGGTGTAGTGCCTTTCGATGCGCTGCGGCAAGCCGGCCGGTTTTATCTCCGCCGGATGCAAAAATCCACCGGTATCCCGACTCGCGACGTGGTAACGACTGCGGTTCAGGCCATGGGGCTTAATGACGTCGCCGAGTTTGATATCGATAAAAAGGTCATCGGCATGCCGGTGCATGACGGCCCGCTGGTCGGCATGAAAGTGGCTGATTTTATTGATGAGGTTTCGCGTGACACACCGGCGCCCGGTGGTGGTTCGATCGCCGCGATGGCCGGTGCCCTGGGTTCAGCCCTGGCCTCGATGGTGGTTAATCTGTCGATTGGAAAAGGCGAGTTTGATCCCCGCTACGATGAACTGTGCCAACTGGCTGAGAGAGCACAATCTGTTAAAGACGACCTCGTGCGGGCTGTCGATGCGGATACCGAAGCATTCAACGAAGTGATCACCGGGCTGCGTATGGCCAAAGATACCCCTGAACAACTGGCGCTTCGCTCGAAGGCCATTCAGGCAGGTTACAAACTAGCCACTGAAGTGCCCTTGCGAACGGCCGAACTGTGCGGGGAAGTTCTGAATCTATGCCAGAGCGTTGCCGATATCGGCAACAAGGCAGTTATGAGCGATGCCGGGGTTGGCGCCCTGATGGCTTACGCCGGCGTCCAGAGCGCTATCCACAACGTGCGCATCAACCTGCCGCACACCAAAGACGAGGCTTTTATCCACAAGATGAAAGCTGAACTGGACCGACTGCTGGCCGAGTCCAAAGCAATCTGCGAGGCAATTCAACAACAGGTGGAAAGCAGTTTTTGATCACTCGAAGAGATAACGGTAGCTCGGGGGGGGAGAAGCTTCCGCCAGCGACACTGCTACCACTCAATTTGAATGATACGCTTAGCCGATTGAACAGCTCATATCCTCTCCGCAGCACATGGGAGATTTGATCTTTCCATGCCCATTGGGACATTTGGATATCTGCACTTCAGTACCATTTTCCAGCTTAAGTGAGTCATTCTCCAGCGGAGCATCACATTTAGCGCAGGTGGCGTTGACACTCATTCCACATTTATCACATTCATAGGTCGCCATGTTTATTTCTCTCTTCAGGTATTAAATTCAAAATTCGGAAAGCAGATTGTAACGCCGAATTGCCGCCTTGCCTATCCATGGATACCCCCAAAACGCAGCGACATGCAGGACAGACCACCATCAAGTAAAGCGGCCTGGCCAACGCCCATCACTTCCACCTCATACCCCGCCCGGCTAATCAATTCAGCCGTGCCGGGATAGCCTGCCGGCACCAGTACCTTACTATTGATGCGTACCGAGTTAGCGGCCGCTTCCTCACCTGCCGGCACGGTCAGCACCTGGAACGGGGCAAAACACTCAGCCCCGCGGAGCCGCGACGTGGCGAGGATGGTTTCACTGTCCAGCACGGCGCAGTCGGATTTGAAGTGAAGCACGCTGGCCGGCGTTGTGACAGCCTGCACCGAATACCCCCAGCCAACCAGAATCTTCTTCAGGGCGGTGAATCCAACCATGTTCGTCCGTTCAGACAAGCCCACCAGGATCACCCGGTCGGTCACCAGGATATCCCCGCCATCGACACAGCCATCCGGGCCCATCCGGTGAATTTCATGCCCCAGTTCGGACAGTGCACCGGCCATCGCAGCCGCTTCACCGGCACGCGAAGCGGCGCCCGGCCGAAGGATGACTGTGCCTTGCGGCAGGCACAGTGCCGCATCTTCGACAAAGACGGAGTCGGGGAAGGCCTCCAGTGGAGGCAGCACTTCGACTTTCAAACCTGCCCGCTCAAGAACCCGAACGTATGCATTGTGCTCAAACTCGAAACGCCTGATATCCGGTTGACCCCGGTCAACCGCCCGCAGACCATCAACACTGCTCAAACCGGGCCTGCGCACCACGGCATGGGTGAAGTGGTATGAAAAAAAAGGGGTTTTCATGAGTTCAGAGAACCCCGCTGACCAGCGCCAGGCCGACACCGAAAAGAAGAATACCGACCAGAGTCTGAATACTGCTTATTCGAACTTTGTGCAGGAATTTTTTGCCCAGCATCACACCACAGAAGGCCGAAATGGCGCCGGTCATCACCAGTGACCACCCGCTGAAGTCGCTCAGGTGACCTCCCGCAACGGTAAACAAGGCCACATAAACGGATAAGCGGGTCAGGTCCACCAAAAAACCAATCACTGCATTGCTGCTGACAAAACGCTCGGTACTGAGGCCGGCCTTGGCGAGAAATGCCGATCTCAAGGCACCCTGATGACCTGAAAATCCACCAAAAAAACCAGACAGCATGCCACCCAGAGGCAAATAACGACGATCGAATTCGAGCGAACGAAAACGCGGCAACAATTCAAATAAGGCAAACCCCATCATTGCAAAACCGATAATCAGCTTGACCGGAGTAATCTCGATGACGGCTTTATCACCCACCACCAGGGTGACGCTGGAATCAGACTGGGCAAGCCAGCCCAGCGCCAGGGCGCCCAAAACCGCTGCAGCAATCGCCGGCAGCCCGAATTTCAACACCACTTCCTGGTCGGCGTGTCGCCCCAACAGGGATACCTTGAACACATTGTTGGCCCCGTGCACCATTGCAGTAGCGACGACGGCGACTTCGGGCGGGAAAAACAAGGCGAACACGGGCAACATCATGGTTCCCAGGCCAAAACCTGAATACAGGGTAAGGCCAGCCGCCAGGAAGGCGGCGATACCAACAATCAGGAATGAAGTCATCACCAGCCCGTCTGAAGATTAATCCGCTTATTGTCCAGCCTGAGCTTGCGCATAATCTTCCACTTCACCCCACACCCGCATCAGGTTACCGCCCATGATGCCCTGGATGTCACTGACCGTATATTCGCGCTTGAGCAGTGCCTCGATTAACGCCGGGTAGTAGGAAACATCCTTCATTCCTTCGGGCAGGCTGTCCCCTACACCATCGAAATCCGAGCCGATACCAACGTGTTCTGCACCGACCAGCTTGATTACGTGTTCAAAATTGGCCAGCAAATCATCAAGCGTGGCATAGGGAAAGGGATGTTCCTTGCGGTAGTCTTTCTGGAATTGCTTCGCTTCCTCACCGTGCTTCTCCAGGCCGTTTTCCTCGAGGTAAGCAGCTCTCACAGCATCCATCTCATCAAACCATTCCCTTGCCTCCTGCCGCAGGAAACTCGAACCAAAATTGATCTGGATTACACCACCGTTTTTCGCCAGCGCCCGGATCATTTCATCACTCATGTTGCGCTCAAAACCGGGGGTGAAGTGTCGCGGAGAAGAATGGGAGGCAATGACCGGAACCTTGCTGATTTCGAGCACCTGGTAAAAAGCTTCATCGGTAACATGGGAGATATCGACCATGATGCCCACCCGGTTCATCTCGGCAACCACTTCTTTGCCGAAAGGACTCAGACCGTTCCATTTTCGTTCCTTATCGTAGGAGGAATCTGAGATGTGGTTGCTCAATGAATGCGCCAGGGTGATGTACGAAATACCCCGGTTATGGAAAAATGTCAGGTTTTCCAATTTGCCGTCAATGGGAGAGCCATTCTCCATACCCATTGCCAGGCCGATCAGTCCGTTCTCCATAGCCTTCTTCGCATCATCCGTCGATTTAACCAGGGCAAATTTCCCGGGTGCTCGACCGACCAGGGCCTCCACCGAATCGATCAACTGATTGGCCAAAGCGTAGCTGGTGCCTTCTGCTTCAGCTTCCGCCGGTGTGTAAATAGACATGAAAGGAATATTCAGACCGCCGCTGCGGGCGCGCGGGTAGTCAAACTCACCATCCTCGGTGCTTTGCGTTACATCCTCCCACCCGTTGAACAGGCGGTAAGGCACGTCGATATGCGTATCGACAATCATGCTCCTTTGGGCCAGCGTGCCGGCGGTTGCAGACAGGTCGGCTTCCTCGGCCGAAACCCCAGCAGAAACAGCCAGCGCGGACAGCAGGAAAGACAAAGATTTCAATTTCATGTGTGACTCCAGATTTCGGGGTCACGCAGGTCACCCCAGGATTCATTGTTACCATCGGGCCGGATATCGTAATCCAGCATACGATCACCATCGAAGATCCAGCGGGTGATGAAGCGTTCACCGCGAATGACCATCGGCAACCAGTATTGATCGTCTTCCCACATCTTCTCGTAAGGAATTTCATTCACCGGCACCCACAGGGGTTTTGCCTCACGGGATTCGCTTGGAGTGCCGGCAAAATCCTGGCAACGGTATACCCACACGTGGATGGAGTAGCCGTCGACGAACTGGAAGCGGTGCTGGCCGCAATACTCCAGCCCGGATACCGTGATACCCAGTTCTTCCTGGCATTCACGCACCGCGCAGGCCTCGGGCGTTTCACCGGGCTCTACTTTGCCGCCGGGTCCGTTGACCTTGCCCTTGCCCAGTCCGGTCTTTTTATTGATCAGCAGAATTTCACCATCGCGAATCACGAACACCAGCGTGGCCGGGTCCGTAGCCTGCCAGTTTGCCCAGTCGATATCCGACAGTTGCCGGAAGGCGAATGGTTTCGTCGTGGACTGCTTCACAACAGGCTTCTTCATGACCGGGAGGGCCGGGTATCAGTTTCTCCGCTGGTAAGTCGCTGTTTGGCGGCTCCCATATAACGGGTGAACACCGATTCGTCTTCCGCTGCTACCGCACTTACCAGTTCATCCAGTACCTTACGGAAATGCTCGGTCACCTCTGCAGTCTTGTCATTCCCCTGCTGGATTTCGTAGTACAAGTGTGGGTTTTCAGAAACAACCTGGGTCGCTACTGCCAGTTGCGCGTTAAAAGTAGAGCTGGAGATCTTTCTTAACAGGGGCACCGCTTCACCGCTCTGGGCCAGGGTGCTGGCAAAGGCGATATTGACCAGATGGGACAGGCCCAGCACCCAGGCCATTACTTCATCATGATCCTCCAGGCTGAGCTCAACACAGTCGGCTGCGGTGTGAGCAAATAACTCCCTGGCCTCACGCAGCGCTTCGGCATGCCCCATATCAACGAACAGGATATGCCGCCCGGAAAGGCCAATTTCATCGGGACCAAACATCGGGTGCACGGAACACACCCGGCAACCGCTTGCACGCAATGCATCCAACCCTTCGCGCATCGGGCTTTTCAGTGAAGCAATGTCGAACACCAGGCTTTTCGGACGCAGGGTCGCCAGGCGCAGGAGAATGTCATTACTGGGCCGCAAGGGAACCGCAACCACGATCAGGTCATAGTCATCCGCGACCGCTTCCCAGTCATCCACCCGGCCAAAGGGCGTGTCACCTGTGGATGGATCGGCAACGTCAACAGCATAGCCCACCATATCGAGGTAGCGGGACATCCAGATACCCATCCGGCCCAGGCCGCCGATTACCAGCGCACGCTGTCCCTGCCCATGTTCAGACTGAACCAGCTTGTGTGTTTCCTGCTTGCTGAGCGAATGGTGAATCAGTGTTTCAAGCACATCACGCGCGACTGCAGCAGGCAGGCCCCGGGCCTGTGCACGCGCCATACCACGCTCAATGACTTCACGCTCGCGTTCATAGTGACGCAGCGGCAAACCGGTTTTCAGCTTGTGCGATGCGATGGTGGTCACCACCGCCTGACGCTCGGCAATCAGGTCCACGATGCCGCTGTCGATCTTGTCGAGCCGCTGACGCAGTTCGAGAAGTTCCCCGGCGGTTAAAGGCAAATCACTCGACATGTGCTTTGCAAAACTTGCGCTTGCCCACTTGCAGGACGCCGCTGAAGCCGGCTTCCAGTCTCAATGTGCGATCGCTGACTTTCTCTCCATCAATGCGCACGCCGCCTTGCTGGATCATACGGAATGCCTCGGAATTGCTGCTGACAAGACCACACTGGCTGAGTGCCGCCGCCAGTCCAATTCCATCACCGCCGGTTTCCAGGGTGTTTTCGGGAATGTCGTCGGGCATCTGCCCCTGCTGGAACCGGGCGATAAACGATTCGCGGGCGGCAACGGCCGCCCCGGCATTGTGGAAGCGTTCAATCAGTTCTTCGCACAGCAGGAACTTAACGTCACGCGGATTGCGCCCGCCTTCCACCTCGGCCTTGAGTGCCGCCAGATCTTCGTTACTGCGAAAACTCAGCAGATCGAAATAGCGCCACATCAGTTCATCCGAGATAGACATCAGCTTGCCGAACATCTCATCCGGTGAATCGGTGATGCCGACGTAGTTGTTCAGCGACTTGGACATTTTCTGCACGCCATCCAGACCTTCCAGCAAAGGCAAGGTAATGATGACCTGCGGTGGCTGACCATAGTGCTGTTGCAAGTGACGCCCGACATGCAAATTGAATTTCTGGTCCGTGCCGCCCATTTCGACATCACATTCCAGCGCAACCGAGTCGTAACCCTGGGCCAGTGGGTAGAGGAATTCATGAATGGAAATCGGCTGATTGTTCTTGAAGCGGGCCTCGAAATCGTCCCGCTCGAGCATGCGCGCCACGGTGTACCTGGCAGCCAGGTGAATCATTCCCACCGAACCCAGCTCATTCAACCATTCCGAGTTGAAACGAATTTCCGTTTTTTCACGGTCCAGGATTTTGAATACCTGCTGAGCATAGGTTTCGGCGTTTTCCCTGACCTGTTCGGGCGTGAGTGGCTTGCGGGTTGCACTTTTCCCGCTGGGGTCACCGATCAAGCCGGTAAAGTCCCCGATCAGGAAAATGATCGTGTGCCCCAGATCCTGGAACTGACGCATTTTGTTGATGATGACGGTGTGACCAATGTGCAAATCCGGCGCCGTCGGATCAAAACCCACTTTTACCCGCAGGGGCCGGCCCAGCTTGAGGCGATCTTCCAGTTCCTCAAGCTTGATAATGTCATCTGTACCGCGGGCAATCAGGTCCAGGGCTTGTTGTATGTCGATCATATGGGTTTCCATCATCGTATTCGTTGCATTCTATGGCTTTGCAGGCTGTGTCTCCACCCCGAATTTCAATAAAAGCGAAAGCAAACCGGCGATTGACCCGCGCCCCTGCGGTCAGTATCGTTACGGTGCCCGAACCAAGCAGGATGCAACCGGCCGTATCACGACATGGAACTTCCAGGATTTATCCACAAAATCCGTCACCGAATTGAGGATGACCGCCACTGGCTGACCCGTCAGAAACTACTTGTTTTTGGCGCTACACTGGTCATTATCGGAATATCCATGGGGGCTTTCGAATCAAGCCAGGTGCCGCCTGGCAAGACAAACTATTCCCAAATTATCGAACTCAGCCTGCCTGACCGCCTGCTCCTTCAATCCGCCGCTCAAAGCGATGAAGACACTAGTCCGTCGGCACCATCATTCGGTCTGGATGATGACTGGGCAATCGGCCAATGGGATGCTGTTAAAGTCCGTTCCGGCCAGACCCTGGACACCATATTCAGGAATCAGGGTTTCAGCGTTGCGCTGTTGCACAAAATTCTGGCCCTGAACGAGGACACCCGGGGCCTGAGGAAAATTCGCCCCGGAGAGACTTTCGAATTCCGTAAAGATACCAACGGAAAGCTGCTGCAGATGCGCTACCCGCTGGATGAATCACGCTACCTGCTGGTACGGGACGAAAACGATGTATTGTCCGCTGAAATTCAACAGCGCCAGATCATTGCAGAAATCAGCGAAGCACAGGGCGTGATCAACTCATCACTGTTCCTGGCTGCCAAAAAAGCCGGCCTGAGCGATGCCATGATCATGAAACTGGCCAATATCTTTGGCTGGGATATCGATTTCGTGCTGGACATTCGCCAGGGTGACCGCTTCATGCTGGTGTATGAAAAACTCTACCGTGAAGGCGAGTTCCTGCGCGACGGAAACATACTCGCCGCGACCTTCATCAACCAGGGTGAACGATTCCAGGCCGTTTATTTCGAGCATGATGGAATCTCCGCCTATTTCGCACCGGATGGGCGCAACATGCGCAAGGCTTTTTTGCGGGCGCCGCTGAACTTTTCGTATATCAGTTCCAGCTTCAATCCACGGCGCATGCACCCGGTCCTGAAACGCATCCGTCCCCATAACGGCATTGATTACCGGGCCCCGCGCGGCACCCCGGTCTATGCTGCCGGCGATGGCATCGTGATCCGTTCCGACTATTCCCGAGCGAACGGGCACCACGTATTTATCAGGCACGCCAACAATATCCAGACTAAATACCTGCACTTCACCCGGCGGACCGTAAAAAAGGGCCAGCACGTCAAACAGGGTCAAACCATTGGTTATGTCGGCTCCAGCGGCCTGGCAACCGGCCCGCACCTGCACTACGAATTCCTGGTCAATGGTGTCCATCGAAACCCCAGAACGGTATCTTTACCCAAAGCAGAGCCATTGAAAGGTGAAACACTCAAGGCCTTCCAGGCGCATGCGGCACCGATGCTGACCCAGTTGAGCCGGCGCGAGTCTGCCTCCCTGTATGCCAAACGCGAGTAAGGCCTGAGGTGAAAAGGTAAATCCCGTTCGTGTCCCTATGGTTATACCCTAAACGTAAATGAGGCATAAACTGATACTGTAAGAGCCCGCTTGCGGCCCTATAGGCACACGCCAAACGTAAATGAGGCATAAAGTGATACTGTAAGAGCCCGCTTGCGTCCATAGGCACACGCCAAACGTAAATGAGGCATAAAGTGATACTGTAAGAGCCCGCTTGCGGGCGACCAGCTACGTTTCAGGCAAACTTCAATGTCCAGCAAGACCAATAACAAAGAACTGTATATAGGAATGATTTCCGGCACCAGCCGGGACGGCTGCGATACCGTACTGGTCCGGTTCGAGGGCAGTCGGCCCTGTTTATTGGACTCCCTGTGCCTGCCCTACCCGGCTGAGCTGGCCTATTTACTGAAAGAGATGATCGAAGCCGGACAAAAACCGACCGACAGTGAACTTAAGAAAGCGCATGATTGCCTCGGTGATTTCTTCAGCCAGGCGGTCCAGACCCTACTCGACAAATCCAGCCTGGAATCCACAGCAGTCACCGCCATTGGCTCACACGGTCAGACTGTTTGGCACAATCCCGGGGGAACCCCTCCTGAGACGATTCAGCTCGGCAATCCACAAGTCATAGCCCGTAATAGCGGCATCGTTACCATCGGCGACTTCCGCCGCGCCGATATCGAAGCGGGTGGGCAGGGTGCTCCCCTGGCCCCCTTACTACACCGCGCCCTGTTCAGGCCCCAAAGCGGAACACGTGTCATCCTTAACCTGGGCGGAATCGCCAATATCTCTGTTTTGAACAGCGATGGGTCGGTTTCCGGATTCGATACCGGCCCGGCAAACTGCCTGCTGGATGCATGGATACGCGAACAGCGTGCCCAGCCGTATGACGAGGGCGGCTCCTGGAGTGCCGGCGGAACAGTCAGCCAACTCCTGTTGCTGAACCTGCTGATGGACTCTTGGTTCAAAAAGCCCCCACCAAAAAGCACCGGTGTGGAATACTTCAACCTGCAGTGGCTGAAACAGCAGGATATCGTCAATTCAATCGACCCACGCGATGTCCAGGCGACCCTGGCGCAACTGACCGCAAGCACCGTTGCCACCGCTATCGCCCCCTTCAAACCAGCAGATATCCTGATCTGCGGTGGCGGCGCTCACAATACAGACCTGCTCAAACGCCTGCAGGACCTGCTGCCGGGTACGTCCGTAGTCTCCACTGAAATGCAGGATTTGCACCCCGACTGGGTCGAAGCCGTCCTGTTCGCCTGGCTGGCGCGTGAACGCCTCGCCGGTAAAGTTCAGGACACACGCAGCATTACGGGTGCCCGCAAGCCCGTGCTTCTGGGGCATGCGTTCAAACCGTAAGAGCCTGCTTGCGGGCGATGCTGTCCGGTCGGCCCCAGGGGGCCTCTTACACTGCAGGTGCTTCTATCGCTCCTTCCAGGGCGCCGCCTTCAACAGCATCAGCATCCCCGGTACGGCAACGGCGGTGCACAAGAGGAAGAACTGGGTATAACCCATGGCCTCGATCAGGAAACCGGTGCTGGCATTGGCAAAGGTGCGGGGCACGGCAATGAAACTGGTAAACAGCGCGAACTGGGTGGCGGTGACAGCACGGCTGGTCTCTCGTGCAATATAGGCCGTCAGGGCCACGGTGCCGAGACCGACACCCAGGTATTCGGCACTGACCACCAGGAACAGACCCACCGGGCTGTAGCCCACCACGCTGAGCCAGGCAAAGCCGAGTATCGTAATCATCTGCACAAAGCCGAATATCCACAGAGCCCGGTTGATGCTGAGCCTCAACATGGCGACACCACCAATGATCGAGCCCGCAATCACGGACCACAGAGCAGCCACCTTGGCGATGGAACCGATTTCGGTACGGCTGAATCCCATATCCAGGTAAAATGGTGTGGCCAGTGCGGTGGCCATATTGTCACCCAGTTTGTACAGGAACATGAAAGCGAGAATGGCGAATGCGGCACTCACACCATCGCGGGAAAAGAACTCGCGAAAAGGTTCGATCACGGCTTCGCGCAGCGTATTGGGCGCCATTTTGTCATCGCTGACTTCGCGGATCAGCAGCGTTGTCACAACACCAACCAGCATGAAACTGGCCGTAATCCAGTAAACAACGGACCATGGCAGGAGATCAGACAGGATCAGTGCCAGCGAACCCGGCACCAGCGATGCCAGGCGATAGGCGTTAACAAATATTGACGTGCCGGTGCCAAGTTCATCATCCGCCAGCAACTCCCGCCGGTACGCGTCGATCACAATGTCCTGGCTGGCTGAGAACAAAGATACCGTAAATACTACCGCAACAATAGCGGACAAGGACCGGGCCGGGTCAAACTGCCCCAGCATGCCAATGGCAAAAAACAGCGCGATCTGGGTGATCAGTGCCCAACTGCGTCGCCGCCCAAGGAACGGCAGCGAAAACCGGTCCATTAACGGCGACCACAGGAACTTCCAGGTATAGGGCAACGACATCAGCGAAAACAGCCCAATGGTCGCGAGGTCTACGTCGTTGCTGCGCAGCCAGGCCGGCACCAGTTGGATCAGCACATAGAGCGGCATGCCGGAAGTGAAGCCAAGAAACAAACAGACCAGCATCTTGCGGTTCAGCAGGATGGTTTTCCAATCGCGTCGCGGCTCAGTGTTCAAAGTTTATTCGCTTGCAGTCACGCCGGCCGCGATGTCAAAATCATAATCCATGATCAGGGGTGCATGATCCGAAAACCGTTGATCTTTGTATATTTCAGCCCGTATGGCTGATTGTGCCAAAGCGGGTGTGGTGACCTGGTAGTCAATACGCCAACCGGTGTTATTGTCCCAGGCCCGGCCACGATTCGACCACCAGGTGTATTGCTCCTCGCGCGGATCAACATGGCGAAAGGCATCAGCCATACCCACCGGACCGAACAGTTCATCCATCCAGGCGCGCTCCTCGGGCAGGAACCCTGAATTTTTCTGATTCCCCCGCCAATTTTTGATGTCGATCTTTTTGTGCGCGATATTCCAGTCGCCGCATATGACGTAATGACGCCCATCTGAAGCCATTTCCGCCAGCAGGGGCTGCAGGTAATCCATGGTTCGATACTTTATTTGCTGGCGCTCCTCCTTGGAGGACCCGGAAGGCAGATAGAGCGACACCACCGTCAGATCACCAATGTCCACCCGTAACCAGCGCCCTTCGCTATCCATTACATCCCATCCAATGCCGTGCTGCACCCGGTCCGGTTGGTGGCGACTGTAGATGGCCACGCCGCTATAACCTTTTTTTGCGCATCATGGTAATAGACGTGATATCCCGGTGGTGAAAACACCGGATCTTCCAGTTGATGACGCTGGGCTTTGGTTTCCTGGATGCAAACCAGGTCGGCATTTTGCCTGTCCAGCCAGTCAAAAACTCCTTTCCTGGCCGCTGCCCGGATACCGTTGGCGTTCAGTGAAATAATCCGCATTGAATTTTTACCTTCCGGATGGGTGGGTTCTGTGCAGCGCACTTCAGCAAGGTGCAACGATTTTTCTGTAAGAGTTCGCTTGCGAGCAATCTTCCAGAGCATGTCGGCCGCAAGCGGCCTCTTACATCAGCATAACAAAAAAAGACACCAATGCACTTGGACCCCGGGCATCTTTTTGGGCATACTCTAGTCTGCATTTTGCTTTGATGTGCATGTCAGGGCCCGTTAACACCTGCCTTATCATTGCGTTGCCGGCCCTGATTTTGAATGGAATGGATTCTGTGATGCGGGACTATAAAAACAGGTTCTTTGAACTGGCGTTGAGGAAAGGCAACCTCAGCTTTGGTCGTTTCACACTTAAATCCGGGCGTGTCAGTCCGTATTTTTTCAATGCCGGCGGCTTCGACGATGGCGCCTCATTGGCTGAATTGGCAGAATGCTACGCGGAATCCATCATCGACTCCGGCCTGTCTTTTGACCTGTTATTCGGCCCGGCTTACAAAGGCATCCCTCTCGCCGCAGCCACTGCCGTAGCGCTGCACAAGCAGCACGGCCGCAACGTACCCTATGCGTTCAATCGCAAAGAGGCCAAAGACCATGGCGAAGGCGGCCTGATCGTGGGAGCGCCGTTGGCGGGCCGTGTTCTGATCATCGATGATGTAATCTCAGCCGGCACTTCCGTCAGGGAATCCATAGACATCATCAAGGCTGCAGGTGCCCAACCAGCCGGAATTGCCATCGCGCTCGACCGCCAGGAACGCGGCCAGGGTGACTTATCAGCAGCCCAGGAAATCAATCGGGATTTCGGCATCCCCTGCACAGCTATTGCCGAATTAGATGACCTGATACATTTTCTTCAAAGCCCGGGCAAGGATAAAATCGACCTGACAGCCATACAACGATATCGTGAAGACTATGGAACATAGGCCCAAAACTGCTTCCATTTTTACCCTGATCTTTGTGTTAATGGCTATGCTGGCTACGAGTTCCACGGTGACCGCCAAGGTCTACCGCTGGGTGGACGAAAACGGTGAAGTTCACTACAGCGAGACTCTCCCCCCGAATTTTAATGACATAAAACACGATGAACTGGACAGCCAGGGTATTGTCCGGGCCAAAGATCAGAAAATGACGCCAGAGCCTCCCAAACCTGCCTCCACGGACGAACCCAAAGAATTGCCCAGGGACTCGTCCGGTATGCAGCGATCAAAAGCCATGTATTCAGAAAAAGAATTGCAGCAACGAATGGATAATTTTCTCCTCCTTCGTTACGATTCAGAGCAGGAAATTCTGGATGCCATGACCGTGGAAATCAATCAGCTTGAATATGACCGGATTCTGCTGCAAACCTCACAGCAGAGCATGTCAGATGCTTACCGTTCCCAAATTAGGGAAGCTGCCGCCAGGCAAAGATCCGGTGTGGAGGTTGATCAGAAGATCATCAGCACAATCAAGGATTTACGCAACCGCATGGAAACCTACCAGGAAAACCTGGCCAAACTGGAGGTAAGGGAAAATGAGATCAACAAAAAATTCAGCACCCAGTTGAAGCGCTACCAGTCCCTGGTCCATCGCCAGTTCAAGGATTCCTGAACACTGCTCACTTAGTGTAGTGTCCTGTATCAAGTTGTCATAGCGGGAGTCCCCTTGTATACACGCTGCCCCGGCTGCCACACCGTTCATCCAGTCAACGCCCTGCTGCTGGCGCAGGAGCGGGGGAAATATCGTTGCGGCAAGTGCAAGCAGGTCAACAATGCGCTTGAGTCCCTGTTTGACCAGTGGCCTGACCCCGGCGACCCGCCGGCAATGGCCGGTAAACTGCCGGTGCTTGGAATCCAGCTTGATCTGAATGCAGCAAAACAGACCCGCTTAAAGCCTGGAGAAACCTCGTTGTCTTCAGACGAAGAGCTTGTGGAAAACCAGGCTAAAAGGCACAACAGGAAATGGGTGAGGGCTGCATGGATCACCACGGCGATCGCTCTTCTTATTCTGGTCCCTGTCTATCTCGCAGAGTTCTTCCAACAGCCCTTGCCGGACTCCACCACGATCAGGGATATGCTGGCAAGATCCGGGCAAAAGGCGGCAGCACCCTTCCGCGACCGTGAGCAGATTCAGTTGCTCAGCCGTGATCTGCGCAACCACCCTGAGCGCCCCGATACCCTGAATCTGAGCCTGACCATCGTCAACCGCGCAGCCCGTTCCCAGGCGTTCCCCGGGCTGGAAGTCATCCTGACGGACTCCGGCGGACAGGCCCTGAGCAAGCGCCTGTTCGAACCCGCTGAGTACCTCCCGGAAGACGCTGACACCAAGGCCGGTATGACCCCGGAAGCCTACCTTCACATCCGCCTGGAACTCGCCGACCCCGGGCGCCAGGCGGTCGGTTTTGAATTGAATTTTCGATAAGACACATTCTTCATGATCAGATCATGAGCTTCCCTAATAAATGACCATACAGCTTTTTTAATCAGCGCCTGATGTGGTAGGGTTAGAAGCTTCAGTCGATCCTATAAAAACAGGGCGAAATCAGTACCCGATGTCCAGAAAAAATCTTATTGACCCCGCCGCTGCCCAGGACCATTCAATCCCGTTGAGACAGAATGTTCAGGATGCCATCCGACGCTACCTGGAGGATATGGGCCAATCCCAGCCCAACTGCCTGTACCAGACGCTTTTGGCAGAAGTCGAGCCCCCGTTGCTTGAAGAAGTTCTGCGTTACACCCAGGGCAACCAGTCCAGAACCGCAAAAATCCTCGGAATTACTCGTAACACCCTGAGGACCAAATTGCACCGCTACGATATTCCGGTGACCAATGGGAAGAGCTGAACATGATCGCAATACCCGGGAAAGATAAGCCCACCTCACCACAACGGCTGGCATTGATCAGCGTATCGGACAAAACCGGCATCATCGAATTCGCCAGCAGGCTCAGTCAACTGGGTTACGCTCTACTGAGCACCGGTGGCACGGCAAAAGCCCTGGCCGGGGCCGGCCTGCAGGTGACCGAAGTTTCCGATTACCCGGGCTCCCCCGAAATCATGGGTGGCCGCGTAAAAACGCTGCATCCGCGAATTCACGGTGGTTTGCTGGGAAGGGCCGGCGAAGACGATGCGGTCATGAGCGACCAGGCCATTCCCCGCATCGATCTGGCTGTGATCAATCTTTATCCTTTTGAGGCGGTGACCAGCCAGCCGGACTGCAGCTTCACGGATGCAATCGAGAACATCGATATTGGCGGCCCCGCCATGGTGCGCTCAGCCGCCAAGAATTTCGAGTCCGTTGCCATTGTTACCAGCCCGGAACAATATGACACCGTACTGGAGCGACTTGAGTCCGCTTGCGGTGAACTGGACCGCGCCAGCCGCTTTGAACTGGCCGTGGCGGCGTTCAACCGAGTCGCTCAATACGACGATTCTATCAGCAACTACCTGTCCTCATTCGCAAGCGATGGCAGCCAGGCCACTTTCCCGGACCAGATCAATAACTGTTTTGTGAAAGTTGCTGACCTGCGTTATGGTGAAAACCCACACCAGCAGGCGGCCTGGTACCGTGATGTACAACCGGCCCAGGGCAGCCTGGCTGCGGCCCGTCAGCATCAGGGCAAAGAACTTTCCTACAACAACATCGCCGATGCGGATGCGGCCTGGGAATGCGTGCGTCAATTCGATGAAACGGCCTGTGCCATCATCAAGCACGCTAACCCCTGCGGTGTAGCAGTAGCCCAGGACCCGGCCAGCGCCTATGACCTCGCATTTGCCACAGACAGCACTTCCGCCTTCGGCGGAATCATTGCCTTCAACCGGCGACTGGATGCCTTAACAGCGACCCGCATCATCAATCGCCAGTTTCTCGAATTGCTGATCGCGCCAGCCTACGACCACGAGGCACTGGCGGTGCTGACGGCCAAGAAGAATATCCGGGTTCTGGAAATGCCGGGCGGCAAACCGGTCGCGCAACAGGAAACCAAGCGCATCGGCAGTGGCCTGTTGGTCCAGACTCCCGACCTGGACACCCTGTCACAACAGGACTGTAAAGTTGTCACCCAGCGCCAACCGAACGAACAGGAATGGCTGGACCTGATGTTTGCCTGGAAAGTCGCTCGCATGGTCAAATCCAATGCCATTGTTTACGCTGCCGGTGGCCGTACCGTGGGTGTTGGCGCGGGGCAGATGAGCCGGATTGATTCAGCCCGTATTGCCCGTTGGAAAGCGGAGAATGCCGGCCTGCCGGTCAAAGGGGCCATTATGGCGTCGGATGCCTTTTTTCCTTTCCGGGATGGCATCGATAGCGCAGCGCAAGCCGGTATAGCAGCCGTCATCCAGCCCGGCGGCTCCATGCGGGATGAAGAGGTCATTGCAGCCGCCGATGAACACGGCATGGCGATGGTATTAACCGGCATCTGGCACTTCAGGCATTAGATATGAAAGTCCTTATTATTGGTAGCGGTGGTCGGGAGCATGCTCTGGCCTGGTGCACGGCCCGTTCGCCCAACGTAGAAATGGTTTATGTCGCTCCCGGCAACGCCGGTACCGCTGGTGAATCCGGTGTGGAAAACATTGCCATTTCATCAAATGACCTGCCAGGTCTGCTCAATTTTGCCCGCGAGCAGGGCATTGGCCTGACTGTCGTCGGGCCGGAAGACCCACTGGTCAGCGGGATTGTCGATCTTTTCACTGCAGCGGGCCTGGCCTGCTTTGGCCCTTCAGCAGCAGCGGCCCGCCTGGAAGGCTCCAAGAGCTTTGCCAAGGACTTCATGACACGCCATGGCATTGCCACAGCCGCCTACGGTACTTTTACCGAGGTTGGAGCAGCCGTTGGCTTCATCCGCGAACACGGTGCACCCATTGTAGTGAAGGCGGACGGCCTGGCCGCCGGCAAGGGCGTCATCGTGGCGCAAACCACTGCAGAAGCAGAAGTTGCTGTGCACGATATGCTGGCCGGCAACGCATTCGGAGATGCAGGCCACCGCGTGATTATCGAAGAGTTTCTCGAGGGTGAAGAAGCCAGCTTTATTGTCATTGCCGATGGCAACCATATTCTCCCGCTGGCCACCTCACAGGATCACAAGGCCGTGGGTGATGGCGACACCGGCCCCAATACCGGCGGCATGGGCGCCTACTCCCCGGCCCCGGCCATCGACCAGGACATGCATCAAAGGGTGATGGCCCAGGTCATCAAGCCCACGGTTGAAGGCATGGCGGCTGACGGGCACCCTTTCACCGGCTTTCTCTATGCCGGCCTGATGATTTCACCAGCGGGCGAACTTCGCGTGCTCGAATTCAACGTCCGTTTTGGCGACCCCGAAACCCAGCCAATCCTGATGCGTCTGAAGTCTGACCTGTCCGCGCACTGCCTGGCAGCCGTCGAGGGTCGCCTGGATCAGGAAAAAGTTCAGTGGGACAATCGCGCGTCCCTCGGAGTGGTGATGGCTGCCGAGGGTTATCCGGGCAGCTACGCCAAAGGCTTCCCCATCAGTGGTCTCGACAACATGTTTCCCGACCACGTAAAAGTGTTTCATGCCGGCACGGCCCTGGTCGAAACCGATTTGTCCGCTTCCAGCCTCACCCTCAACGCGGAGAGTGAAGCAGACATCGTCACTTCCGGTGGGCGTGTTCTGTGTATATGCGCCCTGGGACAGACCGTTGCCGAAGCCCAGCGTGAGGCCTACCGTGCTTGCGGACAGATTGTATGGGAAGGCGCCTTCACGCGCAGCGATATTGGATACCGCGCCATAGAGCGTGAAGAACAGGGAGCCTCCGCTTGATTCAGAGCGGTGATGTTTCCCACCTGCTCGATGAACTGAACGAGCCTCAGCGTGAGGCAGTGACCTGCAGCGACCGCCATGTGCTGGTGCTGGCAGGGGCCGGCAGCGGCAAGACCCGGGTGCTGGTGCACCGCCTGGCCTGGCTGATCCAGGTCGAACATGTCTCGCCGCTGGGTGTACTCGCAGTGACCTTCACCAACAAGGCGTCCGGCGAAATGCGGGAACGTAGCGGCCAGTTGCTCGGCGTTTCCACTCGTCCACTGTGGATCGGAACCTTTCATGGCATCGCCCACCGCCTGCTGCGCATGCACTGTAATGAAACCGGGCTACCCGAAACCTTCCAGATCCTGGATTCGGAAGATCAGCAACGCCTGCTGCGCCGGATTATTCGCGATGAGGGCATGGATGAAGCACACTGGCCGGCGCGCCAGGCACAATGGTTTATCAATGCCCGCAAGGATGAGGGCCAGCGACCTCAACATATCGAACATCTGGATCATCCGGTCACCGCAACCTGGGTGCGTATCTATCGGCTCTACCAGGATCACTGTAACCGTGGCGGCCTGGTCGACTTCGCCGAGGTGCTGCTCCGCGCCCACGAGTTGTGGCTGGAACACCCCCGCGTGCTGGATCATTACCGCAAACGCCTGAGGCACTTGCTGATTGATGAATTCCAGGACACCAACGCCATCCAGTACGCCTGGTTGCGCATGCTGGCCGGAGACAGCGGTCGGGTCTTCGTGGTCGGTGACGATGACCAGTCTATCTACGGCTGGCGCGGTGCAAAGGTGGAAAACGTCCATCACTTCGTGCGTGATTTCCCGAATGTGTGCACCGTGCGCCTGGAACAGAATTACCGCTCCACCGGCAACATCCTGGATGCCGCCAATACCCTGATCGCCAACAATCAGTCCCGCATGGGTAAAAAGCTGTGGACCGATGGCCCACAGGGTACGCCGATCCGTGTCTACTCCGCCTTTAACGAACAGGACGAAGCCCGTTTCGTAGTCGAGTGCATCCAGCAATGGCTCGACGAAGGCCGGCGGGCTGATGACAGCGCCATACTCTACCGGACTTCAGCGCAGTCGCGCCTGTTCGAGGAATACCTGCTGCAAGCAGGCATCCCCTACCGCGTGTATGGCGGCCAGCGATTTTTCGAACGCACCGAAATCAAAGACGCCCTGGCCTACCTGCGCCTGCTGAACAACCCGAATGACGATGCCGCCCTGGAACGGGTCATCAACAAACCCACCCGCGCCATCGGTGAAAAAACCCTTTCGATCATCCGCTACCAAGCCAGGGAAAGCGGGCTTACCCTGTGGCAGGCAGCCAATGAATGTATTTCCCAGGGGAAATTTGCTGCCCGTGCGGGAACAGCAGTGTCCGCATTTGTCCAATTGATTGAAAAAATGCGCGAACGCATGCAGGACTGGACCCTGGGCAATCAGATGCAGGGCGTCATCGATGACAGCGCTCTGACCGGGCACTATGAGAAAGAACCCCGCGAGCGCATGGAAACCCGCATCGAGAACCTGGGTGAATTGGTCAACGCGGCGCAAAGCTTTATCCTTCCCGCTGACGATGCAGAAGCCGGGCTGAGCGAACTGCAGTCCTTCCTCAGCCATGCCGCCCTGGAAGCCGGCGAAACCCAGGGTGAAAGCTGGGACGATTGTGTCCAGTTGATGACGCTACATTCCGCCAAGGGCCTGGAATTCCCACTGGTGTTCATTGCCGGTATGGAAGACGGCCTGTTTCCCCACCGCCGCTCGGTGGAGGAATCCGGCGGCCAGTTGGAGGAAGAACGGCGCCTGTGTTACGTAGGCATGACACGCGCCCGCGAGCAGTTGTACATCAGCTACGCAGAAACCCGGCGCATGTACGGCTCCCAGAGCCACTGCCGACCTTCACGGTTTATTGATGAAATACCGAAGGGATTACTCGAAGAGATTCGCCCGAGAATCACTACGCACCGCCCCTACGTACCAGCGCTGGCAGCCACCACGGCCATTCAGGGACAGGACTGGCCCTTCAATCTGGGCCAGAATGTTTTCCATGCAAAATTCGGCGAGGGTACAATCATGGCTTTCGAAGGTTCCGGTGAACACACGCGGGTGCAGGTTAATTTTCGTACAGCGGGCGCCAAGTGGCTGGTACTGGCCTATGCAAACTCGCAGGCCCGATAAGATGATGCTTCTACGGATATGAAACAAGCTGAAGAAATCCTGCTGGAAACACCGCTTGGCCAGCTTGCAGGCTTGCGCTGGAAGACCAACGGCGCGCCACGGGTGCTGTGCCTGCACGGCTGGCTGGACAATGCCGCTTCATTTGTGCCCCTGGCGAAACATCTGAGTGGTCTGGATATGGTGGCGCTGGACCTCCCGGGACACGGACTCTCTGAGCACCGTCATCACACTGCCCGTTATCACTTTATTGACTATCTGTGGGATGTTGACGCTGCCCTGACAGCGTTGGGCTGGGAAAACTGCCATATTATCGGCCATTCGATGGGTGGTGGCGTCAGTACGCTGTATTCTGCCGCATCACCTGGCCGTGTCCGCAGCGTGATCGTGCTGGATGGCCTCGGGCCCATTTCCAGCACCGGGCCTGAAACCACCGTGCGCTTGCGTAAAAGCATGACGGTGATGCGCAGGGAACGCAATCCACTGCGGCCCTATGACTCTGTTGAGGAAATGGTCAAGGCGCGGCTCAGGGTCTCAGACCTATCCGTTGATGCCGCACGACTTTTGTGTGAACGCTCGGCGCGCAAGGTCGGAAAACATTATTATTGGCGCACCGATCCCGCCCTGAACTGGGTGTCACCCATCATCCTGACCGATGAGCAGGTGCTGGATTGCCTGGGTAATATCGAAGCCCCGTTACTGTCCTGGATCGCCACACCCATTGCCAGTTGGTCTTCACAGGACAAAATCCATGCCTGCCAGGCAGCGACCCGGGATGGCCGGCATGAAACGATTGAAGGGCATCATCATTTCTACATGGATATACCGGAACAAATCGCTGCTACTATCCAGTCGTTCATACTGAAGAACGACCATCCGCCAAGCCAGAGAGAACAAGATGCACAGCCCAATCAAGACCACCATCCCGGCGCGTGAGCGCCTGATTTTTGCACTGGATGTGCCCGACCTGGATCGGGCAAAAGAGCTGGTGGCAACACTGGACGACTCGGTGATGTTTTACAAACTGGGCCTGGAGTTCTTTCTTTCCGGCAATTACTTCGAACTCGCTGCCGAACTGAAACAAAAAGGCAAAAAGATTTTTGCTGACCTGAAACTGTTTGATATTCCCGCCACCGTTGCGGCAGCGGTGCGCCAACTGGCCCGCCATGAAGTCAACTTTTGCACGGTCCATGGCAACGATGGCATGCTGCGCGCCGCCGTGGAAGCCGGCGGAGAAATGCAAATACTGGCCGTCACGGCTCTGACCAGCCTGGACCAGGGCGACCTGGATGATCTGGGCTTCCAGTGCGATGCCCGCACACTGGTCCTGTCCCGCGCCCGCCGCGCCCTGGAACTGGGTTGCGCCGGGGTCGTCTCATCCGGGCTGGAAGTACCGGCCCTGCGCGCATCGGTCGATCACGCCCTGATCACGGTCTGCCCGGGTATCCGGCCCGTTTTTAATGATGAACCCGCTGCGGTTCACGACCAGCAGCGCGTGGTGACACCAGCCCGCGCCATCGCCAGCGGCGCCGACTACCTGGTGGTCGGCCGCCCGATCCGGGATGCTAACGACCCCCGCGCCGCTGCAGAGAAAATTCAGCAGGACATCCTTACAGCACTCTGACAACAACCGTGGCACCTGACAACATGCCGATGGGTTTATTTCTACTCCCCGATCAATATTATTCCGCAATGTGGACAGTATTTTGGCAATTTTAAACCAAGGTACAGTCTTCCCAGGTGCCCATTGCAGGAGGGGCAACGCCAGATTTTCACATGCACAATTAACGCCCATACAAATGAGACGGAAAGCAAAACTGCAGTCGTCGTTTTTGATATACCGCTTTGATACGCCATGATGCAGACAGCGGCAACGACGACCCCGATAATAATAGCTAATCGGGTTAAATTGCTTCGTCGCTTTTCGAATTCTGCAATAACTTTTTTTTCGCCAATGTCTTTTCTACGTTCTTGAGTCATCCAGCACCATTTTCGTGTATTACTCGCATAATGCCTGAATTAACCGGTGCCAGCATCGCGTGTCCGTGTTTAATGATTGTTAGATTTCTTGCACACTGTGTATCCGTTCAACCAATGGCTCCAGCTGACGACTTCCATGAATAACCGCAGCAATTAAAATGCGCTCCGGTTCAACACGATAAATAATCCGGTATTTATGAACAAACCGTTAGCGATAGTCTGGATATGGAGTCTATGAGTGACACGATACGAGAGACAACCGCTCGTGCGTAGTAGCTTGAATCGCGTTCTATATAGGTTGCGATGGCCTCAACATCTTCAACAGCTTCGGGTGACCATCTTAATTGTCGAGCCATTTCCCCAGTCGCTGTTTGGCTTCAGTTTGCGAAAGCGCTCCTTCTGATTTAGCAGTGTTCATTGAATTAACCTCTGATCTAGCGACTCAATCTTACCACCTTAGGTATGTTCAAGAATCTAACGACCAAGCTCACCTGACGTTTTGCAGCGCAGCGGAAAAACGGTCAGGTGCAGCGCGTTGTTGAACGAAGCCGCTGCGCGGCAGGATAAAACCTTCATCTACAGTTAAGCTCCTGTTTACCCAATGTCGGGTAGTTACAAAGGAGTTTACCCCATGAAACCCACTGAACAAAAACGCTTTGATGCGTTGTATGAACAA
>JAJRRA010000038.1 GCA_024279945.1 Gammaproteobacteria bacterium
GTTGCAGCCACCGGATTACCGCTATTACCTCTTGTGGAATGGGTAATGTGTGGTTACCGGAGGGTTCTTTGCACCTGCCGAGCGCCGGTTGAGGGTGTTTTGAATCAAACAGAGGCGTTCTGATATTCTGAGCAAACTCTACCTAAGACAAACATTACCTGGTATCTGGCAGATTACTGGCAAGGCCGCATGATGGCGGCCTTGCCAAAACCGGTGTACCTAGTCAGTGAGCGAGTCTACTTATTCCCAACTGACATGTACCAGGGCCGTTTCCAAATGCCCCGGTCAAACATCCGCTCAGCGGCCTGCCTGACTACTTCATCATTTTCTGCATGACACAGCGGCGCCTGGGTCAGGCAGCGATTCTTTTCATATAGAGGCTGGTCGTAGATGAGGCGGAATTGTTCCGTTCGCAGGTCTTTTAGCCAGTTCCCCCAACAAGACCTGGCGCGGTATTGGCGCAATGCTTCAATGTCAATAATGGCTCCGGCATAAGAGGCACCGCCGCCACCCTTGTGATTGGAAATCACCCGCCCCTGGTAATCCACGATCATTGAATTGCCACCGAAAGTATCAATGGGAAATTGCGATTCCTGCATGGGCAAGTATGCTGCCGGGTTGGGTGCGACCACATACATCGTGTTATCAAGAGCACGGGCCCGGTTTTGAACTTCCCACAGGCCATTAGCCACGTAGGGCTCCGGATAACTGGGTCGATAAACAATTTCAGCGCCATTCATCGCCAGACCGCGAGCGGTTTCCGGATAGCTGCCTTCCATGCAGATGATGCATCCTATTCTACCGATCTCGGTATCGGTGACCGGATAAAATGCATTGAGTCCGCTGCCGTACAGCTCTGTCCACCGGTCCCATACGTCATGCGGCACCGTCGAGTGTTCGCGCGCGAATACCTGCACCTTGTAATGTTTGTGAATGACCTCACCCCTGGGATCAATAACGAATGCACAGTTGAAGAACCGCTCAGGAAACTCAGGATGTTTTGCTTTGGCCTGGGCAATGATAAAGGTATCCAGGTCCCGCGCCAGTTCGCCCAGATACTCCGTTTCTTTGCCCGGTATGTCTATGGCTGTTTTTTCAACATACTCCGTATGCTTCCAGTCGAATATCTCATCGGTAAAGCCCTGCAGGGCACCCTCTGGGATGGTAATCAAGCGGACCGGAAGATCAATTGCCGACAACCAAACGGCTGCCCGGCACAACTCGGAAATGTGGTCAAGGTTACGCACAATATCCTCGCGCTTGTGCGCCCCTTGCAAAATGGGTTGAAGCGCGAGCGCCATGTATTGTTCGATCATTTTGTTGCTTTCAGCCATCATCGTAGACCTCTTTCGCTGCTGTACATGTTGCTCATTTGAGCCATGTCAAAAAGCTTATAGAGGCATCCTGTGAACGACCACCACCCGTTCGGGTAGTTGTTTGCATCTATTTCCTCTGCTTAAATTTTAATCGGAAAATCAGAAAACCCCGGGGGAATTGATATTCATGGTCCGGATGATTGCTGCTTGAATTTTTTTGGAGAGAATGAAATGAGACTGGCCGCCACGAAGTATGGTCTATTGTTACCCGCACTCTTCTTGTGCTTCATCAGTTCCTCTTCTGCAGAAGAAATTCAGGCGCTGCCAGCAGAATCAGATACTTTTCAACTTATTCTGAAAACGACAAAAAAATACTATAGCGCCTGGTCTTATACGCGAACCGATACGGTCTATGACCAGGCCTCACTTTATTATTCAAAGGATGCGGACAGGCTTGGTTGGGACCCTCTACCCCCGTTGAAAGGCCATCGGGGCTGGGGGAAATACAAAAACGTCATTGAAACCGTGTGGAAGCCAAACGGGCTTGCGGCCGCGGGCATACTGTTTGCACACGATGGTTCCTTTCAAGCCTGGCGTTATCAGGATGTGATCTGGACCACGGCCAATTGCCTTGTTTATGCCCAGTATGACACCAGAGACAATGCCACCATGCCCTGCCGGGGAACACAAATCTGGATCAAGGAAGGTGGCAACTGGCTGGTGGCACACGAACATTTTTCTGCACCTGCCGAACCTGGCGATGGTCTGTTCAATGCCCCGGAACAAAGAGATCCTCACGCTGATACCACTTCCGTATTTTCTAAACTCAGCAAGCAACTTGCTGCAGCGTGGGCTGATGGGCCTGTTGCATCAGCAGGCTCACGACTGCGAAAATTTTACGCGACCGACCACGATGTTCGGCTCTATATGCCGTGGGCGCCACACGACGGTTTTCAGTCCTGGCCGGAATTCGAGCAAGGATTGGCTGATTATGTCAGCCTGACGACTGAAAAAGTCAGCATTGCCTACCATGGTGATCTTGAAACAACACAATTTGGTGACATAGCCTGGACTACGGCAACGGTAAAAATCCATTTTGACCGCTCAGACAAACCCCGGGTTTCGGCAAGTGGTCGACAAACATTAATCTGGACAAAACAGAACAATAGATGGCTTATTGTTCATGAGCACCTGTCCATTCCAATGGGGCAGTAATCTGCATGAATCGAGTACACGAAAAAGTCACCCTGGTAACCGGTGCAGCAAGCGGTATCGGCGCCAGTTCCGCAAGCCTGCTTGCCGAAGCCGGGGCGACCGTTATCCTCGCCGACAAGAATGAGAAGAAGGGTGCCTTACTGACGGAGGAAATCAAAAAACAGGGAGGGAACGCAAGTTTTCTCCCCCTTGATGTCCGTTCAGAAGATGGCTGGAAGTCGGTATTCGAGATGATTATCAAGCAATACGGTGGTCTGGACGTCCTGCTGAACAATGCAGGCATTACCTTGATTAAACCCATCGAACATACCAGCCTGGAAGAGTGGCATGAACTGTCACGAGTCAATATTAACAGCGTATTTCTCGGCATGAAGCATGCTCTGCCGGCCATGGTCGAACGCGCCAGAGGCCGCCCTGCAGGCGGATCCATTATCAATATGTCATCGGCAGTGGGGATCGTTGGTATCCCCGGAGCGCTGGGTTACACCATGACCAAGGCAGCAATCAGGCATATGACGAAATCAGCGGCCATCGAATTCGCTGAACTGGGTTACAAGCTCCGTGTTAACTCGATCCATCCCGGGCTGATAAAGACACCCATGGCGGACAGTATCTACAAGGTTTGGGCGGAAAGTGGCAGTTTCGGCACTCAGGATATCGACGAGATCGAGAAAATTATGGTGGATGCACACCCCCTGGGGCGGCATGGTCAACCTGAAGATGTTGCCAAAGGCGTGGTCTTCCTTGCCTCCGACGACTCCGCTTACATGACCGGAGCAGAACTGGTCATTGATGGTGGTTATATTGCGCGTTAGCGCCGAAGGAGTACTAGTGCGGTTTTGCTACCGACTGACCCGTGAGTACACGCTGAACCAACTGCGCGCGGTTGCAAACACCGAGCACCCGGTAAATCCGCTTGATGTGATGACGCACAGTGTTTTCACTGATATCCAGGCGGCTGGAAATCTTACGATTGCTTAATCCGCTGATAGCGAGTTCAAGAACTTCCCGCGCTCGGCCGGATATACATTCCATCCGGTCTGGCGATGTGGACATCAGGGCTATCTCCCTTTTTAATGCGTCCCTCTCGCTGATGCGCGCATGTGCGGAGTCTATTTCCCGACACAGAAAACGGGCAAAAACCAGGCTGTCCGGTTCGAAGTACTTTCTACCGCCCCTGGCGATATTCAGCGTGCCTTTAACATGACCATCAATAATCAGCGGCGCCTCGATAGAGTAATTGAGCCCCCACTGGGACAAAAACCCATGCAGGGGTTGTTTAAACCACCCCTGGCTGTCAAATATTTCCAGGGAATGAGTAAATCTTTTTTTCTGTAACAAGTATTTAAATAGAGGATCCCTGCTACGCATATCCTCATATTCATTCAGAAATCCGGGATTCGCATGACGAGAAAAAATCATCTCGGTGTTGAGCTTATCGTCAAATAGATACATGCCAAAGGCGTCAGCCTTGACAAACTTGGGCAATACGAAAAAAAAGTTCTTTTGCAATTCATCCAGAGATCGACTCCGGTGAATACGGGATATTGCCAGGGCCAGCGGTTCCTGTGATTGCAGTGAATGGGAACTAAGCATCGCTATACTTTACCATCACTACTTCACCCCATGCATGCCCCGGCGAACCAGCGGTGTTACGGCGAACGCAAGGACTGCGGCAACCATACCGATCCAGAACATCATCATGAACAGGTCGCCATAGAGCGCTGCGGCATGAGCTACATCCAGCGTTTCACCTTCTGGAACATCAATCGCCGTCAGCTCACCAAACTTCGCCGCCAGCACTTCCGAATAGGCGGTCGCCAGGAACCAGGCACCCATCATGACACTGACCACGCGCGGCACCGATAACTGGGTAACCGCACTGAGTCCGATCGGTGAAATACACAGTTCACCGAGTTCCAGCACGCCATAAGCCAGTACCAGCCACCACACACTCGCCATGCCGTTAATACCTGCCAGGTGTGCTGCATAGGCCATCGGCAGGAAAGCCAGACCGCCGAACAGCAGGCCAATGGTGCTCTTGGCGGGCTTGCTGGGATTCAATCCGCGCTTGTCCAGCCACGGCCACAGCCAGGTAAACAGGGGCGTCAGTGCGACGATGAAAAATGCACCCAGGAAAGTGAGTGAACCGGCGGTTTGCTGTACAGCCGACATGTCGCGGATAAAAGCGCCAATCAGCAACAAAGCTGTTGTGCCGATCAGTATCTCCCCAAGCCGTTCCCGGCCATCGCCAGCCAGTTTCAGCGCCATCGCCATGGCCAGCGGGAGGGCAGCCAGCGGGACGACAGACCAGGGCAGAACCGGATCACTGCTAACTGCTGAAACGCCAAACAAATCCTTGCTCAACAAACGATCGGTAAAAGCGACCCAGGACCCATAAGTCTGTTCATACAGCGTAAAAAACACCAATACCATGAAAATCAGCATGACCAGACTGATCATCTGCTGCCGCTCAACGCGGTTGCAGGACTTCACCAGGAACCAGATAAACCACACAACCAGCACTGCTGACATGATGTGCATGGCGCCGGTAACCGTCCAGGTGCGCTGCATCAACTGCCAGATCACGGCGACCCCGGCGACCGCAGCGGCATAGATAGCCCATTCCCGCTGTATGGGACCCAGCACTTTTTCTTTTAACAGCGCCGGATTGGCCGGCTCCGCGTGGCCCTGCAGATATTTTTGGCCGCTCAGAAAGACGGTCAGGCCCAGCAACATGCCAACTCCGGCAGCGCCAAAACCGTATTTCCAGCCAAAGGTCTCGCCCAGATAACCGCAAATCAGGCTGGCGAACAAGGCGCCCGCATTGATGCCGGCATAAAACAGGGTAAAACCTGAATCCCGGCGAGGATCATTTTGCGGATACAGTTTGCCGACAATGGTAGAAATATTGGGTTTGAGGAAACCAACACCGGCAATAATCAAGGCCAGCGAAAAATAGAAAACCTGCAACGCACCTTCATCACGCTGGATTTCGCCACCAATCAGACGGGCCTGCTCCCCCTCAAAAGCCATGCCGAAATGCCCCAGGCAAAGCAGTACGCCACCGGCGACCACAGCTTTACGCATGCCCAGCCAGCGGTCAGCCAGCATGCCGCCAATTACCGGCATGGCATAGACCATTCCGCCGTAAGCACCCAGCAACTGGTAGGCGGGCGAATCCCCGAACAGGTGGTACTTGATCAGGTAGAGGAATAAAAGGGCTTTCATTCCATAGAATGAAAAGCGTTCCCACATTTCAGTGAAAAAGCAGATGTACAGGCCTTTGGGGTGACCCCAAAATTCATCCTGCAGATGGGGGATGGCATTGCTGTCGGTTGTGCTCATGCCTGTTTATACCATTAAAATGGTCGGGTTAATCAGTCCCGGAAATTTTTGAACTGCAGTGGCAGCTCCGATATTTCTTCTTTGAGCAAGGCAATTACCGCCTGCAGATCATCACGTTTTTTACCGGTAATACGTAACTGATCACCCTGGATGGCGGCTTGCACTTTCATTTTCTGACCTTTGATCATTTTGACCATTTTCTTGGCGTCTGCAGTCTCAATACCCTCACGCACGGTGATTTCCTGGGTGGCGGTTCGGGCCTGGATGTCAGGTTCTCCTTTTTCAAGACAAGCGATATCAATACCGCGTTTGACCAGCTTACCGCAGAGCATGTCGTACATCTGCTGCAATTGGAACTCCGACTCCGTGTTGAGGGTAATGAGCAGGTCTACCAACTCAAAGTTTGACCCGGTGCCCTTGAAGTCAAACCGCGTGGAGACTTCCCGGTTAGCCTGGTCAACCGCGTTGGTGAGTTCGTGGTGATTTACTTCGGAAACGACATCGAAAGAAGGCATTTTGGTATTTCCTCAAGCGTTGTTAGGGGTAAGCATCAGGGCAGCTTACCAGACCCCGACATTCTCCATCGATGCCCAGGGCTCCTGCACCGGCAAGGGATCGCCGGCCTGCAACAACTCAATCGAGATGCCATCAGGAGACCGCACGAAGGCCATGTGCCCATCACGCGGTGGGCGGTTGATGGTGACACCGGCATCCATCAGCTTCCGGCATGACGCATAGATATCATCCACCGCATAAGCCAGGTGGCCGAAATTCCGCCCGCCGTTGTATTTTTCCAGATCCCAATTCCAGGTGAGTTCGAGCTGGGCCGATTCATCACCGGGTGCAGCGAGGAACACCAGAGGGAAGCGCCCGGCGGAAAATTCCTTGCGCCCCACTTCCACCAGGCCCAGCTTGTTGCAATAAAAATCCAGCGACTCATCCAGGTCGCGGACACGAACCATGGTATGCAGGTATTTCATTTATCGCTCCGGCACAAAGATGCCCAGTCTAACCCCGCTGGTATGCATTCCAAATATAAATTCAACCGCTCTTACAGATACGTGTTCCGGTGCAGGAGCCTGATCTGCGCTGGCTGTCCCGCTTGGCCATCTGTGCGGCTTTTTTCTCCAAAGCCTCTTTGCCGTATTTTTTCTTCAGTTTTTCCACACTGCTCTGTGCTTTAGCGGGATTATCGGTACGTTGTAAAAGTACATCACTGTTACTTATCCACTGTTCCTTACCACTCTCGGCGGCTAGCACTGACCAGGCATAAGCCTGGGTGAGGTCTGCTGATTTTCCTGCAAGTTGTTGGCCGCTGCAGTGGGTGCCTGAGAAGCCGCAAACAGCAGTATGCACACCACATTAACAACAAATTTCATAAGCCTCTCCATTGATGTATTCACAATCCGACGGCGGATTATAGCGGCCACGATCTGCAGGGTAAACCACCATCAAAAGGAACAATGCAGGCGTCGTATAGCCACGCTCCCTGAAATTATTTTCCTTGATGTGATTTTTGAAAGTGCAGCCAAGTATGATCAATATCATTTTGGCGATAGACAATTAGAGCTATGGTCTTTTCAGGCCGGGAACCAACGGCAGATATCATCCCCTGGAGTTAAAGCCTTGCTTTGGATAAATAAAACCGAGCACGCACAGAGCGGACACTGGTTCCCCCTGTTCCTGTTTGTTCTGATTGCAATTCTGCTTATGGTGGACATTGCCGGGGATCTGTCCGCAGGAACAACGGTGTTTCATATTCTGACTGAATTTCTCCTGTTTCTGGCAGCGGCAGTCGGGGCCATCTATTTTTGGAACCGGCTGCGAGTCGCCCGGCAGGTAGAAAAAGATCTGAAGCAGGATCTTGAAAGAGCTCGCGCGGAAACCACCCATTGGCAGGAAGAAGAGCGCGATCTGCTCTATGACCTGAGGAAAGCCGTCAATAAACAATTTTCACAATGGGGCTTTTCATCCACAGACAGAGAAGTGGCGTTTTACCTTCTGAACGGTTTGAGTTTTAAGGAAATTGCCGAGAAAAGAGGCACCACGGCGCAAACGGTCAAACAGCAGGCTTACCTGCTCTACCGTAAAGCCGGGCTCAAAGGTCGTGCCGAACTTTCAGCGTTTTTCCTCGGAGGACTGCTACAGCCTGATGCAACCGGACACAAAGCCACCAGCAAATCAATTAATACAAGCGCAAACTTGCACAAGTCATCTGGCGGGACGGAGTAGTTCGGCGGCCGGCTCCAGCACGATCGCGTTCACATTTTACGAGTATCTGCGCACGATGAAAAACCCCCACTCAAAGTGGGGGTTCCTCTGGCACCGGCCTTACCCGGTAGGGGTGATTTTCCAGAGACGGTTTTCCTTGCAGTCTGTGATGCCTTTGAACAAATCCTTGAGTGCCTCCTTTCCTTCCTTGGAGTCCTGTGCAGTTTGAGCGGCGCTCCAGGTAGCCAGATCGGGATAAGTATCGATCCAGAGAAAAGCCTCATTATCGCCAACAACGGCAGTCCCAGAACTGCTGGTGACCTTTCCATTAGCTACGTTTTCGTTGACCCATTTCAGCCATTTGCTATTGGCAGCGTGAGCATCCTCTGCAGTTTTGCCTTCTTCCAGTTGGCAGTCATAAACATCAACATAAGTATCTGCGATCATCGAACCACTAAATAACACAAAAACAATAGCGGCTAACGCCTGTAAAAGGTGCTCTCTCATCTCAATCTCCTGTATGGTTTTATATGCAAGTCTATAGAGTGACTTGTCCGCTTACACTATAGGAGACAATTTAGACTTTTGCCGATATAACAGAGATTTATGGCCAGTCAAAAAAGAAACTAGTCAGATTAAAAGCTCTAACCCGGATATTTGCAGGTCTGAGTTCGGGCCCTACCTTCCTGCTAATCCCGCAATATTTCCGGTAACGGCATCGGCTCCGGCAGTGGCAGCGGTAAAGGCTCGTGCGCCAGGTGTCTTACCGGACAGCCTCCTGCTCCCCGCCGCAAATTCATACTCCATAAAATCTGTAACTTAACTGCTGTCGACCCACAGCCGCCGTTGTGCTATCCCCCTCAGCGGGTCGCTTAAAGCCGGTAGTTCATGCCCGAGCCTGCAGGTAATATTCGTTGACTGCGGAGTAAAGTTGTATATAATCCACTCAGCTTGAAAGTGCGTCTTATATTTATGTACACCATTTCGATGTTCCATCTTTAGTACCTCGTCCTGTTTTTCATAAGTAATAGCAACACATTTTAGCCAAATGGCCTTATCAAAAGGCTTTCATTACTCTTGAATTAATAGGATATTATTATGTCTACTACTACTGGAACCGTTAAATGGTTCAACGAAGCTAAAGGTTTTGGCTTCATCGAGCAGCAATCTGGGTCTGATGTATTTGCCCACTTCAGTGCTATTTCTGGCTCGGGTTTCAAAACCCTGCCTGAAGGCGCAAAAGTTGAGTTCACGATTACTCAGGGCCAGAAAGGTCCTCAGGCAGAGAACATCGTTCTGCTCTGATTGTTGGACATCTATCAAAAGGGCAAGGCCTCAGGGTCTTGCCTTTTTTGTTGTAAATACTCTCATTGCAAAAATTTCCCATACCTGTAAAGTCAGGGCTCCCATACTTCTGCGCGCATACGCACCTCTTACAGGGCAATCGCCGATGTCAGATAGACTAACGGTCAAGGCGAATACAACCCTAATCCCATTCCTTACCGCCCAGCTTCAGGGCTGGTCGCGGAGCACGATCAAGCAGCGCCTTAAAAGCGGTTGCGTCAGCGTTAACGGCAAGCTGGTTACCCGACATGACCACACCCTGCTGGCGGGCGACCAGGTTCTTGTCGAAGCCTCCGCCCGAGGCGTTTCCAGCGTGCGGTCGCAGCTCGGCATCCTCTATGCGGATCGGGACCTGATCGCCATCAATAAACCCGCCGGATTGTTGTCGGTTGCTTCCCGCAAAAACAAGGAGCCCCATGCGCTGGGCATACTGCGTGACCAACTGTCGCGTCGTAACAAGTCGATAAAACTGTGGCCGGTGCACCGAATTGATCGCGATACTTCCGGGGTACTGCTCTTCGCTACCTCCCGGGAGATGCGCGAGGCGGTGATGAAGGGCTGGAAGGCCGCGGAAAAAACCTACCTTGCGATCGTGGAGGGTTGCCCAAAACATGCGGGGGGTACCATTGATCAACCGCTGCGCCTCGACCCGGTAATCTACCAGATGCATGTCGGGCCTCACCCAGACGCCAAGCGCGCGGTGACCCATTTCACCACCGAACGTAGCGTTGGTCAGCGAACTCTGTTACGGGTAGAACTGGAAACCGGCCGCCAGCATCAAATACGAGCCCACCTGGCATGGCTGGGACACGCGGTCGTAGGCGACCAACGATACGGCACGGCTGGTACGCGAATGGGCCTGCACGCCTTGCGGCTGAGTATCACCAAACCGGGAACGAGTAAGTCGCTGGTATGTGAAACTCCCGCACCGGCAGATTTTTTGATGCTATTGCGCTAGCGTGTGGTGGCCCACAGGAACGAGGCAGGTACATATTTTTTGTGAGCTTCCCGACACCTGAAAACGCCCCCAAAGCAACTGCGAGTAGACCGATGCAAGCATAGCCCTTTTATCTGCCCTATACTTAAAATTCACAACACCAGATCGGGAGATCACCCATCTCACACGCACACGCACACGCAGACTGGCTCATGTCCGGCGGAAATCTTGTCAGGCTCCGTTCTAATCGAATATCGGCCGAGTGGGGTAAGAACCATCACTCAGTGCGTTTGGCGAATACCGCTTTCGGGGTGTATTTTCGTGCGTCGAAGCATTTGGACCGCCTCTTGGACGATCCAAAAGCCTACGACAAACTTTGGAAGGCGATCAGGACCGCTCGGACTGATGGCTGGGGCACGGGTGTCGATGACTTGGTAGACGGGTTTAGGCACTACTCTGATTGCAATCCCAGGAGGGACTGGTCTGACGCCACGACCGAACATTACAATGTGAAAAAATCCCATGGCATGTTCGACTGGAACGTCAGTGGACCAAAGTGCTGTGTCAATTTCCTCGATACGATGGAGAGTCAGGCGAAGAGTGGCGCTAGTTCCTTTGTGAGGATGTCATCCGTTATGCAGGAAGCGAAAAACGCCAGTGACGGGCAAAATTGGGAGGCGTTTGGTGCTGCATCTGCGGAAATCCAGAAGCTGGAGAAAAAGGTTAAGCCCTGGATGTTTTTGGCGCCCGACTCTGTAAAGAATTCTGCGGGTGCGGTTTTTAAATACACGGACGCGTTTGATAAGATTCATTCTGTCGCAACTAAATACGCTGATCTCCGGTACAGGAGGAATTGGGATGCCGTGGATGCCTTGGGGCTGCCCCTGCTGCAGGAGGCGGTTTCTATGTTGCCAGTTCTAGGGGGCTTTTACAGTGGCGCAATTGGGATATTTATCAACCTGGACGCTGATCTATTTTGGAAGAAACATCATGATCGAATTCGCGACAGGATTGCTCGCGAGGGCGGCGGTCGATTCTGATCCGCCCACGATTTAACTACGGAGGATTTTGTTGCCCGGCTGGTTGCGCCCAATAGTAAGTATCGCGCAAGGGTGACACCGCCCAGGCGGGGTAAACGTAAAGTCCCAATCAGCCGATGAGGCTGGATGTATCCAATTATTGAAGGACTGCTGTTGGTTCCAGAGATACGAGAGTAATTCAGGCCAAGTTCGGCTATGGGAAAGCGGAACTTCAGCCTCGATAGAATCAGTGACACAAATCGGTCACAGGCACTGTCAACCGCCTGGGCCAATAAACAACTACTGTTCTGATAAATAAAACTTTTTTGATTAACCGAAGAAAATAGTGGATAGGATTAAAAGAACGAACCGGAGATTTCGGTTCTTAATGAAATCAGTCACTTGCGGTGTTTGTCCAACACGAATACGCCAGTAAAGTTACGTTAATGTCGGTTGATATCAGTTATTACGTCACAAATTGGGCACAATGAAGATGCCTATATTTCTTTATATTCCCAGCCAGATTTCAGTTTATAAAGCACTCGAAGTGATGCCAACCGCACTATAGCAGCCATATCGGTCAGTCGTACAACACACCAAGCGAGCATTCGCTCTACACAATAACCCGGGATTAGATGGACATGAAAACCTAAAAATGATACAACAGAATAACCTATTTTTTACAAAGCACAAAAACCTGGTAAATGTAAGGCAAGAAAACTTAAAGAAAGAGAGCGGCTCAAATGGCAAAACCTCAAGAAAAATTGGCTGAATCTCTCGAAGCGCTCAGAAAGCTACAAGAACAAGGAATAGTCGCAGTGAGGTCTCGTGATTTAAGTAGAACCCACCGTGAGCGCCTTCAAAGTAATGGTTTTCTGAAAAAAGTCATGAAAGGGTGGTATATCCCTTCACGTCCGGATGAGGCCCCAGGTGATAGTACTGCATGGTATGCCTCATTTTGGGACTTTTGTGCAGCCTACTTGAGAGTAAGATTTGAAAACAACTGGTGCCTGTCACCTGAACAGTCATTGTCACTGCATACGGGAAATCGAACCGTACCAACCCAACTACTCGTGCGCTCGCCAAAAGGGGGCAATAAGCCAACTAAACTCCCTCACGAAACGTCTTTATTTGACGTGCGTTTAGAATTGCCGAACGAAGACGAAATCGTTGAAAAGGATGGGTTACGCCTGTATTCGGTACCTGCGGCCTTAGCAGCCAGCTCTGAGATATTCTTTCGCCAAGCCTCGACGGATGTCCGTGCTGCCATGGCAATGGTAAAAGATGCTTCAGATGTTCTGGCAGTCTTACTTGAGGGCGGACATAGCACTATCGCCGGACGATTGGCTGGTGCGTTTCGGAACGCAGGACGTGATCGCATGGCTGATCAAATCATAAGAACCATGAAAAATGCCGGATACACGGTTTTAGAAGTCGATCCGTTTGAGAGTGCGCCGCCGATAATTCTGGATACTCGGGAAGCATCTCCGTATGTCAACCGTATCCGACTGATGTGGGAAGAAATGAGGGAACCTGTTATTGAACGGTTTCCGGCAGCCCCTGGATTGCCAAAAAATGTTGACGCATATCTCAAGCATGTCGAAGAAATATATGTCACAGACGCCTATCACTCTCTGTCAATCGAAGGCTATCGCGTAAGCGCAGAGCTAATTGAGCGAGTGCGAAGTGGTGCCTGGAACCCTGATGATGATGAGAATGACCGTGAACATCGCAATGCCTTGGCAGCGCGCGGCTATTGGCAAGCTTACCAAGTGGTGCAGGAAAGCCTGGAAAAGATATTGGCTGGTGCAAATCAAGGAACGGTCGTTGATGAGGATCACAGCAAATGGTATGGAGAACTATTCGGCCCAAGTGTAACAGCGGGAGTTGTTAATGCCGTTGATCTGGCTGGGTACAGAAACGGCCCGGTCTATATTCGACGTTCCATGCATGTACCACTACCAAGAGAGGCCGTCCGCGATTGCATGCCTGCATTATTTGATCTTCTGAGTGAAGAACCTGAACCCGCAGTTCGCGTTGTGCTCGGGCATTTTATTTTCGTCTATATTCATCCCTATGTGGATGGCAACGGGCGAATGGGACGTTTTCTCATGAATACGATGCTCGCAAGCGGTGGTTATCCCTGGACTGTAATTCCAGTAGAAGAACGGGACGCCTATATGGCCGCGCTAGAAGAAGCCAGCGTGGGCGGAAATATCGGACCATTTGTCGATTTTCTTGCACCATTAGTCAATGCCGGACTGGAAGGAAAGGCCGCACCTAAACTTCCATCGTAACCTCACTGCATATCAAGATGTTGCCCTTCTTCCAAAAAATCAAAACAAAAGTTAATATATCTGCTCTTAAGAGCGTATTAAGTCATTTAATCTGCTCTCAAGAGCAGATTGTGCTTGGTGATGCTTCAAAACTCTGATATGCTCTTAAGAGCGGATTAACCTAGATATGAGGCCCTTAAGAGCAGATGACAGCAAAAAACACATTAATACAAGCACCACCTTATCCCGTAGAGAAGGCGATTAAGAACCTGGGCACCAACCTGCGTACTGCAAGACTGCGCCGTAATCTGACGATTGAAGAGGTCGGCGAGAAAATCGGAACCGGTCCACGCGCAGTCTCAGATGCAGAAAAAGGCAAAATTTCAACCGGCATTGCGGTCTATACCGCTCTGCTCTGGGTTTATGACCTACTCGG
Source organism: Gammaproteobacteria bacterium (assembly GCA_024279945.1). GTDB lineage: Bacteria > Pseudomonadota > Gammaproteobacteria > Xanthomonadales > SZUA-36 > JAJRRA01. Next base: position 14,103 of record JAJRRA010000038.1, read on the forward strand.
ACCTATGAGCGAACTTGCCAATCCGACACTTGATGAGATGGGCCTATCCCTTTCATCGTCGAAGGATCGTGCCCGTGCCCGAGCAAAAGAAGGACTTGATAATGATTTCTAGGACCAGTGCCATCGAATGCTTCGTCTATATCACCCTTCCGGGTAAGACGGAGTTTGTCACTGCTGGAAAATTTGAGTTGACGACAAATCGGCAGGGTATTCCCACCGGTAAATTTGTCTATGGGCAGAGTTACCTCAAACGCGACGAAGCGGTCCCAATTGATCCGCTTGCACTCAAGCTGAGCAACAAGACCTATGAGACAAACTTGCTTAAAGGTGTCTTCGGCGCACTACGCGACGCCAGTCCTGATTATTGGGGCCGCCGGGTCATAGAAAAGCATGTCGGCAAGACAGAGCTTGGCGAGATTGACTATCTGTTGCACTCACCGGATGATCGCGCGGGTGCGCTAGGGTTTGGCCTGAATAGAGAACCTCCTGCCCCCCGCCGAAAGTTCAATCAAACAATAGAACTGGAGCGGCTACAAGCGCTTGCTGAAATAATAATTGCCGATGAAGAACTTCCTGAAGGCGCGGACGCCGAACAGGTCCAAAGTTTGGTGAATGGCGGCACATCAATGGGCGGTGCCCGTCCAAAGGCCGTGGTTGAGGATGACAATGCTCTGTGGATTGCAAAATTTCGTCACCCGGAAGACAAATGGAATGATGCACGCGTTGAACACGCCATGCTCATGCTTGGCCGCGAGTGTGGTCTGCAAACCGCAGAAAGCAAAGTCGTTACAATTGGCGAGCACGACGCCGTACTTGTAAAACGGTTTGATAGGGAAAACACGAAAGCAGGCTATCGCAGGGGCCGGATGCTCAGTGCTTTAACACTGCTGCGTGCAGATGATGATTATCAGAACAGGGATAATTGGTCCTATGTTCTTCTAGTCGAAGAACTACGGCGTGTCTCTTCACAGCCGCGAACCGACGCACCAGAGCTTTTCCGTCGCATGTGCTTTAATGCTTTGATCTCTAATATTGACGATCACCCACGCAACCATGCTGTCGTCGCCATGGACACGGACTGGAAACTTTCACCAGCTTATGATCTGACACCTTCTACGCCGGTCAGTATTGAGAGACGTGACCTGGCACTTGAATGTGGTGATAAGGGCCGCTATGCCCATGCTGATAATCTGCTGTCACAAAGCGCACGCTTTCTCCTTGAACCGGATGCTGCTAAAAATGAGATTGACAGAATAGAAGAAATCGTCAAAAGCAAATGGTATGACATCGCTCGTAGAGAAGGCGTTACAGAAAAAGATTGCGAGAGAATAGCCAGCGCGTTTGCCTATCCGGGATTTCGCTTAGAAATTCACGCTCAATAGCTACTGAGAGCGAGAATTTAATTTTCTACCGCCGTCGCCACGGTAATAGTCCGGGTGACGGCGTTTTTTTCAAGAAACATACTCATTATTTACCGTGTCAAGAATTCTGTAAAATGGTGGGCCGTGAAGGACTCGAACCTTCGACCATCGGATTAAAAGATCGAACCGGAGATTTCGGTTCTTAATGAAATCAGTCACTTGCGGTGTTTGTCCAACACGGTTGTGTCCAAAAATGGGGGTAACTGCCAGTTAACTTCGGTTAATTGGTCACAAACTGGGCACAAGACTCACCGGTAATACCCCTTGTATTAACCTTTCAAAAGTTGAGATCAAGGCTGACCCACCCAGCGAGAAAATCGCTGACCGGCTAGTACAAGAAATGCGCCCCTCAGTGTATGGACTCAACTAAATTCATCGTGGAGCACATAGTAGGGGGGGCAGGCCATATTACCAAAGAACCTTTTCGAGCTTGCGGACCATATCAGCGCGTGTTTCTTCCCCGGCCTTGTCTAAGTTTAATTCTCGCCATCTGACAGCCGGAAGCTGATCAAGACCATTCAGTCCAAGCAGTGACCATTCGGGTTTGCGTCGATAGAAGGAAACCAGAAAATGCCTATGATCTTCAGACATGTTGGAGACAATGTTGTCAACGAGCGCTGTGCGTGTTGTAAGCAGTGTTTCCATGGCAACATCTTCTTCGGTCATACCGAGAAAATTCCGCTCATAATCATGCGCGATATCTCTGGCAGAAGGAGATAGGAGCGTGTGTGGAGAGTGATCGTGACTTATCAGGTAGACGATTAGAGCTGTACGCAATTTGTCATCTATTCCTTCGTTTTCGAGAAGTTGATGTACATCAAAAAGATCACGCGGATGCTGGCGATCCAATGTGGCCAGAATTTTTCCCGCGTAAAGATCGGCAAATGAAAGGACACTGATTTCAGCGAAGCCAAACTGTTCCTCAGCCTTGCCGCATATCGTCATTGTTTTGGGGTCATATACGCAGCCCCGAAGTACAGGCGTTACTTCAATCTTTATTTGTACAGGATCTGGTGTACGAATAATGAGCTTGTTAATTGTCTGCTGTGTCGCCGGGGTGCTTTCTGTGACCCTGATCCCTTTCATGACAGACTTAATGCGCTCACCGATACGTCTGAGCGCATCATCAATCTCGGCCAGTGACTGGTCGCGATCCGCAATCGGCAGATAGGTCAGATCAATGTCAACCGAGAGGCGCGGCAAGTCGCGGACAAATAGATTAATGGCCGTCCCACCTTTGATGGCGAAGCACTCCTCTTCGGCCACATATGGAAGTGTTCGTACGAGGAGGTCAACTTGTCGGCGGTAGACATCATTGAATGGCATTGAGGTCCCCCGGCACAGTGATTTGATATTTTGGATCGAGTTTGCCACCTTTGACGAGCATGCGCTTTCCTTTTCCAAGATCAATTTTGTCGCGGAGAATATGCTCCAGCCAGCGGTGACGGTGACGGTCAGCGAAGAAGAAAAAAAGGCGTTTAACCTTTATGCTCGTGGCTTCCTCCAGAAGCCGTTGCATCCGGCGTGGACTAATATTGACTAATCCCTCCATCATCACATCTACCAGATGAAAGGTTTCCTTATTAGGAAGTTCATCGATCAATTCCAGAATTGCGCGTTCCGGGGTTGAGATAAGCAGCGGCCAGTCCCATTGGCCCCATCGCATGATGCGTAGCGCACCGGGCTGTATGCTTTCAGATTCATCGGTTACTGATGCAGAAATAGAAAGTTTGTCTGTTTGCTGGTCTATTTTTGGAAGGAATCGAGTGCGGTTGTGAAATTCAAACTTCGGTTCTGACGGGAGCTTAGCCATCCAGCCAGGGAGCTTCTTATCGCCATAAATCTGGACAATCTGCGGAGCCTGGGACAGGTAGTGGGCATAACCTTGAAGATCAAGTGCAGTGCGCCCTCCGACGGAAACAGGAAAGTGAAGGACGGCTTGAAGCGATATGACGACTTGCTCTCAGCTTAAACTTCCGCGAGATCGGCGGTATACGCCACGAGTTGGTTGTTCCAACCAACCGGCGGCAACGTACTGGCTGCGGAGCGAACGGGAATAGCCATGTGCTTCAAGCCAAGCAGCATCGACAAGTAGCCCTTCGGGTAACTCACGCTCAAGCCAGTTTAATTTCTTTCCACTTTGCACAGTCATACTGTACAAAATAGCGTATTTTCGAACCAATGCCAAGTTTAAAAAAGAGTCAATATGTACAGCCTGGCTGTGCAAATCAGAGATTAACCAAACCGCTCTTTACGTAGTTTTTCAAGCACCTTCGAAAAAATGGTGGGCCGTGCAGGACTCGAACCTTCGACCATCGGATTAAAAGTCCGGTGCTCTACCACCTGAGCTAACGGCCCGCCGGGAGGAGGCGGAATTGTAGGTGAAAATTCCTTCTGGCTCAAGGATTTTGGGCAATTTTAGCTGTATCTGGTGGGGTCGGTGATGCCTGCGGCCCGGAATCCTTCCTTGCGGATGCGGCAGGAATCACACACTCCGCAGGCTTGCCCCTCGCTGTCTGCCTGGTAACAGGACACGGTCAGGCTGTAGTCGACACCCAGTTCGCTGCCCTGGCGGATAATTTCTGCTTTGCTCAGATCGATCAAGGGGGTGTGGATGGTGACTTTGCCGCCTTCTACACCGGCCCGCGTCGCCAGGCGTGCCATCTGCTGGTAAGCTGCGATAAACTCGGGGCGGCAATCCGGATAGCCGGAATAATCCACCGCATTGACGCCGATGAAGATGTCGTCAGAGCCCAGCACTTCGGCCCAGGCCAGGGCGAGTGAGAGCATGATGGTGTTGCGTGCGGGAACGTAGGTGACCGGGATGCCTGCGGTTTCTTCTTCCGGTACGTCTATATCTGCGGTCAAAGCAGAGCCGCCGATGGCGCGCAGGTCCAGCGGCAATATCTTGAGTTCCACTCCGTTTTCCCTGGCCACCCGGGCGGCCGCGTCAAGTTCCGAGCGGTGGCGTTGCCCGTAGTCCACGGCCAGTGCATAACACTCAAAGCCGCGGGATTTTGCCATGGCCAGTACCGTGGCGGAGTCCAGCCCACCGGAAACCAGCACAACGGCTTTTTTTGTCTCATTCATGATCGTTTTGTCCCTGGTCCGCCGGATTAGTTCTCAAGAGGCGGCTCAATTATCTATTTACCCGGCTCATCGCCCCAAAGAATGTTATGTAGTTGCAGTTGGAATCGCACGGGTAAACGGTCTTCCAGTACCCACTCTGCCAATTCTTTCGGATCCACCTGGCCCCATACGGGTGAAAACAGCACTTCGCAATAGTCATGGAGTTTTCTCTCGCGTAGCTGGTCGCTGGCCCACTGGTAGTCTTTACGCGAACAAATCACGAATTTGATCTGGTCATGTTTGCCCAGTTCTTCGAGGTTACTCCAGAGATTTTTTTCCATTTCGCCTGAATCAGGTGTCTTCAGATCCATCACCCGACTCACACGCCGGTCTGCCTGGGCGATATCAACCGCGCCACTGGTTTCAAGTGAAACCCTGAAGCCTTCGTCGCACAGCACTTTCAACAAGTCCGCGCAACGCTTCTGGGCCAGCGGTTCCCCGCCGGTGACACAGACATAGGGTGTCTCGTATTTGTGGATTTCAGCGAGGATGTCATCGAAGTGCAGCCATTTCCCACCGTGGAATGCATACTCGCTGTCACAGTACACGCAGCGCAGCGGGCAACCCGTCAGGCGCACAAATACGGTGGGCAAGCCAGCCTGCAATGCCTCGCCCTGCAGAGAATGGAAAATCTCGGTGATTTTCAGCATGCCCTCGCGGGCTTCCGGGGCACCTGATTGTTTGTCGACGCTTGGCATCTTTCTATTGTAAACATCTGTCGGTTTACAGCAGGCATATATTACAAAAGTTCGATGAAATTTCTTTCATGTTCTCTGACCGGCACCCACTTCGAAAATTAACAAAATAAGCCAGAGCCGTGATACTCAGGCGATCTATGGACAAAGCCTGAAGATCGGGGCAATCTCGCGGAATCTGACGCAGGACAGGTGCGTCTGATTGCCGTACTGGACTGAACCCCATAGCACCGCTATGGGGTGAAGGAAGTGCGGTAAGCAGGCGTGCCTGAACCAGTCAGAGCCGTGAGATTGCCCCGATCTTCAGGCTCAATAGTGCCCTTCCATGCGCATCCCGCGAAGGCGGCTTTCGGCCAGGCGGGCCAGCGTGGTATTGGGGTAGCTTTCCTGCACCTGCATCAGGGCGGCGCGCGCGCTGTCCCACTGCTTTAACTCGTAATGGGTGTAGCCCATTTTCAGCAATGCATCGGGTACTTTCGGGCTGTCCGGGTAACGATCCATCAACTCCTGAAAGGCTGCCAGGGCAATGTCGTAATTACGTGTCACGTAATAGGACTCACCCAGCCAGTATTGCGCATTATCTGAATACTCGCTGTTGGGATAGCGATCCAGGAAGGACTGGAATTTCTCGGCAGCATCCGCATAGCGCAAATCCTTAAGCGCCTGGAATGCCCGGTCGTAAGCTGCTTTTTCATCAGCGGCGGTGGAAGCTGGCGTCATGTTCTCGGCCAGAGGCTGCCCAATGCCGGTGACGGACGACCCGGTCGTCATGGGCGCACGCACTTCCGGAACATCTTCTGCCGGTGCAGTCGCGCTATCCGGGGTGACTGCTGCGCCCGCGCCGCCCGTGAGCACAGGCTGGCTGTTGCGCATATCGGACAGACGCTGGTCGAGATCCAGGTACTGATCGCGCTGGCGGCGCTTCAGGTTTTCAAGTTCCCGGGTCTGTTCTTCCAGTTGCCCGCGCAGGTTTCGGACTTCGTCCTGCAGTTCCTGCACCTGGATCACCAGGTTAGCCACAACGGACTGATCGGCATTCTGTGCAGAAACCGGTGCGGAAACAATGATGGCCAGCAGCAGGCTGGCCATCAAAGCTATTTTGGAAACACGTTGAACCATACTCATCGTGCCGTGTAAACAATCTCCACGCGACGGTTCTGTGACCAGCAGTCCTCGTCGCTAACGCGGCAGGTGGGCCGTTCTTCACCGTAGCTCACAACAACCAACTGGCTGCCTCTGGCACCTTGTGCAGACATCAGTCCCATCACGGCATTACCGCGACGCTCACCGAGACCGAGGGTATATTCACGCGTTCCGCGTTCATCGGCATGGCCTTCAAGCGTTACGCGGGCACTGGAGTGAGCGGCTGCATAGGCTGCGTGAGCAGAAACGATCGCACGAAATTCCGGGCGTACGGTGGACTTGTCGAAATCGAAATAGATCACCCGTTTGGAAAGCAGGCTTTCAGGATTATCGAAATTACGTGAATCCGTGAAATCATGCGGGTCCGCGGCTGGCGCTGTTTCCACAACAGGTGCGGGCTCCGGCTCTGGAGCGGGCTCTGGTGCAGCCTCGGGTGTTGTCTGGCAGGCTGTCAATGCCAGTGCAATAATCATTGCAAGAGTCAATCTCCACACGGTTTTCATTCCTTCCTCCTGGTTTTTATCCTGAAGCCGTTCGCCACGGCCATCGATTTCAAAAAGTCTCTGTCTAGTCTACCTGATTACAGGTGACCATGCGGGCTCCCGAACGTCGCCTTCGCTCAATATCAGCCGTTGACGTACACTTCCATCAGCGGACACGGCGGATAACACGCCACGTGTTCCTTCCCGGGTTGCATACAGCACCATACTTCCATTGGGCGCAAAACTGGGTGATTCATCCAGTACACCTGGGGTGAGGACGGTAAACCGTTCAGAATCAATATCCCAGATAGCTATACGATACTCGTTTCCTCTGCCATGTGCTACAGCTATTCTGCGTCCATCGGGTGCAATACTGGCCCGTGCATTGTACTCACCTTCCAGCGTAACTCTTTCTGCTTTTCCGCCGGTTGGTGGGATGCGGTAAATCTGCGGCTTTCCGCCCCGGTCCGAAGTGAAATAGATGTACTTGCCGTCCGGCGCCCAGACGGGTTCGGTGTCGATGGCCCAGTGCTGCGTCAACTGGGTCAGGCGCCCGGTCGCTATGTTTCGTACATAAATTTCCGGGTTACCGGTACGGGACAGCGTCATGGCCATGTTGCGGCCATCGGGTGAAAACGATGGCGCGCCGTTAATGCCCTTGCCGCCCGAAATCAATTCCCGCGAACCGGTCGCAACATCCTGCATATAGATAGCCGAATTTCCTTTCTCGAAGGATACGTACGCCAGTTTTTTTCCATCTGGTGACCAGGCAGGAGAAAGCAGGGGTTCGGGTGATCCCACCACAGACTGCGGTCCGAAGCCATCTGCATCCGACACCACCAACTCATAGCGCAAATCCTCACCCAGGCCGGTCGCCGTAATATAGGCAATGCGGGTTGCGAAAGCGCCGGGCACACCCGTCAGGGTTTTGTAAATAGCATCCGATACGCGATGGGCGCCGTAGCGCAGATCACCGGGGCCAACGGTGGTGATTTGTGACAACAGGCGCTCTTGCGTGTGCACATCGAATAACTGGTAGACCAACTCATGCCCCCGGCCATCGGCAGGCGTGCGTATGCTGCCCACGACGATGTAGTCCACTTTCAGCAAACGCCAGGTGCCAAAGCGGATGGACTCCTCGTCAACCGGCCGCTCCAGCATATCCGCCGTATCCATAGGGTCGAACAGGCCGGAACGGTACAGGTCGCCGGAAATAATTTCTTCCACTGAGGTGGCCGGAGGCGATGAGGCATCTTCCCACTGGAAGGGCACGATCGCGATGGGCAGGGCACTTGCATTGCCGCTGATAATTTCGATTTGAAGCTGTGCCTGTGCCGTATGGGCCACAAGCAAAGTTACCATAAGAATCAGTAATTTTTTCACGTTGTCAGTCACCATCGTAAATAAAATGAAATTCAATTTCACGCTGAAATACTTTCTCGAACCCAACATAGGGCAATACGCCGACACGTTCAACCGCAGCCACAATGGACCGGCGGGTAGCCTGATCACCGTTACATTTACCCGCAATGGCGGCAGAGATTACTTCGCCACCGGGTATCTGAACAATTTTCAGGGTACATCTCAATCCGGGCTGTGCGGTCGGTGGCCGCAGCCAGTTCTGCGTCACTTCCGATTGTATCGCCAATTGGTACTCGTCACTGAGCGTGGCCAACTGGCCGGAACGAAATTCGCGTGCTTCAGCCTCAGCCTGCTTCTTGCGTGCCGCTTCCTCGATCCTGCGGTTCTGCTCCAGCCTTTCACGTTCCTTGCGGGCCTCGATCTGCTTGAGCCGTTCCGCTTCCAGCTTACGCTGTTTTTCCGCCGCTTTTCTTTGCTTGCGAATTTCATCCAGCTCTTTTTGCTGTTTCAAGCGCTCTGCTTCCCGCTTTTTTTCCCGCTCCATACGTAATTTCTGTAAACGATCCTGAGCATCGCGTTTTCGCTGTTTTTCTTCCAGATCTTTCTGTATTTTCTGTTCAGCCTCGCGTTTTTTCTGTTGTTCCAGGCGTTTGTCCCGTTCTTTGCGCTGTTCTTCCCGTTCTGCTGCCCGTTTTGCTTCTTCGCGCTGCTTGCGGATCTCCGTGGTATCCACAATCACCGCTTAAATGGTCAGGCCCAGGTTCTGTGGTTTACGAAACGGTTCCCATTTCATCGTGCCTACCACCACCAGCGCCCCGATCAGGATATGAACGCCGATGGCAAGACTGAAGGCCCGGAATTGAGCGCCGAGTTCCTGCCGGGACATCATTTATCCTGTGGAACCCTGCTCCCCGCCCAGACCTGCATCCAGGGGGTCGCTCATCAGTCCTACCTTGGTCACCCCGGCTTTTTGCAACAGGACCATGACCTTGTAGACCTGCCCGTAATCAACCCGCTCATCACCACCCACCAGCACTTGGATTTTCGGGTTGCGGCGAACGATAGCGGAAACTGTTTTCACCAGCGTTTCCGGATCAATCAGGCCACTGGTAGTGCCGTCAAGATCCCCACCGGCATTCAGGTAGAGATCACCATTCTGCAACACCGTGATCACCAGGGGCTCGTCATTTTGCTGCGTGTCCATGGGTTCGGCATCTGCCTTGGGCAACTCCACTTCAACACCGAGATTGAGCAAAGGTGCTGTGATCATGAAAATGACCAGCAGGACCAACATGACGTCGATATACGGTACGACGTTGATTTCGGCCATCGGGCGGCGGCGTCCCTTGCTGGATTCCATCAGACCCTACTCCTCGCTGAGTGTATGCGCCTGGCGTTGCAGGATGCTGGAAAATTCTTCCTTGAAATTGTCGTAGCGTACCTCCAGGCGATCGACCTGATTGGAAAAGCGGTTGTAGGCAATCACTGCCGGTATCGCGGCGAACAGGCCCATAGCGGTGGCAACCAGTGCTTCGGAAATTCCGGGAGCAACCATCGCAATAGTTGCCTGGTTGACGTTGGCCAACTGGTGAAAGGACGTCATAATTCCCCACACCGTGCCGAACAAGCCGATGTAGGGGCTGGTGGAACCCACCGTTGCGAGGAAATTCAGGTGGTTCTCCAGTTCCTCTGTTTCACGTGTCAGGGCGATACGCATGGAGCGCTGAGCGCCTTCAACCATCGCATTGGGGGACATTCTTCCCTGCTGGCGCATGCGCAGGAACTCGGAGAAACCCGAATCAAAAATACGCTCCATGCCACTGGTCAAGCGGTGAGCTCCGGTAATATTTTCATGCAACTGGGTCAGGTCAGTGCCGGACCAAAAACGCTCCTCAAACGATACCGCTTCCTTTCCTGCTTTAGCCAGTATCTGGCGTTTACGAAAAATAATCACCCATGAGGCAATGGAGGCGAGCAGCAGAATCGCCAGCACCCCTTGTACCAGCCAACTAGCCTGCAGGACCAGTTGCCAGATTTGTAAGTCACTCTGCATTTTCTATTGAACCTCCATTCTCCCACTCTGCCTTGATCCATGCCGGCATTCGCGCTGGTTTGAGACTGTCTGCGTGCAACATTGCCGCAGTAATGTCGGCAGTGGCCACCTGCACCCCGTCCGATTTTCGGGTAATTTCCTGGCGAAATCCCTGCCGCACGCCCTTCATCCAGGTCAGTTCCGCCATCACCAGCAATTCATCATCCAGCCTGGCGGCCTACAGGAACTTCACGTTAGCGGTCAACACGACCCAGATCAAATTGTGTTCCTGCTTCAGCCGTGTCATGGAAATGACACCTGCTCGCAACATCTCCGTCCGGGCCCGCTCGAAAAAATTCAGGTACCTCGAGTGATAGACCACGCCACCGGCATCGGTGTCCTCAAAATAGACCCTTACAGGCCAGACAAAAGGCCCTGCCTTAAGTTCACTCATCTTAATAAACGCCCAAATCCACCAAAAAGGGTTACTAAAAACTCATTTTTCCTGCTCGAACAGGTCACTGCGTGGCCCGGAAGGGTGCTCGAGCCCGAAATGCTGATAGGCTTTTGCCGTCACCATGCGCCCCCTGGCCGTCCGGGTCATGTAGCCCTGCTGAATCAGGTAGGGTTCAAGTACATCCTCTACCGTTCCCCGCTCCTCGGACAGGGCGGCTGCGATGCTGTCCACCCCAACCGGCCCGCCATCAAAATACTCAATGATGGTTTTCAGCAAGCGCCGGTCCATCACATCGAAACCCCGTTGATCAACCCGCAACAGTTCCATCGCATCCACCGCAATTGGCCGGCTGATAAAACCATCACTTTTAACTTCGGTATAGTCCCGTACACGCCGCAGCAGGCGGTTGGCGACCCTCGGTGTGCCCCGTGAACGACGGGCGATTTCCATCGCTCCTTCATTATCGACACCAATCTGCAGAATCCCTGCTGAACGGGTGACAATCCGGGACAATTCTTCCGTGTTGTAAAATTCAAGTCGCTCCACAATGCCAAAACGGTCGCGCAGTGGCGAAGTCAGCAGCCCGGCCCGCGTGGTTGCGCCGACCAGGGTAAATCGCGGCAGATCCAGCTTGATGGAACGTGCGGCCGGGCCCTCACCGATCATAATATCGATCTGGAAATCTTCCAGGGCAGGGTACAGCACTTCCTCGACTACCGGCGAAAGGCGGTGAATTTCATCGACAAACAGCACGTCACCGGTTTGCAGGTTGGTCAACAACGCAGCCAGGTCACCCGCACGCTCCAGCACGGGGCCGGATGTCTGGCGCAGGTTAACTCCCATCTCGTGGGCAATAACGTGGGCCAGTGTCGGTTTTCCCAGGCCGGGCGGACCGAAAATCAAGGTATGGTCCAGTGCTTCCTGGCGGCGTTTGGCGGCCTCCAGAAAGATACCCAGCTTTTCCCGCATGACTGCTTGCCCAATGAATTCATCCATTGTCTTCGGGCGAAGACCGATATCGGCCACCAGATCCTCGTCGCTGTCATCGGGGGATACGACCCGGGCTTCTTCGATCATTACGGTTTAACCTTTGATTGCAGGGCCCGGCGAATGATTTCCTCTGCGCTCATATCCGGCTCTGCTGCCTGGCGCACCATGTGGGAAACCTCCTGTGGTTTATAACCCAGGGCGCTGAGAGCGTGGGAGGCCTCACTGCTCGAATCACCCGCAACGCCCCCTGCCGGCGCCGATCCGCCCGCCGTGGGCATCACATCCAGCTTGTCACGTAGTTCCATAACAATTCTTTCAGCCGTTTTTTTGCCGATACCTGGCAGGCGCGTGAGTGAGGCAATGTCATTATCGCTTACATAGCGGGCCAGTTCGTCGCCGCTGACGCCGGAAAGAATGGTCAGCGCCAGTTTGGCCCCAATGCCACTGATTTTAAGCAACTGACGGAACAAGGTGCGCTGTGCTGTGCTGGAAAAACCGTAGAGAGTATGGCTGTCGTCCTTGATCAACAGGTGGGTGAGAATCACCACCGGCTGCCCGATTTCGGGCAGGTCATAGAACAGGTTAAGCGGCGCTTCCACTTCGTAACCGACACCGGCAATGTCAATTACCATCAAGGGTGCTTGCTTGTGAATCAGGATTCCAGCCAGCCGTGCAATCATGTTCTTTGCATTCTTTGCATGCGGTTCAGGGTCTGCTGCGTGTGCTGGTGACATAATGCCACAGCCAGCGCATCAGCGGCGTCCTCTTGCAGCTTGTCGGTTAATTGTAACAAGGCCATCACCATGTGCTGAACCTGTACCTTGTCCGCCCCGCCCCGCCCGACGATGGCCTGCTTGACCGAGCGAGGCGCATACTCCGACACGGATAAACCCAGCGAAATAGCCGCACAGATTGCTGCTCCACGTGCCTGCCCCAGCTTCAGAGCCGAGCCTGCGTTGCGACTGACAAACACCGTTTCGATCGCCACTTCAGCGGGCTGGCATTCACCGATCAGCTTGCAAATACCGGAAAAAATAATCCCCAGGCGTTCGGGAAATTCACCCGTGCCCGCCTTGATGACACCATATCGGATGGCAACGGCCCGGTCGCCAGTGACTTCAATGACGCCAAAGCCTGTAAATCGGGAGCCTGGATCGATTCCTAGAATACGCATCTCGCCTCAGACATAAGCCTCTTCGGGAATGTCGGCGTTGGAATAGACCGCCTGGGTATCATCCAGGTCTTCCAGAATATCCAGAAATCTGAGTACTTTCTGGCCGGTCTCGACATCCAGTTCAACTTCCAGGCTGGCCCGCATCGTGATTTCAGCATTGGCGGGCGTGATTCCTGCCGTTTCCAGGGCGACCATGACATCGGAAAAGGCTTCCGGCGAAGTCAATACCTCAATGGAGCCGTCTTCTCCGGTAACAATGTCATCGGCACCGCTGTCCAACGCCACTTCCATGACTTCATCTTCCGATGTGCCGGGGGCGAAATTAAATACCCCAACCTTGTCGAACAGGTAGGAAACCGAGCCATCCGTGCCGAGGTTTCCACCGTGCTTGGAAAACGCGTGACGCACTTCCGACACGGTCCGGTTGCGGTTATCGCTGAGGCATTCGATCATGACGGCAACACCTCCCTGGGCATAACCTTCGTAACGGATTTCCTCGTAGTTGACGCCCTCGAGTTCACCGGCGGCTTTCTTGATAGTGCGCTCAATGGTGTCTTTGGGCATATTGGCCGCATTGGCCTTTTCGATCGCCAGACGGAGACGCGGATTGGCGTCCGGGTCGCTTCCACCCGCCCTGGCCGCAACCGACAACTCGCGATTGATACGAGTAAAGATTTTTCCACGCTTGGCGTCAACGGCCTTTTTGCGATGCTGGATATTGGCCCATTTACTGTGTCCGGCCATATATTGTGTTCCTTTAATAGACCCATTTAAACGAATAATTTTACCATTAAATCCAGGCTGCTCCGCGAACAGTGTTGCTGGCAGTTTGTCGGACTTGACCGATCGTAGCGAGGGAAAGCCGATTTGAGTCAGATCTTTCGCTCTTTTGAGGCGAATAGCACCGCTATTCAACGAAAAAGAGCGAGAAATCTGGCCAAACTCGGGTTTTCCGCAGTAGATCATGTTAAGTCCGACAGACTGCTAGGGATTGAAACGGCCTGATTTGAGGAAATTTGCAACATGGCGAGCCACCGTGGCGGAATAGACCAGGCCGGTGTGACTCACCGGCAACACCAACCGCTCCTGCAGACCGGTAGCGGAGGCTTCCTGCAATGAAACAGTGCCGTCACCGGGTCCGCCGGTGCCGCCGACCAGGGATCCCAGGCCGATTCCCCCGGAACCGGCGATCAGGCCCGTCTCACGATCTTCGGGCAAGCGTGCATAGCCTGTTTCCAGCGTTGTGCGGGCTTTACCCAGCAACTTCCCGACCCCCTTCAGCCTGCTGATCCTGCGTGCAACAACGCTCCCCCCCAATGGACAGCCGAGCAAAACAATCCGCCCCGGCGGTAAATCCGGTGTGCCAGCCATCATGCGCAGAATGACCAGGCCACCGAGGCTGTGGCCGATAAAATGCAAGGTGTCCCCTTGCACCTCCCGGGCGAACCCGTACAGCTTGTGGGCATGGGTTTCCAGGGAAGCTGAAGTCGCGGGGTAGGAAAAAAGATGGGGCTTGAATCCACACCGACTCAAGCGACGGCTCAATATGCGCAGTGTCCAGGGTCCAACCCACAGGCCGTGAACGAGAATGACATCGGCGCTGCTGTCATCACTGGAGTCCAAAACAAACGTCACAGCCCTTGCCTGCGCCTGGAGCGGATCACCGAGTCGACGGAAACCATGAACAGTGCGAGCCAGATACAACTGAATGCAACTGCGTGACCCTGTGTAAACGGTTCATCGTAAAAAAAGACTGCCAGGGAGAAGGAAATGGTCGGCGCCAGGTACTGGAAAAACCCAACCGTAGTCAGCGGCAGGTTCTGCGCCGCAATATTAAACCAGATCAATGGCAGCACGGTCACCAACCCGGCCAACAACAGCAACAGGTCGACCTGTGTGCTGCCGTGCAGGAACTGCAGCGAACCATTTGCCATGGCCCAGGCAAAATAAAGCATGGCGGGCACGACCAACAGCAGTATCTCCCACAGCAGACCAATCATCGGCCCCACATTGAGCTTCTTTCTCACCAGGCCATAGAGTCCAAAAGTGATGCCCAGCACCAGTGCTATCCACGGTGGAACGCCCAGGTACCAGGTCAGGTAAATGGTGCCAAAAGCAGCGAGCAGAACCGCCAGAACCTGGATGCGGGTCAAGCGCTCTTGCAGGAATAGAAAACCCAACGCAACGTTCACCAGTGGGGTAATGAAATAACCCAGGCTGGTAGCGAGTATCTGGTCATGAGTGACTGCCCAGACAAAAAATAGCCAATTGGCCCCGATCAACAAGCTGGACAACAGCAAAGTCAAAATGACGCGGGGCGGTAGAACCATCCTCCGCCAAAAGTAACGGCCATCCCGAAACAGCAGGAATACGATCAGTACCGGGACGGCCCAAAAAATGCGATGGGCAATTATTTCCAGCGCTGGAACCGATGCCACCCACTTGATGTAGACGGTGAGCAATCCCCAGGTTGTGAAGGCTGCCGATGCGGCAACCATACCCACGCGTGGGTTGGGTTCCGGGGAATTCATGACTGTCTCATATCGAATGTCCGTGCTACCTGTAAGAGTCCGCTTGCGGACGACCCATTCGGAATTCAGTCAAAATCGTCCGCAAGCGGACTCTTACAAATTCCGTATATGAAGTTCCGCCACCTGCTCATCCGGAATGGGCGACGGGGCCGAGGTCAACAGGCACTGGGCGGTGGTCGTCTTGGGAAATGCGATAACGTCGCGGATTGAATCCTCACCGGACATCAGGGCAGCGATGCGATCCAGGCCGAACGCGATTCCACCGTGTGGCGGGCAGCCATACTTCAGGGCTTCGAGCAAGAAACCGAACTTCAGTTCTGCCTCTTCCTCATCAATTCCGAGCAACTGGAATACCGCCTGTTGCATTTCGGGCTTGTGAACACGGATCGAACCACCACCAATTTCAGCGCCATTGAGCACCATGTCATACCCCTTGGACAGGGCTTTACCCGGATTGGCCAGCAAGGCTTCATAGTCTGCCACGACCGGGGCGGTAAAGGGGTGATGCATGGCCATGAAACGGCCACGATCTTCGTCCCATTCGAACATCGGGAACTGGTTCACCCATAAGGGCATCCAGCCTTCGCCGACCAGACCACGATCCCGGCCCACTTTCACCAGCAACTGGCCCATGAAATTACTGACGGTAAACCAGTCACCGGAGCCGAAAAACAGGATATCCCCACTTTCAGCACCACTGGCGGTTGCAATCCCCTGCCATGCTTTGTCATCCAGGAACTTGGTGACCGGAGACTGCAGCCCTTCCAGGCCTGCTTCGCTGTCATTGACCTTGATCCAGGCCAGGCCCCTGGCACCATGGCGGCCCACGTATTTGGTGTATTCATCGATCTGCTTGCGTGAAAGCTCCGCACCACCCGGGACCCGCAGCACCGCTACCCGGGAGTCATCGTCATTGGCGGGACCGGAGAAAACCCGGAACTCGATGTGTGCAACGTGCTCATCCACCGAGACCAGTTTCATTGGAATACGTAAATCAGGCTTGTCGGAGCCGTATCGGTCCATCGCATCATGCCAGGTGATCCGGGGGAAAGACTCCGGCAACTTCACATCCAGTGTTTCCCGGAACACTTCCCGGATCAGTGATTCGGCACAATCCTGCACCCCCTGCTCGTCGACAAAGGCCATCTCGATGTCCAGTTGGGTGAACTCAGGCTGGCGATCCGCCCGCAGATCCTCATCACGGAAACAACGGGCAATCTGGTAATACCGGTCCATACCGGACATCATCAAAAGCTGTTTGAACAACTGCGGCGACTGGGGCAAGGCGAAATACTGCCCGGCATGCACCCGGCTGGGAACCAGGTAGTCGCGAGCACCCTCGGGGGTCGCCTTGGTCAGGATCGGTGTTTCCAGTTCGGTAAAACCCATGCGGTCCAGGCTGTTGCGAATCGCACGATACATGCGTGCCCGGGTGCGCAAATTATTTTGCATACGCGGCCGGCGCAAATCGAGGTAACGGTACTTGAGGCGGATCTCCTCGCCATCTTCATCCGTCATCATCAGCGGCATGGGTGCCGATGCGTTCAGCAACTCGACCCGGTCGGCGACAATTTCAATCTTGCCGGTGGCCATGGATTCATTCCATTGGCTTTCGGGGCGCATGCGGACTGTACCGCTGATTCGTACGCAATACTCCTGGCGCAGACTCTCGGCATCGCCAAAAGCCGGACTGTCCGGCTCAACCACAATCTGAACGGTACCGGCGTGGTCCCTCAGGCCAATAAAGATGAGACCGCCGAGGTCCCGACGGCGACCGACCCAGCCGCAGAGTACAACGGACTGATCAGCAAGTTGTTCGTTTATTTCGCCACAAAGATGTGTGCGCATTTCCGGCTCCCGGTATTGCTATGGGTTCAGGCGGCATCCGTTGTTGTACTGGTCGCTTTGCCTGATCCCTTGCTGGTGGATTTTGTGTCAGTGGATTTTGAAGTCGATTTGGCTACAGGTTTAGTCTCAGACGCTCCTGGCTTGGACGCTCCCCCGCTGGAGTTGCCGGAATCATGCAGATTCTTCTTGTTGCCCTTCTTGAAATCGGTCTCATACCAGCCCGATCCCTTCAAGCGGAATGCGGCGGCTGAAACCAGTCGTTTCAACTCAGATTCATTGCAAGCCGGGCAATCCGTAAGTGCCGGGTCACTCATGCGCTGCAGCTTTTCCAGCTTGTAGCCGCAGGACTTGCATTGGTATTCATAAATTGGCATAGCTCTTTTCCTCTCAAAAACAAGAACCCCGGAGTCATTGAATCCCCGTCATTCCGGCGCAACATCCCCGTCATTCCGGCGCAACATCCCCGTCATTCCGGCGCAAGCCGGAATCCAGATATTGCGAATCCCCCCTTTCCGACTCTCCGCTGCACTTCGTCCGCAATGACAGGTTTCCCCAGGGTTCCATCAAAGCGGTGAATTATAGGCTAAATGGGGACTTTCAAAAGGGTTTTCTACGGCCAAGGTCTGATAAAATGCGGGGATTGAATTGGCATTTTTTTTGTGGAGAGCCGTATGAATTTTATCCGCCTTACCCTGATTACCGCGCTACTGGCTTTGGCCGCCTGCCAACAGGCGGAAAATCCGGCTCCTGCAGCACCCGCTAATGCAGCGACAGCACCTGTTCAGCAATCAGATGAAAATACCGCGCCGGAGCCGGCTTCGCGCTTTGATATATATGCCACGGTCAGGCTGACTGCTGATCTCAGCCATTTGAGTGAGCGGCAGAAACGGATGATTGCCTTGCTGATCGATGCGTCAAAAATCATGGATGAGCTGTTCTGGTTACAAGCCTACGGCGACAAGGAACCTTTCCTGGCCGGGATTGAAGATCCTGCAACCCGTGGTTTTGCCGAGATCAATTATGGCCCCTGGGATCGCCTGAACGCTGACCGGCCTTTTATTGAAGGCGCTGGCCCTAAACCCCTGGGGGCACGGTTTTATCCAGCGGATATGAGCAAGAAAGAATTCGAAGCCTGGAAGCAGGAAGGTAAAGACGGCCTGTATTCATTGCTGCGCCGCAAGGACGATGGCAATCTGGAACTGCTGCCCTACTCCGTGGCTTATGCAACGCAACTGAAACGGGCGGCAGGCCTGTTGCGCAAAGCATCGGAACTGGCTGATGACGCGGAATTCGCCAACTACCTGCAACTGCGTGCTACCGCACTGGAGACCGACGACTACCAGCCATCCGACATGGTCTGGATGGACATGAAAAACAATCCCATCGAGTTGGTGATTGGTCCAATTGAAACCTACGAGGATCGACTGTTCGGCTACCGTGCGGCTTTCGAGTCCTATGTCCTGATCAAGGATCTGGCCTGGAGTGAACGGTTGGCGCGATTCGCACAATACCTGCCCGAATTACAAACCGGCCTGCCGGTGGCGGACGAATACAAGCAGGAAGTGCCCGGCTCCGATGCCGATCTGAACGCCTATGACGTGGTTTACTACGCCGGCCACTGCAATGCCGGTTCGAAAACCATTGCTATCAACCTGCCCAATGACGAGGAAGTACAACTGGCCAAAGGCACACGCCGCCTGCAGCTCAAAAACGCCATGCTGGCCAAATACAATCAGATCCTGGTGCCAATTTCTAAAATATTGATCGCGCCGGACCAGCGCCAAAACATCACTTTCGACTCTTTTTTCGGCAATACCATGTTCCACGAAGTGGCGCACGGCCTGGGAATCAAGAACACGTTAAACGGCCAGGGCACCGTGCGCCGTGCGATGAAGGAACATGCTTCTGCGCTGGAAGAGGGCAAGGCCGATATCCTGGGCCTGTACATGATCCAGAAGCTGCGCGAAAAAGGAGAAATCACCGAGGGACAACTCAAAGACGACTACGTCACCTTTCTGGCCGGGATTTTTCGCTCGATCCGTTTCGGCGCGAGCAGCGCCCATGGCAAGGCCAACATGATCCGTTTCAACTTCTTCAGGCAGGCGGGCGCTTTCAGCCGCGATGAGGCCAGCGGCACCTACCGCGTGAATGTACCGGAATTTGAACAGGCAGTGAAGGATTTGAGCAGTAAATTGTTAACTCTGCAGGGCAATGGTGATTATGCAGCAGTTGATGCCTTTGTCACTGAAATGGGTAATGTCAGCTCCGGCTTGCAGGCGGACCTGGATCGCCTGGCGGATGCCGGTATTCCCGTGGATATCGTTTTCGAACAGGGCAAACATGTGCTCGGCCTGTAACGCTCCTGCAAGGTGACATGGCCATGGGCAAACGAATCATCGTCAAGATAGGCAGCCAGGTATTGTGTGAGTCCGGTGGGGCTCTTAATCGGAGCGTACTCTCCGCGCTGGTCACACAACTCGGCGCCCTGAGCCGTGATGGCTGGCAGGTGCTGCTGGTCACATCCGGCGCGGTAGCGGCCGGCAACAGCCTGGCGGGTAAACGCTTGCAACGGATTTCTGATCCGGTTGCCCGCAAACAGGTGATGGCCGCCACCGGCCAGGTTCAACTGATGGAAACCTACCGCGAGCTTTTTCAGCAGCAGGGTCTGCCGGTAGCACAGGTGCTGACCAGCAAAAGTGATTTCCAGACGCGCCGCCATTACCTCAATATGCGGGGCTGCATTGAAGCACTGCTGACAGCGGGTATCGTGCCCATCGTCAATGAAAATGATGTGGTCGCGGTCACCGAGTTGATGTTCACCGACAACGACGAACTGGCTGGCCTGTTGGCCGGAATGGTCAAAGCCGATCTGTTATGCCTGCTGAGCACCGTTCCGGGCGTATTTGATGGCGATCCGGATGACTCAGCAACGCAATGCATAGAACGCTGGGATGATCAGCTTCACCAAATTGAAGACATCGTATCGCGCGGTACTTCCTCGCTGGGGCGCGGTGGTATGAACAGCAAATTGGTGATTGCACGTAAAGCTGCAAAACTGGGCACCGCGGTTGTCATTGCAAATGGTGCCGACCCTGAAATCATGAGTAAAATTCTTGCCGGCGACACCGGCACGCGATTCCCGGCGCTGGGCGATGCGTCACCCACAAAACGCTGGCTGGCCAGTGCCGATGACCATGCGACCGGTTCAGTCACGGTCAATGCCGGAGCAGAAAGCGCCCTGCGCGACAGCAACCGCCTCGCTAGCCTGTTGCCGGTCGGAATAGAGGCCGTTGACGGCCGTTTCAACCGTGGTGACGTGATCCAGATTCTCAATCCAAACGGCAAAGTTCTGGGATGCGGGCGGACAAGGTATGATCATCTTGAAGCCGAACAACTTATAGGTCAGCACGGACAAAAACCCCTGATTCACTATGACTATCTTTACCTGGTAGATTGAGTATTATGACGATAAGCAAGCAGCAGAAATATCTGGAAAATGGACTGCTCAGTGCACGTGAAGCGGCACGCGATCTGTCCCTCTGTGACGATCAGAAAATTCGCTCTGTTCTCGAGTCCCTGGCTGATCGTACGCGGGCGGCAAGGGATGAGATTCTGCAGGCAAATCTCAGCGACCTCTCACGCATGCCCCAATCCGATCCCAAATACGACCGCCTGCTGCTCAATCCCGACCGCCTTGCAGCCATAGCACAGGATTTGCGCTGCGTTGCCGCCCTGCCGACGCCGATTGGCGAGGTGCTGGAACAAAGGCGCCTTGAAAATGGCCTGGAACTGAGTAAAGTCCGGGTGCCGATGGGGGTTATCGCGGTTATTTTTGAGTCCCGCCCGAACGTCACCTTCGATGTATTCGCGCTGTGTCTGAAAACGCTGAACGCCTGCGTGCTCAAAGGCAGCAGCGATGCACACGATACCAACCAGGTGGTGGTAAAGCTGATCCACCAGGTTCTCGAAGAACACGGTATGGATACAGGCATCGTCTTCCTTGCACCGCCTGAACGCGAATATCTTCCGTTCATTCTGCAGGCCACGGATACGATCGATCTCGCCATTCCACGGGGCTCCAAGGGGCTGATCGACTTCGTCCGTGACAACGCCAGGGTGCCGGTGATTGAGACCGGTGCGGGAATCGTTCACACCTTCGTCGATGCCAGTGCGGATATTGACAAGGCCAAAGCCATCATTACCAATGCCAAAACCCGGCGACCCGCCGTGTGCAATACGCTCGATACCCTGATATTGCACCGCGACCTGCTACCGGCGCTACCGGCCATGATGCAGGCGATGGGTGAAGAACACGGGGTCGAAGTATTCGCCGATGAAGATGCCTATCGGGCGCTGGAGGGGCGCTACGCAGCCAGCCTGCAACACGCATCTGATGAACATTTCGGCACCGAATTCCTGTCGCTGAGAATGTCCATCAAGACGGTTGCCGGTCTGGATGAAGCGCTGGACCACATCCACCGCTACGGTTCCAGACACTCCGAAGCCATCGTGGCCGAAAACACCGAAGCGATAGAGCAGTTCCTCAACCGCGTTGATGCGGCAGCAGTCTACGCCAATACCTCGACTGCATTCACGGACGGCGGACAATTCGGCATGGGCGCTGAAATCGGTATCAGCACGCAAAAACTTCATGCCCGCGGTCCAATGGCACTGC
Source organism: Gammaproteobacteria bacterium (assembly GCA_024279945.1). Lineage (GTDB taxonomy): Bacteria > Pseudomonadota > Gammaproteobacteria > Xanthomonadales > SZUA-36 > JAJRRA01. Next base: position 36,042 of record JAJRRA010000038.1, read on the forward strand.
CGGAATTGACCAGCTATAAGTGGGTGGTACGTGGATCGGGACAGATTCGCGTTGAGAGCTGAAATGACACTACACTAATGGCCAAAGTCCTGGTTTTCCAGCACGTTGCCGCTGAACCGCTCGGCACCCTGGATCCAATGTTGCGCGCACGGGGGCACCGGATCCGTTATGTAAATTTCCACCGCAACCCGGATGCGAAGCCGGAGATCGAACGCTACAACGCGTTGATCGTACTGGGCGGGCCACAAATGCCCGATCAGGGTAAACAGCACTCGCACCTACTGGAAGAAATGCGTTGCATCGAAGTAGCCCTGAAGCGGGAAATCCCCGTGCTGGGCATCTGCCTGGGAGCACAGTTGCTGGCCTACACGCTAGGCGGCGGAGTCCGGCGCATGGATAAATGGGAAATTGGCTGGTATGACCTCAAACCCACCCGGCAGGCTGCAAGCGATCCCCTGTTTTGCGCACTGGAAGAACCACAGCCGGCTTTCCAATGGCACGGATACACCTTCGACTTACCTGATGGTGCGGTTCACCTTGCCCGCTCAGACAGTTGTGAAAACCAGGCCTTCCGATACGGCCCCAATTCCTACGGGCTGCAGTGCCACCTGGAACTGGACGAAAGGCTGATCAACCGCTGGCTGAGCCTGCCGGAATACCTCGAAGACATTGTTAAAAACGGCCGACGCGGCAATGCCGAAACCATCCGCAAGCAAACCCACGAACTGATCGGCCATTCGACCGATCTCAGCATGAAAATCTTCGGGCAGTTCCTGCGCCGACTGGGCGAGCGGCGCAGCCGTCACGTACTGCCTTCCCGGTAAACCATCACGGGAGTGCTGACAGAGCCCACTTGCGCGCGCAAATGTAAGAGGCCCCTTGGGGCCGAAAAGCCCTGTCGCAGTCGCCCGCAAGCGGGCTCTTACAGGAAAACAAACCGCCCGTCTTTCGCTTCGATCCGGATCGTGGAACCTGGCGCGAGTTCGCCGGCCAGGATTTTCTGCGCCAGGGGGTTCTCGACCTGGGTCTGGATGGCGCGTTTCAGCGGGCGGGCACCATAGACCGGATCAAACCCGGCTTCCGCCAGCAATTCGAGCGCCTGGTCAGAGACTTCCAAACCAAACTCGTGAGCGTCCAGACGTTTGCGCAGGTGCTGCAACTGGATACCGGCAATGAGCTTGATCTGCTCCCGGTCCAGTGGATGAAAGACCACCATTTCGTCTACCCGATTGATGAACTCAGGCCGGAAATGCTGACCGACAACATCCATCACGGCTGTTTTCATGGCCTCATAACCTTCGGTAGCCAGTTCCTGTATCCGGTTGGAGCCGAGGTTAGAAGTCATCACGATCACCGCATTGCGGAAATCCACGGTACGCCCGTGCCCATCGGTAAGACGTCCATCGTCCAGTACCTGCAATAGGATATTGAACACATCGGGGTGCGCTTTCTCGATTTCATCCATCAGGATCACTGAATACGGCCGGCGGCGAACCGCCTCAGTCAAATAGCCACCCTCCTCGTATCCCACGTAGCCGGGAGGTGCGCCGATCAAGCGGGCCACGGAATGTTTTTCCATGAACTCGGACATATCAATGCGTACCATGGCCTCCTCGGTATCGAACATGAACTCGGCCAGCGCCTTGCACAACTCCGTTTTGCCCACACCGGTTGGCCCCATGAACAGGAAGGAACCGATCGGGCGGTTGGGATCAGACCGGCCAGCCCGCGAACGCCGGATCGCATCAGAAACCGCCTCCACGGCTTCATTTTGTCCGATGACGCGACTGTGCAGTGCTTCCTCCATTCGCAATAGCTTGTCACGCTCACCTTCCAGCATCCGCGACACCGGAATGCCCGTCCAGCGGGAAACCACTTCGGCGATTTCATCCTCACCGACCCGGTTGCGCAACAACTGGAAATCACCCTGTTCCCCTTTTTCTGCATCCTGCAACTGCCTTTCCAACTCGGGTATCTGACCGTATTGCAACTCGGACATACGCGCCAGATCCTGGGCACGCATCGCAGTTTCCAGTTCGGCACGGGCACGTTCAAGTTCTTCCTTGATGTGCGTGGTGCCCTGCACTGCGGCTTTTTCAGCTTTCCAGATTTCATTGAGATCGGAAAACTCCCGCTCCATCGTGGCTATTTTTTCTTCCAGTTCTTTCAGGCGCTTGATTGAAGCATCGTCGGACTCTTTCTTCAGAGCCTCTCGCTGAATTTTCTGCTGGATCAATTGCCGTTCCAGGCGATCCAGAGCTTCAGGCTTGGAATCAATTTCCATGCGAATTCGTGAGGCCGCCTCGTCCATCAGGTCGATGGCCTTGTCCGGTAACTGGCGATCAGCAATATAACGGTGTGACAGGGTGGCCGCCGCTACCAGCGCCGGGTCCGTGATATCAACACGATGATGGACTTCGTAACGCTCCTGCAGACCACGCAGGATGGCGATGGTGTCCTCCACCGATGGCTCGCCGACATACACTTTCTGGAAACGCCGTTCCAGCGCCGCATCCTTCTCTATATATTGACGGTATTCATCCAGGGTTGTTGCGCCGATGGCATGTAATTCGCCACGCGCCAGCGCGGGCTTGAGCATATTGCCGGCGTCCATGGATCCTTCAGCCTTACCGGCACCGACAATGGTGTGCATTTCATCGATGAACAGAATCACATTTCCTTCCTGCTTCGCGAGATCGCTGAGCAATGCTTTCAAGCGCTCCTCGAATTCACCACGGAACTTGGCGCCGGCCACCAGCGAGGCCATATCCAGCGACAGCACGCGCTTGCCGCGAATACCTTCCGGAACTTCATTGTTCACGATGCGCTGAGCCAGACCCTCGACGATGGCGGTCTTGCCCACGCCGGGCTCTCCGATCAGCACCGGGTTGTTCTTGGTGCGACGTTGCAGCACCTGGATACAGCGGCGAATTTCTTCATCACGACCAATCACCGGATCCAGCTTGCTCTGCTCGGCCCGTTCGGTCAGGTCGATGGTGTATTTTTCCAGCGCCTGCCGGTTTTCTTCGGCATTGGGGTCAACCACCTGTTCGCCGCCACGCATGTCGTCAATGGCCTTTTCCAGTGCGTCACGATTTGCACCGGTCTGTTTGAGAATATCTGCCAGTTCACCTTTCAGATCGAGTGCCGCCAGCACAAAGATTTCGCTGGCGATGTACTGATCGCCCCGTTTTTGCGCCAGCTTGTCGCTCAGGTTCAGAACTTTAATCAGGTCATTGGACAGGCTGATTTCACCTTCTGCGCCACTGACGCGGGGCAGTTTGTCCAGGGACTCACCCAGATGCGAGCGCAAGGGGTTCACACTCACTCCAGCCCGTGTCAGCAAGTGGCGAATCGCACCGCCTTCCTGATCAAGCAGGGCAACCATCACATGAACCGGCTCAATCAACTGGTGATCAAGGCCCGTTGCCAGACTCTGGGCATCGGCCAGCGCCAGTTGGAACTTACTTGTTAATTTATCCATTCTCATAGTATTTCCCCAACTTTTTGTGTAGGTCGCGCATTGCGACCGAGATACCCGTAATTTGAGGGCTGTATCCTGAGTTTTCCAGAGCCGGGGTCAGAGCACTTTTTTCTTTGAGACTTTCGATCTTGGAACCGTTTTTCTGAAAAAAGTGGTCTGACCCCGGCTCTGGAAGATTGCGAAGATTGCGGAATTTTAGCTTTCGGCCGCAAGCGGCCTCTTACATTAAGATATGCCGAATGATTTCGTAGTAGGTGGTACGAAGGGAGTCCAGGTCAGTGACGGGAGTACGCTCGTCGATTTGGTGAATGGTGGTGTTGATCAGGCCTAACTCCAGGACTTCGGTTCCGAGGGGAGCGATAAAACGGCCGTCTGAGGTGCCGCCGCCAGTATTGAGATCCGGGCTGATCTTGAGGACCGAAGTCAGCACTTCTTTTACGGCTTCGCGAAGCTTGCCGGCCGGACTGCGGAAAGGCTCACCCATCACCATCCATTCAAGTTCATAGTCGGTGATTTCGTGTTTGATAAGCAAATCCTCGAATTGTGACCGAATGCTGTCCGACGGGGATTCCTGCCCGTTGCGGAAATTGATCAGTAATTCCACGCTGGCGGGTGTCACATTACGGGCGCCGGTGCCGCCCCGGATACTGGCGACCTGGCAATGACTGGCCGGAAAATCCTCATCGCCACAGTCCCAATCCAGCTTGACCAGGTCGTCCAGGAACGGCGCCAGGCGGTGGATCGGGTTATCCAGGTTCTCGGGGAAAGCGGTGTGCCCCTGGATGCCATTAACCTGCAGGCGGCCATGGATGGAGCCACGGCGGCCAATCCGAACCGTGTCGCCCAGCAGGTGCCGGCTGGAAGGTTCTCCGACGAGGCAATAATCCGGCTGCCTGTTGCGGCGCTTCAGTTCATCGACAAGCCGCACGATGCCATCCACCGCATCCCCTTCCTCGTCACTGGTCAGCAGCAACCCCAACTGCCCCTGGTGCTCTGGATACCGGTGGACAAACTGTTCAAGAGCCACAACCATCGCGGCGACCGCACCTTTCATATCGGCCACGCCGCGACCATACAGCTCACCGTTTTTTTCACCCGGATGGAAGGGCAGGAAAGTCCACATTTCTTCCGGCCCGGTAGGAACGACATCGGTGTGGCCGAGGAACCACAGCGATGGGGATCCGCTTCCCCGGGTGATCAGCACGTTGCTGACCTCACCGCACAGAGACCACTCCACGTCAAAACCCAGCGGCAGCAATCGTTCGGTGATCAGACGCTGGCACCCTGCGTCATCCGGCGTAATGGAGGGCCGGGAGACGAGTTCGCTGGTCAGTTCGATAACTTGAGACACGGTCAGGCGATCCTGTTGCTACTCAGCCTGGCGCAGTATCTCATTGATACCGGTCTTGGCCAGGGTCTGTTCGTCGACCTGTTTGACGATCACCGCACAATACAGGGAATGGCTGCCATCGGCTGCGGGCAAGGTGCCCGGTACCACCACAGATCCTGCGGGAATACGCCCACGCATAATTTCACCGCTCGCCCGATGGTATATCCGTGTGCTCTGGCTGAGGTAGACACCCATCGACAGCACACTGCCATGCTCAACGATGACGCCTTCAACCACTTCCGAACGCGCCCCGATGAAACAGTTGTCTTCTATGATGGTGGGTGAAGCCTGCAAGGGTTCCAATACCCCGCCGATGCCGACACCACCGGAAAGATGCACATTGCTGCCTATCTGGGCGCAGGATCCAACCGTGGCCCAGGTATCCACCATGGTACCGGACCCCACGTAGGCGCCGATGTTTACATAGCTGGGCATGAGAACCGCATCATGGCCAATATGGGCGCCGCGGCGAACCGTTGCCGGAGGCACAATACGGGCGCCGATTGCGCTGATCTGATCACCGGAATTATTACCCCAGCGCAGTGGCAGTTTGTCAAAAAAGCGGGTGTAAGCGGCGTCAATGACTTCATTTTCGTGGATTCGGAAGGACAACAGGACGGCCTTTTTCAGCCACTGGTTAACCTGCCATTGACCGGCCGCCCCGGCTGGCTGGGCAACTCTGAATGCGCCAGATTCCAGGCCATCCAGGCATTCTTCCACCGCCGCCGTTACTTCCGATGGTGTGTGTGAGGGTGACAGGTCTGCCCTGCCCTCCCACGCAGACTCAATGATTGCCTTGATTGAACTGCCCACGCGCTGGTCTTCGCTTTCATTGTGGTGAATATTCATGCGGTATTATCCCATTTCCTGGTGCCTGGCGGTCAAGTGCAAGTTCCTATGTGTTCGCTGATGGACTGGGCCAGTGCTTCCTGTGCTGCCTCGGAAAGTGGCTTGTGATGTGCATCGCTGATCAGGAAGATATCTTCCACCCGCTCGCCAAAAGTGGCGATCCGTGCATTGTGTACCTGTATTCCCTGTTTGAAAATAGCGGCAGCCACACTGGACAACAAACCGGGCTGATCATTGCATGCCAGGTGTAATACGGTACCTGCACGATCCGGATCTTTGCTAAAACGAATCCGCGGTTGCGAGGTAAAATGGCGCAGTCTTCGCGGCAGGGACCGGTGCACCGGTGTTCGTAATGCGCTCTCGGCAGTGGCCACCTCGAGACGCCTGACGAGATCTGCTGCATCCAGGGGATTAAGTACATCCCCATGCTGGTCCATCAACTGGAACAGATCGAAACTGCGCCCGTCATTGGTGGTCAGGATCCGGGCTGAAAGAACGTCAATTCCCATTTCATCAAACACCGATGTAATCGAGGCAAACAGGCCATCGTGATCCGGCACACAGACCAGCAACTCCGATACCCCGTGGGGCTGTACGTCACGCACGGCAATCTGTATTTTCCGGCCTTCCCGGTCCAGCACAGCTTCGGTTGCCCATTCCAGTTGGTCCGGACTCAAACGCCAGAATGCATACTCGGGCAATGCACTCCAAATCCGGCTGATCGGCTGGTTCGGAATGCCGCGTCGCAACAGGCGGCTGAGCGCACTTGACCGGGTCTCGCGCGTGAGGGTTGCCCGTTTGAGGGGATTTTCGAGACCACGCCTCAAAGCATTGCCACAGGCCATGTAGAGATCCCAGATCAGGCCGTTCTTCCAGTTGTTCCAGAGTTTCGGGCTGGTTGCCGCGATATCCGCCACGGTCAGCAGATAGAGATGATCCAGGTAACGGGTACTGCCCATGACCTGAGCGAAATCCTGAATATTTACCGGATCGGACAAGTCTTTGCGTTGCGCCGTCCGCGACATCAGCAAATGATGTTTCACCAGCCAGGAAACCATTTCGCACTCGGCCGGTTCGAGTTCCAGGCGGGTACAGAACTCCCTGGCATCCAGTGCACCCAGTTCGGAATGATTCCCGCCCCGACCCTTCGCAATATCGTGAAAGATGGCCGCAATGTACAACAGTTCCGGTTTGGCAATGCGCTTGAACACCTGGCGTGCATATGGGAACCGCTCGCGGTACTTGCCATAGGCAAAGCGCCTCAGGTTGCGCACCACGAACAAGGTGTGCTGATCGACCGTGTAAACATGGAACAGGTCATACTGCATCCGACCCACAATGTTCGCGAATTCGGGTATCAGGGCTGCGAGTAAACCATAGCGGTTCATCCGTTGAAGTTGCGTGTACACACCTTCCGGTTGCCGCAGAAGTTCGATAAAGCAGCGATTGACTTCCGCACTTTTGCGAAATTGTCCATCCACCACATACAGGTGGTCGCGAATCTGGCGGATGGTTGAGGCGGTAATGCCCTTGAATTGCGGATTACGCGCGAGTAAAACGAACAATTCCATCAATGCCACCGGCCTGCGCACAAAAACCGCTTGATCAATGGTTTCAATAAAACCATTGCGAAGACGAAATTGCTGCTTTGACGCATCGTCATTCAATAACTCGGTCTGATCCTCAGCGGGGAACATCAGGGCTTCCTGGAACAGTTGCAGCATACTTTCATTGAGTCGTTCCAGGCCCATCACCGTGCGGTAATACAACTGCATAAACTGCTCAACGGCGAGGCTGTTTTCCTGGTCTTCAAACCCAAAGCGCTTGGCGATCTGGCTCTGGTAATCGAACAACAGGCGGTCTTCACCACGACCGGTAAGCAAGTGCAGCGCAAACCGGACACGCCACAGAAATCGCTGGCCACCGACCAGGTCACGGTGTTCGGACTCGCTGATGAAGCCGTTTTCTACCAGTCCGTGCAGTGTGTGAGAACCAAAATGGCGCCTGGCGACCCAGGAAATCATCTGGATATCACGCAAGCCACCGGGGCCCTCCTTGATATTCGGTTCGAGATTGTATGCTGTTTCGTGATAGCGCAAGTGCCGTTGTTTCTGCTCTTCGAACTTGGCTTCAAAAAATTCCCTGGCCGACCACAATTCATCTGTCGAAATAGCTTTTCGCATCTGCTCCAGCAGTGACTTCTCACCCGCCAGCAAGCGTGATTCCATCAGGGTGGTGACGGTTACTACGTCATCCCGTGAATCTTCACCACAGGCGCAAACCGTACGCACGCTGTGCCCAAGGTAAAAACCTGCATCCCACAGTAACTGGACAAACGACTCAATCTCACACCGGGGGACGGATTCCCCGATGTGGTCATCCAGCAGGATCAGCAAATCAACATCGGAATGGGGGTGCAACTCACCCCGGCCATAGCCTCCAACTGCTACCAGGCTGATATTCTCAGACGACGGCACCAGGCTATCCCAGGCCAGCAACAGCAATTGCTCGACAACCCAGGCCCGGGCATGGACCAACTGGATGACATCATCGCCGGCCCAGAATCTGTCCGCCAGGCGCTGGTCCGCCCGCTTGAGCGAATCACGTATAAAATCCCTGAGTTCAGCGATCTTTTCCCGTACATCGTTCGCTTGCTGGTCAATCAACTGCAACGCGGTGGAGAATGTTTCCATCGCCGCCAGGTCCAGGCATCCCCTGGATACCGGAGGCGCCACCAACCGTCCGTCCATGGTCAGTACTCCTTCAAGGTGATAATTACAGATTCAGCGCGTTGGGAAGTGATTGGGTGCAAGGCACGTCTCGCCGGCAAAGGAGTACTAAAGATCATCGCCCGGAAGGAGAGTCAGTACCTCGTAACCGTCATCCGTAACTGCGATGGTGTGCTCCCACTGGGCGGACAGGCTGCGGTCCCGGGTCAGAACTGTCCAGCCATCCGGGAGTAATTTGGTATCCCGCCGGCCGAGGTTAATCATGGGTTCTATGGTAAATACCATTCCGGGTACGATGACTTCCCGGGTTCCCGGCCGGCCGTAATGCAGGACTTGCGGGTCTTCATGGAAACCTTCCCCGATGCCATGTCCGCAGTATTCCCGCACCACGGAACAACGATGGCTTTCCGCATATTTCTGGATCGCGTGTCCGATATCTCCCAAGCTGATACCGGGACGAACCATCTCGATACCGGTAATCATGGACTGGTGCGCGATATCACAAATACGCTTGCCCTTGATGCTGGGCTTGCCGACCAGAAACATTTTACTGGTGTCACCGTGCCAGCCATCCTTTATCACGGTGATATCTATATTGAGAATATCGCCGTCCTTCAACCGCCTGTCACCGGGAATACCGTGACAGATTACATGGTTGACCGAAGTGCATATTGACTTGGGAAAGCCACGATAGTTGAGCGGCGCAGGAATAGCCTGCTGGGTGCCGGTAATGTATTCGTGGCAGATAACATCCAGTTCACCGGTAGTGACACCGGGCTGAACATGCGGTCGAATCATCTGCAAGACTTCGGCTGCCAACTGACCGGCTACGCGCATTTTGTCGATCTGGTCTTTGGATTTAAGAATAATTCCCATGTTTTCGCGTGGCGTCGCAATCTGTTGCAGTACTTTGAACACGACGGTTTCTGTCCTGAAAAAGATTTATTGTACATGCCTTTTGCCCCATGACTTAAGCTTGTGTAACTGGGATAATTGCCTGTTGTCAAAATTTGACTGTCCCGTGCGCTTTTTTGACAGCGCGTATTAGGAGAGAAATGGGTATGCGTAATTTGCTTCGATATTTTCTACCTGCAGGCCTTATTGTTCTTTCACTGGTTCTCGTCACCAGCCTGATCGCTATAAACAAGGCGAAACGGCCGGAACGCAAGGATGAAGCGGTGCAGGCGGTGATGGTCGATGCCATTGAGGTCGAGCGCGTTTCACTCAACCTGTCCGTATTCTCTCAGGGCAGCGTTACCCCGCGCACTGAAACCACACTGGTGGCGGAGGTTTCCGGAGTCATCGTTGACGTCTCTCCCAATTTTGTTGCTGGCGGTTTCTTTCGCAAGGGAGAAACTCTGCTGGAAATTGATCCCAGTGATTACCAGGCAGGCCTGAAACGGGCTCAGGCAAATCTCGCTTCGCGCAAAGCCCAGTATGCTGATCAGAAAGCACGTTCTGACCAGGCCCTGAAAGACTGGAAAAACATGGGCCGCCAGGGTGAACCGTCCGACCTGACCCTGCGCAAACCACAACTGGCCGAGGCCCTTGCAGGTGTGCAGGCGGCCGAAGCCGAGTTGCAAAAAGCGCGACGGGATCTCGAACGTACACACATCAAGGCGCCCTACGAAGGTCTGGTGCGGACCAAACAGGCCGATATCGGGCAATATGTAGCTCCCGGCACACCATTGGGTGTGACCTTTAACATTGATACGGCTGAAATTCGCCTGCCGTTATCGGCGAGCGATGTTTCCTACCTTGACCTGCCTTCGGCCACCGATCCGGCAGATAAACCCAGGTTAAAAGTGACCCTGACAACCGGAAACAACAGGCAGAGTGGTCAATGGCAGGCAGAGATTATTCGCACGGAAGGCGTCATCGACGAAAAAAGCCGAGTTACCTATGCCGTAGCCCAGCTTGTTGATCCCTACGGCGTGCTCGGAAAAAGTCACCAGGCTGAGCTGAAAGTCGGCACTTTTGTGCGTGCTGAAATCCAGGGCTTGAGGGTGAACAATGTTTTCAAGCTGCCGCGCAGCGTTCTGCGGGCCAACCACACCGTGCTGGTCGCGAGTGCCGACCGCAAACTGGAAATCAGGCAGGTCGATGTCCTGCGCGCTGAACCCCGCTGGGTGTACATCCGCGAAGGCATTGTCGATGGCGACATGGTGATCACCACTACCCTGGATGCTGCCATTCCCGGCACGCAACTGGCAGTAAGCGGCGAGGAGCACACAGCATCTACGCCGGATACACCCGTTGAGGGCGCCGCAGCGATGCCAGGAACCCCACAATGACCAAAGGACCCTATGCGGCCACAATCGACTGGTTCGCGCGCAACCATGTTGCGGCCAATCGGCTGATGGCCGTCTTGCTGCTGGGCGGAATTTACTCGGCCTTTACGATTAAAAAGGAAGTGCAACCGGCAGTTGAAGTTGACGTCATCACGGTCGGCGTGCCATTTCTGGGTGCTACCCCCGAAGATGTGGAGGAAGGTGTCCTGATCCGGATTGAAGAAGCCGTGCAGGACATCGAAGGCATCAAGGAGATGATTTCAACCGCGGTGCGTGGCTATGGTTCCGTTAATATCGAGGTTGCGGCAGGCTATGACGTGCTGGACATCCTCGGTAAGGTAAAGAGTCGCGTGGACGCCATCGCCACCTTCCCGAATAACACTGAAAAGCCGGTTTATACCCGGGCCCAGTTCCAGCAGCAGGTGATGATGGTCACAGTGTCCGGGGATGTGGACGAGCGAACCATGAAAGAGTTCGCCAAGCAGATCCGAAATGAAATCGTTGCCATTCCCGGCGTCACCCGGGCCGAAGTGATCGGAGGCCGCCCCTACGAAATCAGCATTGAGGTCAGCGAATTTGCCCTTCAGGCTTATGACCTGACCCTGAGCGAAGTGGCCCAGGCGGTGCGTCTGGGTTCACTGGATTTACCGGCAGGCTCCATCCGTTCCGATTCCGGCGACATCCTGGTGCGCACCAAGGGCCAGGCCTATGTCGGTAGGGATTTCGAAGAAATCGTCGTGCGAACAAACTCCGATGGCACCCGCCTGTTGCTCAAAGATATCGCAAACATCCGCGATGGATTTATTGAGCGTGACCGCTTCTCGGAATTCAATGGGGATCCCGCCCTCAGCATCCAGGTCTTCTCCGTCGGCAAACAAAGTGAGTTGGAAATCGCTGAGAAAGTTAAAAACTATATTGCCGGGAAACAGGAAACCCTGCCCCCGGGTATTCACATTACATCCTGGGCTGATACCTCCTATTACCTGAAGGGCCGCCTGGACATGATGTTGAAAAACATGGCCTATGTAGCGGCGCTGGTGTTCCTGATCCTGGCCATGTTCCTGCGCCTGAAGCTGGCGTTCTGGGTGATGGTCGGCCTGCCGATCGCCTTTATGGGCACATTTTTCCTGATGCCACTGGTTGACGTCACGGTCAATATGCTCAGCCTGTTTGGCTTCATCCTGGTGCTGGGCATCGTGGTGGACGATGCCATCGTGATCGGGGAAAGTGCCTACACTAACATGCGCGCCAAGGGCCATTCGACAGACATCATCGTTGAGGGAGTGATGAAAGTGGCCTTACCGGCCACCTTCGGTGTGTTGACAACCATCGCCGCATTTTTACCGATCCTGATGGTTACCGGTGTGACCGGGCAGTTTTTTGAGGCAGTCGGCTGGGTTGTGGTGCTGTGCCTGGTGTTCTCACTGGTGGAATCCAAGCTGATTCTGCCCGCTCACCTGGTTCACATGAAGGTAAAACATTATGAGAAGGACACGCATAATGTCTTTGTTCGTTTCCAGCGTTTTTTCAGCGAAGGACTGCATCAGTTTGTCGATAACTTCTATGCTCCCTTGCTCGAAAAGGCTCTCAAACGGCGTTACCTCACGCTGTCCATTTTCGTTTCCGCGCTGATTCTGTCCGTTGGTCTGCTGCTGGGCGGTCTGCTGCGCTTCGTTTTTTTCCCCGATATTGCCGCTGATTTTCTTCGGGTAGCGATTGAAATGAACGAAGGCACACCTCCGGCACACACGCACAAAGCCCTGCAAAAAATCCAGGATGGCCTGTGGGAGTTGGACCGCAAAGTCAGCCTGGAGCAGGGTATGAAATCCGGTGCGGTGGTCACCAATGTGGTGTCCTTCGCCACAGGTGATACCAGCGGCACCATTATTGCGGAACTGGTCAAGGACGAAGTGGCTGTTATCGATGGTCAGGAAGTGCTGCGACGATGGCGGGCGGAAGTTGGTAACGTCACCGGCGCCAAAACGCTGGGGTTTTCCGGCGCTACCGGTGGACATGGGCGTGGCCCTGCGGTTTCGATTACGCTGCGCGGAAGTAACATTGAGCAGGTAGCCCGGGCTGCAAAGGAGTTGGAGCGGCGCATACGCCTGTACGACGGCATCTACGATGTTCGTAACTCCTTTGATCGCGGCACGGCTGAAATCAAATTGAATATCAAACCGGAGGCCGAGTCGTTGCGCCTCACTCTGGCCGACCTGGCGCGCCAGGTTCGTGCCGGCTTCTATGGGGAAGAAGTCCAGCGCGTGCAACGCGGCCAGGATGAAGTCAAGGTGATGGTGCGTTTCCCGCGAGATGAACGCGATTCTGTCGGTTACCTGGACAATATGCGCATCCGGACACCGGATGGCGGGCGGGTACCGTTCCACTCCGTGGCAGAGGTGGAACTGGGCGAGGCGCCGCTGCGTATCCAGCGCTTCGACCGCGAACGTGCGGTGCGGGTGAGCGCCGAGGTAGACAAGGAAATGGCGGAGCCCGATGAGATTACCGCAGATATCCTGAAAAACGAGTTACCGCAGGTGCTGGCGCAGTTTCCCGGCGTGAGTTACAGCTTGAGTGGCTACAGCCAGGCGAAACAGGAAGTGCAACATGATCTGATCATGGGTACTTTCCTGGCGTTATTCCTGATTTATGCCCTGATGGCCATCCCGCTGAAATCTTATGCGCAACCGCTGATCATCATGTCTGTCATCCCTTTCGGGGCGATTGGTGCACTGGTGGGTCACCTGATCATTGGCATTGAGGTCAGCATGATGAGCTTTTTCGGCATCATTGCCCTGGCCGGTGTGGTGGTGAACGACAGCCTGATCCTGGTTGATTTCGTCAACCGCGAACAACGTCTTGGCATTCCTTTACACCAGGCGATCCGGGACGCTGCCAGCAAGCGATTTCGGGCGATTGTACTGACCTCACTGACCACTTTCTTCGGCTTGATTCCGATCGTGCTGGAAACCAGCCTGCAGGCGCAACTGGTGATCCCCATGGCAGTATCCCTGGCTTTCGGCATACTGTTTTCCACTATTATCACTCTGTTCCTGATTCCCACGCTTTACCTGATGCTGGACGACTTCAAAAAGTGGCTCACAGATGCACGGCGGCACATCATACCCCGGCGGTGGAAGCAAACCGGCCCACAGCAGTCCGGCGAAGCCCGGTGATGCCTGGGCCTGATCGCCCGCGAGCGGGCTCTTACCGTACAGTCGAAGTTTCCTACAGCCTTGTAAGAGGTCCCTTGGGGCCGACCATCGCCTTCGGCCCGATGGACACCTGAAGTGCACCATGAATATTAAACATGCCCTGGAGGAAGCCCGGCTTGCCCTTGAAGGCTCAGCCACGGGACGTCTGGATAGCGAAGTCCTGCTTGGTCATGTGCTGTGCGTTTCCAGAGCCAGCTTGTATGCCAATCCTGAAACCGATGTACCGGCGGATAAGTCTGATCAATTCCGGAAATTGGTGGAACGGCGTCAAGCGGGTGAACCGGTTGCTTACCTCACGGGACAGCGCGAGTTCTGGTCCCTGGCTTTAAAAGTCACACCGAGTGTACTGATTCCGCGGCCGGAAACCGAATTACTGGTGGAGGCGGCCCTTGCCCGTATCCCGGAAACAGCGCCATGGCGAGTCGCCGACCTGGGCACCGGCAGCGGCGCCATCGCCATCGCCATCGCAACGATGAGAAAACATTGCGAAATCCATGCAAGCGAAATTAGCACTGCGGCGCTCGCAGTCGCGATGGAAAATGCCGCAGCCATTGTCCCGGGGCGAATCCAGTTTCACCAGGGATCGTGGTTGTCACCGCTGCAGGGTAGCTTTCAGTTCATTATCAGCAACCCGCCCTACGTTGATTTGGATGATCCGCACTTGCAGCAAGGTGATGTACGTTTTGAGCCGGTCACCGCCCTGTCACCGGGGCATGACGGACTTGCCGCCTTCCGGCAGATCACCGGCGAGTCCTTGCTCCTACTCAGCAGCGGGGCCTGGCTGGCCTTTGAACATGGTTCCGGTCAGGGGGATAGTGTGCGAAAAATTATGGAAGAAAAAGGCTACTGTGACGTAGAAACCCTGACGGATCTTGCGGCTGAAGAACGGGTGACTCTGGGCAGGAAAAAAGGGTCAGGTTGAAGTAACCCAAAAGGTTATTCAACCTGACCCTTTTTTCCTGCTTCAGACACCAAAACAGACCGACATCCTGTCGATCTGTTGGTTTGGAGCCCTGTGTGTATTCTGAGTGTGATTATGCAGAGTTTGTAAATTTTTGTCAAGTCTTGTCAAGAAAAATCTTTACAAAGGATAGGCGGAATAAATTGTGGCTTGTGATACCCGCAATAAAAGAGGCTGACAATCAGGGCACTAAGCGCTTGATCGCCAGCAGACCAGCTCCGAGTATCACCAGGATCATCGCGCCAAGGCCGTAGCGATTGAGCATCTCGATCCTCTTGACTACTTTGGTATTGACCAGAGTGCACTCCTCATGTGTACCAGCCATGATCAACAGATTTTTGCAATCACCCAGATCGGCTCTGAATGTATCAAGCTCCTTCTCATTCACGCTACAACGCATACCATTGCTGTCGGAAGGTTCAAGTTCCCAGGTTTGCGGGGCATCTGAATTGATCCACAGCGGGCCTCCCTGCGGTTTATTGTTACAGACCAGGTTGATTTTGATATCCGGTTCTTCACCCGCACCACCAACCCATTTCTTGTAAACCGTCAGCCGGGTCGCCTGTTTTTCTACATGGACCTGGCAAAAATTTGAATGTCCGGCTGAAACGCCGGTGAAGTGACAACCCTGATCGTCGAGTTCAATCACGCTGCCCCCGTCCCCAACGTAAGTTACATTTTGGCCGGTCGGCAACAGGGCCACCAGCGTACAGGATGCCTTGCCAGCATCCTGAACACTGACGACAAATTCATGAGTACCGTCGAAAGCCAGTGTCACCTGTTGCTGTTCTGGGCTGGCCGAGTCACAAGTCAGGCGCACGTCCAGTTTCTCCAGAATTGCATGGTCGACTCTGACATCAACCGTGAAACGTGCCAACGCGGCTTCCCCTGCCGCAGCGACCGGCTCGGGAGACAGGCTCAAGATAAGTAAACCGGCTATTGCAAGAATTCCGATAGGTCGGGTTTGATGCTTCATGTCGCCATACATTATGTAGCAGTCACCGATGCTTGCCCAGCACAAAAAAACCCCGCGGAGCTTTCGCTACCGCGGGGTTCTTGTCTAGCTGTCTATAAAGCTGAAATTAATATCAGCGATCAGACAAAGCGGCGGAATCCAACGAAACCAATACCGAGCAGCAGCAGAGCCATGATGGCCAGGCCGTACTGGTTGAGGGTCGGGATACCTTCGTAGAAGACAGTGTTGACGATCGTGCAGGAATCATCGCTGCCGTTGGTAACAACGTAAGCCAATCCACCCACTCTGCCGTTTCCGGTGTTTTCAGGATTACCAACACAACCGGTCATGTCGACCTCGACAGCACTGTCAAAGTTCTGCTCGTAGACGAAAACATTGTTACCAGCAAAGTTGGCGCCATTGAAAGTAACACTGAAGGAATCATCAGCGGGGCCGGTTACAGGACCGGAAATACACCATCTGTTCGGACCGGTCTGAACGCCTTTCCTGATGATGTCACCATTGGCACAAACCCGGATTGTCGCTGACAGATTGACCGCGCCGGCGTTAACTTCCGCGCTATTTCCTGCCACGTCCCAAGTCTTGTTGACCGTCAGGAAAGAATTCTCTGCCCGCAGGGTGACATCACAGTTGAATGTGTCGCCAATATCGATGTTATCGTAATGACATCCGTTAGCATCGTTGTTAGCTATTCCGGGCCCAGTGGCGGTATATTTGGTAGTGTAACCACCAACGCCATCCACCCAGATATCACAAAGCGTGCTGTCAGCACCTGCTTCAGGGAACTCAAGAACAAAAGTCACCTCGCTACCGTCCACTACGGCCTGACTACTTTCCAGCGGAAGGCCGCCGGTGCATGAGATGTATGCGGTTGAGCCGTCAACGTTGTTGCCGTCGTTAAAACTGAAATCAACGATAAACTCAGCCCATGTAGAGCCGGCCATTGCCAGGCTCGGCAGCATCAGGGTAGCCGCCAGTACTAAAAGCGCGCGTTTAATATTCATTTGTTTCTCCATTAGTATTGGATTTGTATTGCAAAATTCGGAGGGTTCCGCCTTTGGCAATCACTCCTCCACCACTCCATTTACACTGTTGCGGGCATAATACCCCACACCCATGCAGGCGATTATCCCCGTAATGTCAGTTTATGTCAATTTTATTTACGTCTTTTTTGTATATTTTGTTGTTGTATTTTTGCACCAACCTGTTGTTCTAAAGCATCATTTTTCAGCCCTGCTCCGGGCCTTCTTCACTGGCCTGCTCCACCAGCTTCTGCTCCAGTTCCCGGGTATTGCGTGCGCCCAGTTCACGCAGCATGTCAGTCTGCCGCAACAGGTTGCCGCTACCGGTTGATAATTGTTTGAGGGCGTCATCATAACTGAGTTGAGCCTGGCGCAGCCGATCGCCAAGCTGCTGAAGATTTTCCACGAAGCCGACAAACTTGTCGTATAACAAGCCAGCCCGGCGGGCAATTTCCCGGGCATTGGTGTTTTGCTTGTGCACCGACCAGACAGATGCAACGGTGCGCATGGTGGCCAAAAAATTGGTTGGCGACAGCAGCGCAACCTTGTTGCGCAAGCCGAATTCCGCCAGTTCCGGGTCTGCCTGCAGCGCCCCGATCAGCGCAGCCTCGATCGGCACGAACATCAGCACGAAATCCAGCGAATTGAGTTCCGGGATTTCCGCATAGCGTTTTTCACCCAGGCTTTTCACATGCTGACGCAGCGACTGGGTGTGTTGTTTGAGCGCGGCGGCGCGTGCTTCGATCTTTTCAGCACCCTCGCCTTCAAGCGACATGTAGCGGGTCCAGGCCACCAGGGACACCTTGGAATCCAATACAATGGATTTACCTTCCGGCAGGTGCAGCACCAGATCCGGCTGAATGCGCTGGCCGCCTTCGGTGGTTACGGAATACTGGGTTGAATAGCCAACCCCCTTCTGCAGACCCGACAGTTCCAGCAGGCGCTCCAGTTGTTGCTCGCCCCAATTGCCCTGAGCTTTGACGTTCGATGTCAGAGCACGGGACAGGTTGGTGGCGTCCTCGTGCAATCGCTGGTTGAGTTTTTTCAGGTCACCGATTTTTTCCTTCATCACCTCGTGCTGGGCTGTTTCCTGCTTGTGCGCGTTTTCCACCGTGTTGCGGAACTCGGTGAGTTTTTCGCCCAGAGGTTTGAGCAGCACATCCAATTGTTTTGAATTCAGCTCGGACAGTTTTTCGGAGCGGTCTTCAAAGATTTTTCCGGCCAGGCGCTCAAAATTTTCCGCCAGGCGTTTTTCCGCTTCCTCCAGCTTGAGGATTTGCTCCTGATAGTGCTTCTCGCGATCCTCAGCCCGGGAGTGTAAAACAGCCTTGTCCTGCTGCGATTCGGCCAGTGCCTGGGCGGTCTGTTCAAGGCGGGACTTCAGGGCATCCAGTTCGGGCTGAAGCCGATCCACCTCGGCCCGGCTACTGCTTCTCGATGCAAGCCACGCGGAAACCACGGCCAGTAACAAACCCAGTAGCAAGCCGAGCAGCAGCCCTGTCTGTGGATTGCCTATTCCCTGCTGGATCAGCCAGTCATTCATTCGGGGTTCGCCCGCAGTTGCTGTTTGACCCGTTGCCACAGAACTTCCATTGCATCCAGATCCATCCGGTCGAGCGCTGCGCGGCTACCCGCCGCTTTGTCCACTAACCGGAAACGGAGTTCGAACTTGGCATTGGCCCGGCGCAGTGCTTTTGCCGGATCGATTTTTAACTGCCGCGCCAGATTGGTAATGACAAACAGCAGGTCACCCAATTCATCTTCCATTTCCTCGATATCACCACCCTGCATGGCTTCGCGCAACTCGAGGAGTTCTTCGGCGAATTTGTCCAGCACGGGCTCCGGCGAACCCCAGTCAAACCCGACCCGCGCTGCGCGTTTCTGCAGTTTCACCGCACGTTGCAATTCAGCCATTCCCCGGGGAATATCATCCAGCAGGCTTTGCATACCGCGCGCCTCCCGCTCCCGAGCCTTGCTTAACTCCCACGCTTCGGTTTGTGCCTGCGCATCCTCGACCGGCGCACCATTAAATATGTGCGGGTGCCGGCGAATCATCTTGTCACATACTGCTTCAACCACATCATCAAAATCAAAAATGCCTTGCTCCTGCGCCATCCGCGCATGAAATACGACCTGGAAAAGCAAATCACCCAGTTCATCTTTCAACTCATCCATGGACCCGCGCAGGATCGCGTCAGCAACTTCATAGGCTTCTTCAATGGTGTACGGGGCAATGGTGGAAAAATCCTGCACCCGGTCCCACGGACAACCGGACTCAGGATCGCGCAGCCGATCCATGATAGCGAGCAGTTGTTGAATGTTATGGTTGTTTTCAGACATATTTCAATGGCGTGACTTATTAATTATGACTCAGGTATCTCCACGCGCAGTTTCGCTCCACCGAGTACGCTGCGGCTGATAAAAACCTCCCCACCGTAAGCGGTCACCAGTTCCATCACAATAGCCAGCCCAAGGCCATGCCCATCCACTTGCCCGGGCGCTTGTCCGTTAGGCCGCTCATCACCCCGTATGCCTCGTTGCAACAGGTGCTGCCATTGAGAATCATCGATTCCAGGACCATCATCTTCCACGCACAGCCACAGGCCGGGTCGTGTGGCATCCGGCTCAACAGCCCCCGCACTCACACGAACTTTGCGATCGCCATACTTGAATGCATTATCCAGCATATTCCCCGCCAGCTCGAGTAAATCCCGCTGCTCACCGAAAAACAGCAGGTCTTCGTCCATGATGAGTTCTGCTTCTATCATTTTGTGAGAATAGACTTTTTGCAAGGACTCCAGGATTCGCTGCAGTTGTGCGCGTACCGTTACGGGTTCTGCCAGTGTGCGCCGAGCAGAAGCGCGGGCCCGCTCCAGTCGGGTAGCAATCAGGCGGTTCATTTCATCGGCAGCGTCCTGCATCGGTTTTGCTGCCGTCCCACCATGCAACTCCAGGCCGGCCTGGATGACGGCCAGGGGTGTTTTCAGGCTATGCGCCAGTGAATCCAGGGCATTGCGAATTCGCTCCTGATTGCTTTTCTCGGTTTCGAGCAGGCGGTTGACATTACGCGCCAGGGGTTCGAGTTCACGCGGATAATTGCCTTCCAGCCTCGGTGCCTGGCCTGACTCGATGCGGCCCACATCACGCGCCACCTGGCGCAAGGGTCTGAAGCCCAGGAACAGCATCAGCAACTGGGCCAGCACCAGGATCACTCCGGTTATAAGCAGTGAACGCCACAAGCCAAGCCGGAATGCCCGGGTCTGTTGCTCAATCTCACTGGCATCCACCAGTATCGTCACGGTAACCGGCCGGATACGGCCGTCCTCCATTTGCCAACTCACCCCGTACTGCAGTGAAAACCAGTCCTGGCCTTCGCCGGGTTCCTGGAAAATAAGCTGACCGGCGGCAACCCTGGATGGTTCAGGCAAGCGCAAGCCCAGTGCGGAAGGTGAGTCCCAGTGCGCGTCACTACCCTGAACATGTACGTAAATACCTGACCCGGGCTGGTTGAGTCGTGGATCTCCCAACTCACCCTGAACCTGCAGGGTGCCGTTCTCGTCCATCTCCACAGCGGCCAGCACCAGGTAGATATACGACTCCATCCTAGCCTGCAGCGAAGATACCGCACTGCGGTAATTGGCCGAATTCAGGGCTGCTCCGACCAGGCCCAGCGCTACGACCAGCACCAGGGTGGCCAACAGGATCAGGCGAAAACGAAGTGAGAAAGGACGCCGCGCGCCGGCGGTATCGTGTGCAATGGACGCTTGCTCAGCCACGTTGCCTGCAACGGCCTGATTCAGAGTACATGTAAGAGCGCGCTTGCATGTAAGAGCGCGCTTGCGCGCGAAAATTCCACCGGCTTTCGGCCGCAAGCGGCCTCTTACAATTGCTCACGGGTCGGGTTCCAGGGCCAGGCGATAGCCTCGGCCGCGCAGGGTTTCAATCGGGTTCAGGGTCCCGTCAGGGTCTATTTTCCGCCGCAGGCGGCCGACAAAAACCTCTATGACATTGCTGTCACGATCGGCATCTTCTTCGTAAATGTGCTCGGAAAGGTCGGTTTTGGTCACCACCTCACCCGAATGCATCACGAGATAATTCAGCACCTTGTATTCAAAGGTGGTCAATTCAATTTCTTCATCGTCCAGATAGACGCGCTGACTGCTCAGGTCGACCGTGATGGGACCCAGTTGAACACGAGGCCTGGCATGTCCGCCCGAGCGGCGCATCAGGGCATTGACCCTCGCCATCAGTTCCTCAATGTGGAAGGGTTTGGTCAGGTAGTCGTCGGCGCCCGCTTCAAGTCCGGCTACTTTATCCTGCCATTCAGAACGGGCGGTCAGTACCAGTATTGGAAAATCACGGCCGCGACGGCGCAATTCCCGGATCACATCCAGACCAGGCAATTCCGGCAGTCCCAGGTCAATGATGGCGAGATCGATCGGAAATTCTTCACCCAGGTACAAGCCTTCGATACCATCGGTCGATGAATCAACGGCGAAACCGGCTTCGCGCAGATGGGTCGTGAGGGTATCAAGTAGTCGTTGATCGTCTTCAATCAATAATACGCGCATGGCTACAGACCTAGCGTCCCCGTACGGTGATACGCACGGTCTTGACGACTCCGTCACGGGTCAGCAACTTGATGACGTGAACGCGTTTACTGCCTTCCTTGACCGTGCGGGCAGACAATACTTTGGCGTCATACTGCCGCGCCGCCTGGCGGGCCGCTTCATTGAGCGTCTGTGCGAACGAAGTCACCGGCACCGACAGGGCCAGCACCATTGCAAGGACGATATGGAAGAACCAACGCTTCATCGAATTTTCCGGTTTAGTGCCTTTTGCATTTCTACCTGCCCCATTCTAAAGGAACAAACTGAATCACGCCTGAACTCTGTTCGGGCCTCTGATCGGCTCATGGACACGTATCTTGCACCCAAATTCCGGCATCCACTCCCATTTTAAAAAATCTCAGCCACCATACAACGCAGGCTGCCGCCGGCTTTTTCTATTTCATCGAGTTCCACGGAATGCAGTACGAAGCCCCAGGATTCCAGCGCTGCCCGGTTTTTCGGCTGCAGTGCATCGGCCCCTGACTGACTCATAAACAGGTCACGCTCCGTCAGTGCAATACAATTACCCACAAATGCGTCCTTTTCCTGGCGGTCAATGAACAGCGTGCGCCGCGGATAAATTTCAGCAATGGCCAGCGGCGCCTTTCGTCCACGAAGGCCCCGGCGTGAATGACACAGGCCCTCCCGGCAAGAATGCTCATGAGCACATTGGTATGGTACTCCTCAGGCTTCAGCGCAAATTCAAACATCAGTTTCCAATCAAACGCACGATGCATCGCCCGGGCGCCGACATCATCCACCCGCTCTGACCTGCCGCAAAAACCGATGCGGCGGGCCCGGTCCAGAACCAGTGGCCCGGTCAATTCCGCCACGCAATCGCTCCCGGACAAATCCACGGCAGCAAAGCCCCGGGACCTGAAATAAGTGCGAATGTCGTCCCGGTGAGCCTCCACCCGACGCCCCGGATACAACATACTGCCGATAATCAGTCTGCCCGGTATCGTGGCAAAAACGTTATTTGGAAACACGCCGTCAGGCGCTGCCGGATCGCCGGGGAAGCTCTTGAGCGAAATTCCGGCCCCGCGAATCTTTTTGACAAGCTGTTCAAATTGAAATGCCGCACGCTCCGGATCCGCACCGCGCTGGGTGTCCAGGTAGCGATTATCTGGCGATGTCTCGCTGCTTACAAAAAAATCAGCAGGCTTCACCATAAACACACCCCGGGGCACGGCCGGTGAATCCGCCGGGTAGCAAGCAGCCTCCATTGCCTGCCTGAACTGTACAGGCGAGCTAACGATCATGGTGAGCACCCGGCTGTAATGTGGTTTTCATTTCGTCCAGCGCCTGCAACAGCAAGCGATCATTGCCGGCATCCCGGTGGGCATTTTCGCTGATAAAGCGGCGCCAGCGCCGGGCGCCGGGCAAACCATGAAAAAGCCCGAGCATGTGCCGGCTGATATGTTTGACCGGCACACCCTGCCCGACCTGTCGCCTGGCGTATTCGCTCATGAACCGCACCGCACTATCCCGGTCACTCACTCCTGCGGAACCGTACAGTTGTTTCTGGCATTCAGCGAGGAACCAGGGTTCCTGGTAAGCCGCACGACCCAGCATCACGCCATCAAGCCGGTCCAGGTGTTGCCTGATCCCAGCAACCGTTGTCACGCCGCCATTGAGTACGATTTGCAGATCGGGCCGCTCGGTTTTGAGCTGATAAACCCAATCGTAGCGCAGTTCCGGTATTTCGCGATTCTCTTTCGGGCTGACACCGGACAGCCAGGCTTTACGCGCGTGGATGATAAAAACACTGCAACCGGACGCGGATACTTCATTCACGAAATCACTGAAATACGCATAACTGTCCTGCTGATCCACACCCAGCCGGGTCTTGACCGTCACCGGGATATCGACAGCATCCCGCATCGCTGCAACACAATCCCGCACAAGCCGGGGTTCCAGCATCAGGCAAGCACCAAAACGCCCGCGTTGAACCCGGTCGGACGGACAGCCCACGTTCAGGTTGACTTCATCGTATCCACGGCTTTGTGCAATGCGGGCGCATTCGGCCAGATCAGATGGGTCGCTGCCACCGAGTTGCAGTGCAACGGGGTGTTCTTTTTCATCAAATCCCAGCAGATATTCACGGTCACCGTGCAAAACAGCACCGCTGGTGACCATCTCCGTATATAGCAGCGCGGACGGCGCCAGGCAGCGGTGGAAATAACGACAGTGGCGATCGGTCCAGTCCATCATCGGGGCCACGCACAAGCGCCGCGTGGTGAGTTTATAGTTGCCGGAGCCCGTCATCCTGAGAAGTATATTCCAACCATCAAGCGGGGTCAGGTTCCCGAACCCGACCCCCGTTCGGAGCGCGAAGCGGTTTCAGCCTGTCTTGATGCTCATTTTATCCAGAGTTTCAGTGTAGTAACCCGCTCCGCCAGTGCGAAAGGGGATCAGGTTCGGGAACCTGACCCCGGCTTTGCGAACCTGATAATCCTCTAGCCAGCCTCCTCGCAGTCAGTGGTTAAACTGACTGCTCTGATTAGGATGAGGAGACTGGTATGTCACATTACTGCGGAATTGATCTGCATTCAAATAACCACGTTGTGGTGGTAATAGACGA
>JAJRRA010000039.1 GCA_024279945.1 Gammaproteobacteria bacterium
AGCGGGCAGTGACAGGCCTGGTTGAAATTGAACACGATTCATTGCCATGATAATGCCTCTTTTCATAAAATGAGACTTGAACATACGCGCTCTGATTCTCAAATCTTGAGACCGGCTGAGATACAGCGCTAATCAGGAAAAATTATAGGCGCCGGGAAAAGGGGTCAGGCCAACAGGTCATCATATTCAGGCATCCGCTTTTCTGCCTGAGCCCGTAAACCTTCTTTCAGATCTCCGGTCAGTATCATCGCCGCGTTCCAGGTTGCGATGAAATTCAGTCCATCCGCCACCGTGTGGTCGCGGGCATAGTCGAGCATTTTTTTGGAACCCACAACCGCAAGCGGTGAACGGGCAGCAATTTCACCTGCGATTTTCATCATGCCGGCTGTCATGGCGTCGTGATCTGGAAAAATACGGGTTACAAAACCGGTAGCCTGTGCTTCTTCTGCTTTGAGTTTGCGACCGGTATAGGCAAGTTCACGGGCCAGGCCGGAAGGGACAAGGTGTTGCAGTCTTTGCAGCGTGCCGAGATCCGCGGTCATCCCGATTTTGATTTCCTGTATTGCGAAAAAGGCATCCTCGGTGCAATAGCGTGTGTCAGCGGTACACAGCATATCAACAGCACCACCAATGGCCGCCCCATGAACTCCAATCAGGACAGGCACATTACACCGTGCAATGGCATTGAAACTCTCTTGAAAATCCAGTATGTTCCGCCGCAGTTGCTCTCTCTGCCTGCCCGGATCACCGGTAGCTGATGGATTAATAGTGGAAAAAAAGGCGAGATCCATACCCGCACTGAAATGCTTGCCGGTAGATGTCACAACGACCACCCGGACTTCCGGGTTCTTTGAAATACCTGTGAATATTTCCCGGCACTCCGGCCAGAATGCCTTGCCCATGGAATTCATTGACTCAGGTCGATTCATAATAATGTGTGCAATGCCGTTTTTGATCTCAACTCTAAATGCTTCATAACTCATGATTTTCGAACTCCATCAGGTTTTGGTTTTTCAGGCTATTACTTATATTTCGGATGATTGTCGATCCTTCTTCTTTAGCAGCAGCATTTCCGCGTCCGTGCTGCTGGTCATGAAACGTACCAGGTTGGTGATCGAAATGTCGTTCTTGAGGAACAGTTTGCAGAAGGCATTTATACAGGTTTCCGGGGCAGCCTCGGGAAATCTGGTTTCGAATTCCTGGCGAAACACGCGGTATTCCGCGTAGGCAAACACTTTGCCGTGATTGAAATTATTGCTTGCCTTGATGGCCCCCTGAA
The DNA here is from genome assembly GCA_024279945.1 of Gammaproteobacteria bacterium. Classification (GTDB taxonomy): domain Bacteria; phylum Pseudomonadota; class Gammaproteobacteria; order Xanthomonadales; family SZUA-36; genus JAJRRA01. The sequence goes on from JAJRRA010000039.1 coordinate 1,280, forward strand.
TTCGCGGAGACTGGAGTAGTCGCTTGTATTCGCCGGGCGCTGCTTTATAGACAATCGTCACCAGTTCCCGGGCGTGGTCCATCACATCGGCTGGCTGCTCTGAAGCCTTGCAGGTCAGGTCCCGTTTCATGTTTTCGCCGCAGCCGTTGACGGCTGCTCAGCCCTCCCGCCGTTCCACCAGCGTCAGGATGTTGTAGACCGCAACCGGGTCGTCGTTCTGGTTGCTGACCTCTACATCCCACACGACGATGCCGGTGGCTTTGTCCTCATCGGGACGTTTTTCTTTGTGAATTTTTTGTTTGGCAGTCAGGCGCACCCGAATGGTGTCGCCGATGCCGACCGGTTCGATAAAGCGCAGATTTTCCAGACCGTAGTTGGCCAGCACCGGGCCGGGCGCGGGGTCAACGAACATGCCGGCGGCGGCCGAAATCACGAAATAGCCATGCGCAACGCGCTTGCCGAACAGGGAATCTTTGGCTGCAATATCATCGAAGTGTGCGTAAAAATGGTCACCGGAGATGCAGCCGAAATTGACGATGTCCGCCTCGGTGACGGTGCGTCGGTGGGTGATTAGTGTTTCGCCGATCTGCAGATCCTCAAAGTATTTTCGGAAGGGGTGAACCGGCTCGATGATGGGCCTGGATCCCACCGTGTACTGGTGGGTAATGGCGGTCAGCGTGGTGGGTGAGCCCTGAATGGCGGTGCGCTGCATGTAGTGCTTGATCGCCCGGCTGCCGCCGAGTTCCTCGCCACCACCGGCGCGGCCGGGACCGCCGTGTACCAGTGGCGCCAGCGGGGATCCGTGACCGGTGGATTCGGCTGCACAATCGTTGTTCAGCACCAGGATACGGCCATGGTAAGCGGCGGTGCCCAGTACGATGCGGGCGGCTTCTTCATCATCGGCAGTGACCAGTGAACCCACCAGGCTGCCACGGCCGAGTTTGGCTAACTCGATCGCTTCTTCAGTATTGTCATAGGGCATCAGGGTGCTGACCGGGCCGAAGGCCTCCACACTGTGCGGCGCTTCACTGACCAATGGGTGGTCGCAGTAGAGCAGGGTGGCGGGGAAGAAAGCACCTTTTTGTGGATCCGCGCCGACCACATCAAACTCCCGGCTGCCGCCGTGGATAATGTCGCAGGACCGGGCCAGCTTTTCCACACTCTCCCACACGTCGGCGCACTGGTCTTTGCCCACCAGGGAGCCCATGCGCACGCCCTTGACGGCCGGATCACCCATAACCGCTTTATCCAGACGGGCTTTCAGGGCCGCTGCAACTGCGTCAATCTGGTTCCTGGGAACGATGGCGCGTCGAATGGCGGTGCACTTCTGGCCGGCTTTGACGGTCATTTCCTGCGCCACACCCTTGATGAACAGATCGAATTCCGCCATGTCGGGCGTGACTTCCGCACCCAGGATGGAACAGTTCAACGAATCCGCTTCCATATTGAAGGGGATACTGTTTTGCAGGATCTTGGGGTGTGATTTGAGCATTCTGCCGGTGGAGGCAGAGCCGGTGAAGGTAACTGCATCCTGTTCGGTGAGGTATTCAAAAAGATCGCCAACGCTGCCACAGATCAACTGAACCGATCCCTCGGGCAGAATAGCCGAATCAATTATTTCCCTGACCATGGCTTCGGTGAGATAGGCCGATACGGTGGCCGGTTTCACCACCACCGGCATGCCGGCAATCAGGCTGGGTGCGATCTTTTCCAGCATTCCCCAGCAGGGTAAGTTAAAGGCATTGATGTGGACCGAAACGCCCTCTTTGGGCACCAGGATGTGGCGACCGACAAAAGTGCCCTGCGCCGACAGCCGCTCCACTTCGCCCTCAACACAGAAAGACTCATTGGGCAGTTCACGCCGCGCAATGCCGGAATAGGCGAATACGGTGCCGATTCCGCCCTCGATATCCACCCAGCTGTCACCCCGGGTGGCGCCGGTCATGGCCGAGATTTGGTAGAATTTTTCCTTTTTCTCCAGTAGGTGTTTGGCCAGGGCTTTGAGCCTGTTAGCCCGTTCGTGGATGGTCAGGGCGCGAAGTGCCTTGCCACCGGCCTCGCGGCCGTGTCTGAGCACTCCCGCAAAATCAATTCCGCTGCTGTCGACGGTGCCGATAGGGTCGCCGCTGATGGCATTGCGGACTTCCACACCTTCACCCTGGCCGGGTGTCCATACGCCGTTTACATAACTCTCAATTTTCATCAAACTCTCCGTTTTTGTCGGGCTGGTTTATTGTGTGGAGCAATATCATACAAAAATTCGTGACCCAATCGATCATCTGTATACTTAGAGTCTGTTTTCAGGCTCTCAAATAATATGCGTCCGACATCAGCAACCGTCCGGTTGAATGCCATCACGGAGAACTTCAAGACCGCCTGCGCTCTTGCGCCCGGTTCGCAGAATGTGGCCGTGATCAAAGCCAATGCCTATGGCCACGGGGCGGTGGAAGTGGCGCGGGCGTTGCAGGATGAGGTGCCGGCATTCGCGGTGGCATTTTTTGAAGAGGCGGTGCAGTTGCGCGATGCGGGCATTACAAAACCCGTCCTGGTTCTTCAGGGGATCTTTAGCAATGAAGAAATTGATGAAGCAGCAGCCCGAAACTTCTGGCTCATGGTGAACAATCGCCGACAAATTGACCTCGTCGTGTCGGCAAAAAATAGTCAGCCGCTCAGAGTGTGGCTCAAAGTGGAAACGGGCATGCACCGGCTTGGACTGGAAGCTGAAGTAATTGAGAACGCCTGCGAGATCCTTTCTTCGTCCGGCAAGATTGAGCCGAATCTGGTCCTGTGCACCCAACTGGCCTGCGCCGATGATCCTGGCAATCCGATGACGAAACTGCAACTCAGCAAACTCAGAACCTTTGCTGCACACAACGGGCTTCCCCTGAGTATTGCAAATTCTGCAGCCATCATGGCCTGGACGGAAACCCATGCGCAATGGAACCGGCCCGGCTACATGCTGTATGGCAACAGTCCATTTAATTCGCCCCACGTCAATGCGCAAGGCTTGCTTCCGGCCATGACCCTGAGTTCAGAAATCATTGCCGTTCGCGATGTAGCAGCAGGCGAAGGAGTCGGCTACGGCCTTGACTGGGTAGCCCAAAGGCCGTCAAGGGTGGGGATTGTCGCAATCGGCTATGGTGACGGTTATCCCCGGCACGCACCCAGTGGCGCCCCGGTACTGGTTAAAGGCGCGCGCGTTCCACTGGCGGGGCGGGTATCCATGGACATGGTTTCAGTAGATCTGACGGACCTTCCCGGGGCCCGAGTCGGTGATTCCGTTGAACTGTGGGGTGAGAACTTGAGCGTCAACGAGGTGGCATCCAGTGCCGGTACCATCGCTTATGAGTTACTGGCTGGTTTGACCGCGCGCCTGCGCCGGGTGTATCAACAGGAGTGAAAATGAATTATGGAGCGGGATGACAATTGACAAAAAAGTAGATATGAGACGCCTGAGCATACTCGGCAGTGGCCTGGCGCTGTTGTTTGTCTTGTTATTGTTATCCGCTTGTGCCGGCACTGCGAAAGGGAAAAAGGCTTCAGTTTTCAGCTACGATCAGACTCTGACGGTTGCAGATGACAGCAAATCTCCTGCTGACGCCATGGTGATTATCCGTTATCCGGCGATCCTGGATGAAGATGCGGTGGGGGCCTATTACCGGGCCTTTGAGCAGAACGCCATCGGTGCGGCCTTCCAGTCGGATACTCAGACACAAGGTGATACTGACCTGATCGCCCAGTCCGTCATCGCCAAATCCAACTACTTTGCCATGTCTCTGTTCAGACAGTTAAAGCAGGAGCTTCCGGCAAATTCAGTTCTTTTGTCCCCACACCTGGTGACGCTGGATGACAAGGATCAATTGAGTAGCCGCCCGCTACTGGCCACCGAAGAAATTCCCAGCGTAATCACCATTGATTTCAACGTGTATTCGCATCCTGATCCCTCCAAAATTATGGATGCAGAGCCACTGACCCTGGGCGATATCGTCACCCCCTTGTTCGTGATACATGCCAACCACTGGCTGAGGCCATCGACGTATGGTTTGTTGCTGTCCAGCACTCCTTTGTTGAATTCAGCCTGGAATCAGTCAGAAAAAGAGGTGGAAGCGGAGTTTGCCGGTAACCTGGAGGAATCTATTCAGGAGTATCAAAGGCCGTTGGATTTTATCGGTTTCCTGCAGCAGGGTCCGACGAAAATTCCGGGCATCCCATTGAAAAGTATGGATTTGGTACGTCGTGAAGTGATCGCGGTCGAGCAATATCCCGTGGAAAAAATCCAGATGGATGGAACTATGGTGGCCAATCTCGCCAGCGACCGTTCCGTCGATCCCTTTGCCGAGGATTTCGTCAAAGGTGCCTCGACCCGCATCGTGACCGCACTCAATCGGGCCAACCATGACCGTGCGACCTTTTTTCCCCGCCAGCAGGCCCTGGCGCGGTTTGATCCCGAGTTGGCTACTGCCTTTCTGACCCGGTCCCGGGATGAGAGCATAAGCGCCCGTTTACGGATGGCGGAAACGCTGTTGGAAGCCGAACGGAAATTTATAGGGGCGCAATCTGACAACCTTTATCAGGGAGTTTATGAAGGTGTCTATGGTGATCAAATGCGGCAGATGATTTCTGCAGAGTATCGCCTGCTGGAGAAAAGGCGCAGCCTGGCCCGGACCCAGAATATGAGCACTGCTCTTGCGATTCTGGCCATGGCCGGGTCGGTCTATGCCGGATCAAACAGTGACAGCGGTAATTTTTTTCGTTCAAATACGATGAGTAATATCATGTTGCTGTCCTCGTTGTGGGCGATGAATTCAGCCATGAATGCCCGTGCCGAATCCAAAATTATTGGCGAAAATTTCCTGATGCAGATGGCGCCGGCCATTAACCGGCAGGTTTCAGTGCAGCTGGAGTGGCTGGATTCGCGGCAGGAAATCACCGCGCATGACTTTTCTGAATTCCGCAACAAGACCCTGGCGCTGTACCAAAGCAGCATACGCTCGCTGGAGCAAGACACGTTCCGGCAATGTGAATTCTCTCATCCGGACATGGCTGCGCGGGGACGTTGGTATGGCGGCTGTTTTGGTGGTCTCGCCTCGGGTAGTGGCTATGGACTTATACTCGATGAAGATGGAAAAACCATCGAATATGTTGGGTCGGCCGAGTCCGGCATGGCTTCCGGGACCGGTGCGATGATCGTTCGGGACCCACAGGAAATCGGTGCCAGATATTACGAAGGCGATTTCAAGCAAGGTCGGCCGGACGGTGTTATTTGGCTTGAGGAGCCTGGCAGAAAACCCCGGATCAGGGAGTTCCGGGCCGGGGTTGATGACGGTGCAGGGGAAGAAAGCCGCTTACAGCGCTTGCGCTTCTGATTCTTTGCTGAAGAAACAGACTTTCCCACGGCAGGGACGTGAATACATCCGTCATGCTTGCATAATTCAGTTACCTAAATGGATTGGAAATCTCTCATTAATCAACATGATGGGTTTTCTACCAACGATAATTCGATAAGTACGACTAAGGAAATCTTTACCGGTAAATTTACATATATCTGCCGCAAGATCTGCGACGTGTTCATTTCCATACCAAAGTATTTCCCGGCGCTCTTCAATCTCACTGTTCAACAATATTCGCCCAAGCCCGCCACTTTCGACCTGCAATTCCTGCTTCACCTCAAGCGGTAAGCGTTCAGGAAGAAGCAATGACGTGGCATAAGCATAAATTTTAGAACTGTTCTGTCCGCGCAACAGAACCTGACGAGCAATAACTTCTGTTTTTGCAGGTACTTCCAGCCAAATATGTTCAGTAGGTAACTTTTGGGTTTCTTGCTCAAGGAGAACAATTTTTATGGGCTCCAGATTGTAAGCTTCAAGAAACTTTGTAACCGTGCCATCATTTACCAGCAAGGTGCGCTGAAAGGGTGTCAAAGCTTGTATATCTACGGCAGACAGGTGAGTAGGCTTAGATGCCTGCTTTAAGAAGAAATCACTGAATGGATCAAATGTCATATGGCTTAATCTCAACTAATTCCTCAAAGCCAGGGTCAGGCAGTTCCGGGCTGGGTTCGACATCGGTGAAGCTCAGGAAAGCCGCTTGCAGCACCGCCTTCGGAGTCTTTGCTGAAAAAACAGGCTTATCCCCAAAGCCGGGGATCAAACACATCCACCACCCCTTTGTTGTACTTGAGTCCCAGGGGTTGGTCGTATTTCAGTATTAAAGGCCCGTCGATATCGACAAAATCACACAGTTGAGCCACCACAAAAGAAGGCGCCATGCTCAGCGATGTCCCCATCATATTACCAATCATTAATTGGCAGCCTTTTTCCTTTGCTGCCTTAGCCAGTCGCAATCCTTCGGTCAGTCCGCCGGTTTTGTCCAGCTTGATGTTGATCATGCTGTAACGTCGGGCTGCGGTTTCCAGTTCACCGGTGTGCAGGCAAGACTCATCCGCAGCCAGCGTGATGGGGGATTCAAAACCTTCCAGCATTTCATCGTCGCCGCGTGCCAGTGGCTGCTCAATCATGTCCAGCTTTAAATCGACACATTGGGGCAACACTTCTTTCAATAACTCAAAGCTCCAGCCCTGATTAGCGTCTACGACTAATTTGGCATCCGGGCGGGCGGCACGGATTGCGGCCAGTTTCTCGTAGGGCATATGGCCGTCAAGTTTTATTTTAAGTATCGGGGCGTCGGTGGCTGCTGCGGCCTTGGCGGCCATGGCCTCGGGTGTATCTTCCAGTCCGATGGTGTAAACAGTGGTGACCGGTTTCGGATCGATGCCGGTCAGTTGCCAGATGGTTTTGCCGGACTTTTTGCACTCCAGGTCCCACAAGGCACAGTCGATGGCGTTGCGTGCGCCACCGGCGGGCAGGAGTTGCTGAAGTTCCTCCCGAGAAATTCCATTACGGATTTCTCCGGCAACCGCCTGTGCCTGCTCCAGGATGCTTTCGGCCGTTTCATCCAGGTAAAAAATACCCTGGGCTTCGCCACGACCAAGGTATCCGTCTTCGACCAGTTGCACAACCAGGCAAGGTGAGTGGGTCCACTCGGCGTTGGTAATACGAAACGGTTCGGTCAATTCCCAGGTTGCAATGTGCAGGCTGAAATCCATGGTCCTATTTCTCTCCGTATAGTTGCTTGATGTGGTCAACAATGGCGCCGCAGCCGTCAATCAAGGGATCAACGCAGGGCAGGCCGGTTTCTTCGCTCAGGGTTGCAAGGTATTCAATCCGTTTATCTGCGGGTAACTTTGATGTATTCACACTGATACCGACGCAGCGGATATCCGGATTGGTCCGACTGCCCATCAACAGGTGCTGGTCGATGGCATCGCGGATAGAAGGCAGGTCGTAGTGTTCCCAGCCGGAAATAACCTTGCGGGTCGCATCGTGGCACAGCACCAGTGCATCCGGTTGTGAGCCGTGTAGCAGTCCGAGACTTACTCCCGAATATCCGGGGTGGAAAAGCGAACCCTGGCCCTCAATAACGTCCCAGTGGTCCTCGTCGTTATCCGGTGAAATCAATTCCGCAGCACCGGATATGAAATCAGCTACTACGGCGTCAATGGGCAGGCCTTCACCGGCCAGCATAATGCCGGTTTGCCCGGTGGCGCGAAATGTCGATTTCATACCGGCCTCTTGCATGGCCTGACTCAGAGCCAGGGCAGAATATTTTTTGCCAATGGCGCAGTCGGTGCCAACCATCAATACACGCTTGCCGGAGCGCTTTATGCCCGTGCCTACCGGCAGATTTGGAGGTGGATTACGGACGTCGATCAGGCGTGCACCCGAGGCTTCGGCTGCTGCCACAAGCCGTGGGAAATCGGCCAGTTTGAAGTGCAGGCCACAGACAATATCCAAACCGGCGCGGGCGGCTTCTTCAATGGAATCCCACCAACTGTCCGGCACCACGCCACCGATTGGCGCAACGCCGATCAGCAGGCTTTTTACACCGGCGCTTGCTGCCTCCGCGACACTCATGTCGGGCACGCCCATATCCACCTGACTGCCGGCAAAGCGTAGCTGCCCGGCAACCAGGTCAGGCCGCCAGTCAACAATGCCCAGCCCGGTCTTGGCATAGGTCGGGTCACCCAGGTCACCGATCAGGATCAGGTAGGGCGCTCTGAGTTTAACTGTGGTTAGTTTTGTCATGGGTATCAGATTTGATGATGATAACTTCGATTCTAATGGGTTTGGTTGTAGCCTGCACCGGTTTCGAAGGGAAAAAATAGGGTCAGGTTGAAGTGAGCGAAAATTATTCACCCTGACCCTATTTTGCCTTTTGCCTTTTTTGCCATTGACGACCGTTTGCATGGTCTGAGAAGATGCCAATCTTGTCCCTCCGAACCCTGGAAACGAACTCGATGTCAACAGACAATATTACCTATCAGGATTCATCTACGGTCTCTGGCGGTACGCTAGACGACATTAAACCGGAGCAGCGTGATGCTGCGCTGAAGGGGGCGCAGATCCTGGCAAAGAGCCTGCAGCACGAGGGTGTTGGTGTGGTGTTCGGATACCCAGGCGGCGCCAATCTGGAAATATTCGATGTTTTACGTGATTTCGGTATTCACTGCGTGCGCGTGGAACATGAGCAGGGTGCGGCCCATGCGGCCCAGGGCTTCGCCCGTTCTACCGGGAAAGTGGGTGTTTGCCTGGCAACTTCCGGTCCCGGTGCGACCAATCTCGTGACCGGTATTGCCGATGCCAATAGTGATTCAACACCGATCGTAGCAATCACGGGCAATGTACCCTCGCAACTGCTGGGCAGGAATGCCTTTCAGGAAGTGGATATTGTCTCAATCGTCAAACCAGTTACCAAGCGTGCGTACCTGGTCGATCGGGTGAGTCAGATTCCGGAGGTCGTACGCGAGGCTTTTGTTCTGGCTGGCGGCAACCGTCCAGGCCCGGTGTTGATCGATATTCCAAAGGATATTCAGCAGCATTATCCCCGCGACCCGGAAGGCAACTACGTATTGCCGCGTATTCCCGCGGTCATAGATGTGCCGGAACCCGCTATCGGTGGACTGTCAGCAAACCAGCTACAGGAATGCATGCGTCTGATCGCCGAGGCGAAGCGGCCGGTGCTTTATGTTGGTGGTGGAATTGTCTCATCTGCGGCAGAAGCTGAACTGTTGGCCCTGGCAGAGCATTTGGGAATTCCGGTGACGACGACCATCATGGGTCTGGGTTCATTTCCGCCTGCTCATCCGCTTGCCCTGGATGTACTGGGCATGCACGGCGCCAGATATGCCAACATCGCCGTAAACGAGGCCGATCTGGTGTTGGCTCTTGGCGTGCGCTTTGATGATCGGGTAACGGGCATGGTCAGCGAATTTATCAAGCACGGAAAAATTATCCACATTGATATAGACCGTACTGAACTGAACAAGAATAAGACCGTTACTTTGCCAATATGTGCTGATATCAAGCTGGCTTTGCAGCAATTGATTGCAGCAGAACCTGAGGACTGCGCTGACTGGCGAAAATACTGCGCTGGTTTGAAAAGAAAATTCCCGTTTCCGCTCGAAGAAAAGCACGGTATCACTCCACAGCAGGCTATTGCCTTGCTCAGCGAAATGACGGGTGGCGAAGCGATCGTCAGTCTCGGTGTAGGGCAGCATCAGATGTGGGCCATGCAGCACTACAAAGTAGTCAACAAGCGCTCGTTCCTGTCCAGTTCCGGATTCGGCACCATGGGTTATGGCCTGCCTGCCGCCATTGGCGCCAAGGTGGCGCACCCTGAAAGAATGGTCATTGACATTGATGGTGACGGCAGCCTGAATATGACGGTGCACGAACTCAGCACCTGCTATCGATACGGCATCGGTGTGAAAGTTGTTGTCATCAATAATCAGTGGCTGGGCATGGTGCGTCAATGGCAGGACATGATCTATGACGGCCACCGTTCCTGTTCGGACCTGTCTGACCCTGGTTCACCGCTTCAAGGTGAAGATGGGGAAGGTGTTTATCCGGATTTCGTGACGATTGCAAAGGGGTATCGAATCCAAGCGGAACGAATTTCCAGGCCTGATCAATTGAAAGCCGCCTTCGTGCGCTTACTGGCGGATACGGATACCCCCTATTTGCTCGATGTCATCGTGGAGCGAGAAGAAAATGTTTATCCCATGATCCCGGCCGGCGCGACGTATCGGGATATCCTGATGGGTGACGAGGACATCAAAAGCGTATCCGGTGAGTCGCCAGGCTCAAATATTTAGCAAGGCACACTGGAAAGTTTGGCCAAGCCATCCAGGGCACCGCTTGATATCCCTGAATTTCCGGAAATCTTCTCTTTATCCTTTCTATATGCTCCTGAATGCGGAATAATCCTCAGTTTTGAATACCTTGGTCTGAGCCAGGAGTAATGGTGGACTCTCCGTTCCATTTCAAAACTTGGATTGTTCTGTTGTTGGCGACCGTGCTGATCTCGGCGTGCGCGGGTACGGCGCGTGGAACAAAAACATCGGTGTACCAGCATGAGAAAAATGTTTCAGTGGAGGATTTTAGCCTGTCGAAAGCAGATGCGATGGTCATTATTCGTTACCCTGCCATTATTCATGCCGATGCCGAACAATCCTATTTCCATGCTTTTTCCATCAACGCGATCGGGGGTGAAGTGCCGCCGGCCAACCGCACCAAGAAGGCCACCACCCGAATTGCGAAATCCGTTATCGCCAAGTCCAGTTACTACGTGATGACTTTGTATCGGGAGTTACAGAAGGAACTGCCGCCAAATACGGTTCTGTTATCGCCCCACATCATCATGTGGGACCGGGAAAAGGGGCTCTATAGCCGTCCCATCCTGGCAACTGAGCAGATTCCGAGCGTGGTCACGATAGATTTCAATGTCTATTCCTATCCGGATACGGATGAGATGATGGATTCGCCACCGGTCACATTCGGCGATCTGGTGACACCCTTGTTCGTGGTGCACAGTAACCGGTGGACCAGGCCTCCGACCAATGGCCTGTGGCTTTCCAGCGATCCCCTGGTGCAGTCCGCCTGGACGCAGTCCGCCTTGCAAGCGCGTAGTGAGGTTGAGAGAAAAGTGGATCAGGCCGGGCCGAACTATCAAAGGCCACTGGATTTCATTGCATTTCTGAATTCCCGGTCCAGGACTCGTCAGGCTCTTCCGGTCAAAAGCGCTCGCGGTGACCATAGCGACATCAATGCGGTGGAAGATTATCCGGTTGAAAAAATCATGATGGACGGAACCCTGCTGGAAAACCTGGCTGAAGACTGGACGCAGGATCCGTTTGCGGAGAGCTTTGTTAAAGGTGCTGCCAACCGTGTCAAGCAAACATTGAACTCGGTAAATCACGACCGGGCAACCTTTTTCGCCCGGCAGATCGCACTGGCGAGGTTTGATCCGGAACTGGCCATCGCTTTTCTCGCTCAGTCCGGTGGTGAAAGTGTTCGTGCACGTCTCCAGTTGGCTGAAGCATTGATCGAAGCTGAGAGGAAATTCCTGGCATCCCAGTCTGCGGGCCTGTATGAGGGCACTTATGCAGGCGATTACGGCATGCAGATGCGCCAGATGATCGAGGGTGAATATAAATTGCTTGAAAAAAGACGAGTCCAGGCCCGCAAGCAGAATGTCACCACGGCTGTGGCTGCGCTAGCCCTGGTTACTTCTGTTTATGGAGCGACGGCTACCGGTGCGGCCGGTGCTGCGTTTTTGCAGAATTTTGCCGGTGTATTTATGCTGGGGTCTTTGTGGGCTATGAGTTCGACCTTCAAAACACAAGCAGATTCTGCCGAGATGTCCGAACACTTCCTGACTTTGATCGCTCCGGCACTGGAGCGGCAAATGTCGGTGCAGATGGAGTGGTTGGAATCCAAAGAAAAGATTACGGCTATCGGGTTTGCAGAGTTCAGGAACAAGACCCTGTCACTCTACCAGGCAAGAGTTCGTTCCCTGCAGGCCGATGTCACCGACCGTTGTGTGTTCAAACAGCCGTCCTTCAGTAAGCCTGGGCGATGGTATGGAGGCTGCAGAGGTGGGGCGGCTTCCGATCGTGGCTATGGTGTGGTCGAGGACCCTTCAGGTAATTATGTGGAATATCTTGGTGCAGCGAAGGACGGAATGGCATCAGGAACGGGGGCAATGATTGTTCGCAAGGCCAACCGGGTTGGCGCCGTTTATTATGAGGGAACCTTCCGCAAGGGTCTGCCCGATGGGACGGTGAAAGTAGAAGAACCCAGCCAGAAATCACGGGTCAGGGAATTCAGGGCTGGTGTTGATGTCGGAAAAGGGAGTGTAAGCAAGTTGCATTCACTGACATTCTGAGAATTTTGCGAGCATATGGATGAAAAACTGGCTTCATACAGGGTTGTTGATCGTGGGCTTGTTGACGGCCTGGCCATCGGCAGCTGTTGCGGGCGTTAATCTCGAATCCATTGCTGATTTGCCTCCCGGTGAAAAATTTCGCCAATTGAGTCTCCTGCTACTGGTATCCGGTGGTGTGGAACCCGGGCTACTGGAGTTGATTCAGACCGCAGGCAATGTCGGCAAGGAGGGAACAGATTCCGGACCGGCCGGATTTGCGTTGCAGTTGGATGATTTCCAGACACCATTGGCACGTATCGTGGATCAGGAAACCATGCTGGCTGGCGCCATGCAAATGTTCGTGTATACAGGTGATCACAGCCAGGAAATTCAGCTCGAACTGGCGGAAATAACCCGGACTAACCCCATTCTGATCAGCATGGTGGATGTGAACGAAATTGCTGAAAATGCAATCATCATTCGCAATGCGATAGCCGATGCGATTGCGTACTCGTCGGCAGTGCAACAAGAGCAGGCCATGGCGCAATTACAAACCTTTCGAAATCAGACCGTCCACCTGAGAAACATGATGGAATTCAATATATTTGAGGAAGAACTGGCTAAGATTACCGATCGTGCCATCGTCGATCTGGGTGGCCGGCTGGATGCCTATCAACGCATGTTTGACGATGAAATTGACTCGGAACTGGTTCAGCGGAGGGTCGATTCAGCAGAAATCATGAATGCTCAGACAGGCGCCAACTTTGATGACCAGGCTCAAATGCGCACCAACGAAATTCTGATGATGCTGATCCTGATGGAGAGCCAGGTCCACTGACGTGGTGGCGGGCTCTTATGGTGGGTTTGAATTGTTTTCTTTTGGCTCCGTCAGACCTTCCAGTTTGTCCAGATCTTCAATCGCAATTGTGCCGGGAATGATGACTTCAGATGCTGACTGCTGCTGGCTATCCAGACTGCTTTGCAGTGCTGATGCGTCTGAGTTTTTCGCCGCATTTTCCGCGGTCTGACTGAGTGCATCGGATGGCTCCATGGCCTGTTCCGGGCTTGCTTGCGGGCCGCTACTGGAGGAACCCGGCTGTTGCCTGGCCTTCAGGAAGTCCAATGCGCTCTCAGAGACACCTGCGGTACTGATTTCATCGCTGTCATCGTTTTGCTGGGGCTGGTAGGGCTCGTAGGAGGACACCGAACCGGCGCTGGTGCTGCCCTGGGAACCCTCTTGCCCCGCTTCGCCCTGAGATTCACCCTCCTTACCCTGATTTTCTCCCTGCTGCTCCCCTTCGCCTTCAGATTTTTCCATTTCGCCTTGCTCTCCGCCTGACTGAGCTCCCTGGGCCTTGGCACCGGAGTTTTCACCATCCTGCTGAGCGTTACTGTCCGGCATGGAGGGCCTGCTGGCCCCATAGGCATTAGCTTCCCGCTGATTGTATTTTTCCACCTGCTCGTCCCAGGCTTCTTCTTCACGCTCACGCAGGCCAGGATCGGTTTGAGCCGCTTCACTAGGCTCATAAGGGTATTCCCGCAATGCGTCAAAGGGTTCCCATTGTCCATTCTCGATAATGATGTCGGTTAACTGGTCCCTGATGTTTTCTCGCGACTCTTTGGGTAGCTTATCAATTTTTTCCTGCTTGGCCTGGGTGGAGTAGGTGGTGTTGGAAAAGGTGTCGTGGTCGCGTGATCCTTCCAGCTCCATCTGTTTGCGATAGGCATCCTCACGTGCTTCGGCCTGCTCGCTGGACGTGTCCTGATCACTCGTACCGCCGTTGTCCTGGGCCTGGACCAGGCCGGTGAACAGGGTGGTGCTGATGATCAGCATGAAAAATTTGTTGATGATATTGATCATGACATGATTATGACAGTTTTGGCTGAACCGGAACTGAAGCCCGGCGGGACGGGTGCCATTTTGCCCACTGCCGCGTCTCTCCTCACTCAAGTATATGGAATACGTTACGCTTGCCGTTCCTTGCATTGAACAAAATGGACTCCCGTCACAGTACACTAGTCATCTATTATCCTCACGACCCGAAAACCGGTAAAGTCGTTGCGGTCGCCGGTTTTCAGATTGAAACGTGCAGGCAGCCTGATTTCTTTGGTCCCGGTGAACCAGGAGCCACCACGGGTCATCCGGGAACTGCAAATTCCCCGGTTCCAGGCGCTGCCGTCCGCCGGTCCGTCGAGGTAGGAAAGATTCATGCAATCCAGCGTCCATTCCGCCACGTTGCCGATGACGTCAAAAAGTCCGAATTGATTGCTTCTGAATGAGCCCACGGGCAGGGTTTCCATCACCGCCGTATCTTCGCAGGACTCGTGTTGCCAGCGGAACCCCGTTTCGCTGCCGGCGATGTTGCCAAACTCACAGACGCGGGAAGGATCGCCGCCAAGCCAATCACTTTCCTCGCCGGCCCGCGCGAAATATTCCCATTCACTTTCACTCGGCAGGCGGTAGGACTGCCCGGTTTTTTTGCTCAGCCAGGTGACATACTCCTGTGCATCGTTCCAGGACACCATGATGACCGGCCGGGAAGCTCTCCCCCAGCCATTGTCCCGCGGGCGGGTGGTACAGCCGCCGGCTTCTACGCATTGATCCCACTGCTGCAGCGTTATTTCAAAAACTCCTACCGCAAACGGTTCCGCGATGGTGACCATTCTGCGGGGTTTTTCCTTTTTCAGCGCCAGCGGTTCAGATTCTTCCGAACCCTGCCAGAAGGAACCGGCAGGCACCACCATCATGGTCGGACAGTCCGCGCAGTCCCGGAATGTCTTGCCGGGTCGTAGCGTTAGCTGGTCGATGGCCTCCATTGCCGAGGCGACTTTTCGTCCGCTCGGAAAGGCGCTGATATAGGTCTGGTACGCTTCGATGGTGTTTAGCCTGGTAGCAGATTCAAAGCTACGCAGATCGTTGATCTCGTCATTCAGGCGGCGACGCAGCTTGTGAGCCTCTTCAGCATGCAGCCCGCCCGGCCGGTTCGACAGGTATTCGTCCATGGCGTCAATGGTTCTTGTTTTCCGGGCAGCTTCCCATGCCTGGTCATCCTGGCGCCTGTTTTTCTGTTCTTGCCGTTCTGCTTCTTTCCGGGCGAGTTCAAGCTCATTTTGCAAAATCCGGGCGTCGGTCTTGTGCAAGCCTCCGGGGAATTGCTCCAGGTGGGCCTCAATAGCGGATTCGGTCCCATCCGCTTTGGCCGCTTGCCAGGCTTTTTCGTCCAGTGCATCCAGTAGCGTTCTGGCCTGTGCCTGGTGGAACGACTGTGGGAAATCCTGCAGGAATAACTGGTAGGCATAGGCTGTATCCGCCTCCAGCGCGGCCTGCCAGCGTATCCGCTCCTGCGGCGATACTTCGGCTTCTTGAGTCAGTGCAGACTCCGATGATAAACCCTTTTTTCCGCTTGTATCGCCGGTTCCATCGTCGCTAAGCAGGTAGATGGCAGCGGTAGTGATAAGTACCAGGAAAATACCCAGCAGAATGATCGGAAGCCACTCTCTTCCTTCCTGCTCAATCCCCGCCGGGAGCCCCGCAGTCGTGGATACCTGGCCTGGTATTGTCCTGTCGAACGAGGAACGCCATTGAGACACGCTTTGCGGACGTGATTCCGGGTTTACCGCCAGGCCTTGGCCAAGCGCATCCAGCAGTCCGCCAAATTCCCGTTCTGAAACCAGACTGGTGAGTGGCTGAAGCGGATCCGGATCCCCTTGTGAAAGCGCCCGTTGCCGCTGGGTGGCTGCCACCGGGACCTGGCCGGTGATGGATCGGTACAGCGTGGCCGCGAGGCCGTAAATATCCGTCCAGGGACCGATTTGGCCGTTGTCGTCAGATTGCTCCACCGCTGCGTAGCCTTCACTGCCCAATTTCCAGCGATTGGCGGGGCCGCTGCCCAGCCTTTGTCCTGCTGCACCAAAATCCAGCAGGATAGGGGAACCGTTGTCGGTAATGTAAATGTTGGCCGGCTTGATGTCCTGGTGCGTCACTCCCTGCTGGTGGATATATTCAAGTGCATCCAACAGGGGTGGAATAAGTGCACGGGCTTCGTCAGATGTCAATGTACCGCTTCGCCGCAGCAGCGTATGTAGTGCCTCTCCCCGGTAGTAAGGCATCAGCAGGTAGGCAGTACCGTTGGCTTCGAAACACCTGAACACCTTGACGACGTTGGGATGGTCCAGTGGCGCCACAGTGCGCCCCTCAGTGAGAAAATGTCTCAGGCCCGCGGTGAAGCGTGCTGAGGAGGTTTCACTGGCGGCTTGCAGGCTGCCGTCTTCCCGGCGCACGGCATGTTCACGGGGCAAGTATTCCTTGAGCGCAAAAGACTGTCCCAGCACCTCGTCGGTCACAAGATAGGTGATACCGAATGCACCTTGCCCCAGCACCCGGTCGATCCGCAGTTTGTCCACCATAGTGCCAGGGGGCAGTGGCAGTGATATTTCGCTCATCTGTTGTCAGCCGGGATGATGCTGTAGCTGAAGCGGGCATTTCCCAGGATGATGACATCACCCGCTTCGATATACATGGTTTCGTCTTCGAGGCAGGGAATGCCGTTAATCGAGGTACCGTTGCTTGATCCCAGGTCGGTAATCGTCAGCATTTCACCGGTCCCATTCAGGCGGACATGTTGTCTGCTGACTGCGGCGCTATCAATATTGATATCAGAATTTCCTCTGCCGAGCACGATATTGATGGCGTTTCGGCTGACTTCGCAGCTTTGTCTGAAGGTTGTCCCGTCCGTCAGGATTCCCTCGATCACCAGCAGGCTGTCCAGTCCCGGGACCTGATAATCCTCGTCTGTGTTGATGTCCCTGGCCGGGGAAGGCGGAGCCTGTTTTTTCGTTGCCGTGTGCGTTGCATTCAGGTTTCTGTTGTTGCGGATCCAGTACAGCGCAAAGGCAGAACCCAGCAGGAGGATAGCCGCCAGTAACCAGGCCCAGACCGGTACGCCACTGTCTTCCTGCGCACTTCCTGTTTTCGTATCTTCGGGTGTGTGAGATTCTTCCGGCGGTGGCGGCACCTCGAGCTCAGGCAGAGCTTCCTCTTCCAGGTCAGGCTCAGCGACTGTTGGGTTTTCTTCCGTGTTGGTTTCTTCATCCAGTGCTGCCTCCGGTTCAGGTGGTGCTACTTCTTGTTCCGGCGGTGCGGGCTCTGGCTGGGGTTCTTGCTTTGGCTCATCCATCGTTTCGGCAGCGATTTCCGGTTCGGTTTCCACTGCAGCGGGTAATGGTTCGCAGGGTGTCTCGGTGACATCGATCTGCATCTGGTTCAGGATCGCCAGCAAACTCTTCTTCCAGTGGTAGCGGGGCGCTTGCGAGACAGACATGCTTTGAACGCCATCAGCCGAACTGTATCCGGTCAGGTTGCCGCATACATCCACGATCGGACCGCTGACATTGGGTAGAGGTGTATCACTGGAAAGGACAAATTTATCATTTTCCGGAAGGATGGACACGGTGGCTGTGACATCCAGTGGGGGGGCACCCTGTTCGATCTGTTCTGCCGGCGGGAAAGCTCGCAAGCGTATGGACTTGCCGTCCGCCAACTTGTCTACTGAAAAGCGGGCAGCATTTCGTTTTAGTGACTTGACCGAAAGAACCATCAAACCCTGCTCCGGAAACCGCTGCTCAATTCGGGCTGGCCTGCCGTTACGGATGATGTCTGTGCCGCCGTCCAGTACGATGATTTCATCATCTGCTGAAGCAAAATTATCTGTCACCAGCACCAGGCCTGTGTCCGAAATCACCACGCCTGTCGTGGGTTCAACCAGGGACGCTGAAACCAGCTTGAGTACCGGTACGATCCATGCTGGCATTGAATCGGCATGAGACAGTGTTGTCGGAGCCGGATTTTGGCTGTAACACAAGCCTGAACCCGCAGCCAGGCAGCCACAGCAAATGGAAATGATGAAATATTTAATCCTCATCGTGTCAGCCAAACCCGGTTTTTTTACAGTAATTGCTAGGGTGCATAAAGACGGTTTATCAGGTTATCCAGGCAGTACTGACCGGCTCTGTTCAGTGCATTTTCTTCTCTGCCCTGTACCAGATTCTGGATAAAAACCAGGATAGCCGCCATTACCAGGGCCAGCAGGGTCGTGCTGAAGGCCACCCCCAGTCGCTCTGTAACCTGGTAAAGCATGTCAGGGCTTTCCACGTTGGCGCGGTTGCCGGCATAGTTAAGCGCCATCATGATGCCGATTACCGTGCCGATGAAACCCAGCGTTGGAATCAGCCAGGTGATATATCGAATGATGTTGTAGCGCAGGTCAATTTCATGCAGGTACAACTCCAGGCTCGAGTTAAGCAGTGAGTTGGTCTGGTCTGCGGAGTGGCTCAGGTTGAACCCGAGCACACAGCGCTCGATCAGGCGTGGTACAAAACAGACTTCGCGGTATTTGCTGTTACGAACCTTCTGGTAAATGGGCGTAATGTCATCACCCGGACGAAGAACGGTTTCCTCGTCTTCGGGAAGGTAATTCCGGTCGAGTTGACTTTCCTCCAGACGGCCCGCACGCCAGCGAATGGAAAGTTCGCCCAGGCCGACAAAAAACGCCAGCCACAGGATATTCTGAATGGTGAATGGCCAGCTTGAGCGCTTGATATCCAGCATGATGGCAGCAGCGTCTGGCGGCAGGATTCGGGCCAGTAAGGCGATTACGATGATGGCGCTTATCAGGCTGACAGCAAGAGTGATGTTTCGCATGGATCAGGGCTTCCTCAATCTGTAGTCGTGCACTATCTGTTTTCTTCAATTTTTCCGGTGACCGGATTACGCCTTGGATTCTTCAGCACGGTTTTTTGCCTGGGTATCCCGGCAAATGTCTGATTGAATACCAGGGGTTTGCCGCGGACGGACCAGCCTTCCCGCAGGCGCACACGCACTTTGTTACCAAAGGCTTCAATCAAGCGGTCGAGCGGTACTTCTATGGCGCCAAACCGAATACGGTCCCGGGTTCCCAGGCCCACCTTCCGAATCCGGATCCAGCGTTCATTCCGATGCAGGAAAGTTCCATTGGCGGAGTTATTGTCGTGTATGGCCAGATAGCCTTCTTCTGTGACATGAATGCTGGCATGCATGCGTGAAACCGAGGCATGATCCAGCGTGATATCACACTCACTGCTACGACCAATGGTTTTTGTTTTCATCAACTGCTGTGCCATGTACTTCGGGGTATTTGCATAGATCCGTGGTGAGCTTGAATTTGCTTGTTCAGGGGCACTGATTTCATGCAGCATTGTTATCCGGTTTTGACAGACTCTATGATACATTGTTACACCTTAACGGATGGTTAAGCCGCCGTATGGGATCAGGACCCGTTTAAAGACGATGGTATTTCATCGAAAAAAATCTTCTTCAGGAACCTCGCCAGGCCTGCCTCGTTCGCGAAGCCGGGAAAAATCCGGAAAAACTTCGGCTAGTGCGGACTCTGCACTTGAAAATCCGCTGGCACGCCGCTTCCAGGCAGATGAAGAACCAGATACTTCAGACCTGGAGCCCGCAGACGGGTTCCATGATACGGCAGGCCAGCAGCAGGACGTGCCCACAACGCGAATCCTTTCCACTGACAGTGGAGATGAAACCCTGCCTGAAAGGCAGGTGATCAAGGATCCGGTATCCGGTTTTCTTGTCGTCATTTCCGGACCGGGGCGAGGCAGCGTATCCATGCTCCGCTACGGCAAAAATTCAATCGGCCGTGATGTTTCACAAGCCATTGCACTGGATTACGGCGACAGCCGGATATCCCGCGAGCGCCATTGCACTATTACCTATGATCCGGTTACCCGGAAATTTTATCTGCAAGCGGGTGAAGGAGTAAACCTCACCTATCTCGACGGTCAGCCCGTACTCGCTGTTACCCAACTGATTGCGGGAAGCCATATCCGGGTGGGTGATACGGAACTGCGTTTCGTCGCCCTGTGCGGTAAAGACTTCGACTGGACGGAAGACTAAAGTGAATTCCGGCAAGCACAGTCACTCTTTCCGGCTATTCAGAGTTCTGCAAACAGCCTCCTTACTTCGGAGCGGCGCCCCTGACCAAGAAAGCCAACGCGAACAAGCCCGCTGGAATTCGGAGTTAATCGGCAAGAGCCATGAATCCACCGGAGTTGGCTCGGGCCAGTGATTCCATGAACTCTACAGTGCCACGGTATTTAAAGTAGTCACCCACGGTGACCGAATGAATCTCGACAGCTTTGGAGTTGGATACTGTAATACTGCGTATCAGCCGACCGGGTGAAAGGCCGTTATTGAAAGCCGGGTTGGGTAAACCATCGCTGATCAGAATAATAGCTTCAGCAGGGCTGGAAAAGGCTTGGGCAAAAGCATTGAGTAGGGAGGATGAACCTTTGAATTTGCCGGAAAGGCTTTGCAGGAAGCCCACCGCTTCAGAGCGGCTTCGGTCTGTCATTCTGGCCAGCTTGCCCCCAACCGGCCAGCGATAGTACTTCGGTCCGGAATCCAGTTGCTGGAAACCAAGGATGCCAAATTCATAGCCAGCTTGCAGTGAATCCATCGCCCGGATAACGGTACGCCTTACCAGGGCCTCATGACCTGCCAGGTAGCTGTTCATGTCCACCAGGAACAGGATTCGTTTCTTGTTGGTCTTCAGACCCAGGAACCGGAACGTGACCTGGTTACTGCCGGCCTTGTCCGGAGTGACAATCGGGCTGGGCGGTGGCGGCGGGGCCTGGTCATTTCTGGCCTGTTGTTCGGCTTTGAGGGTTTCCAGCTCGCTGGAGACGATCTCCTGCTCGGCCTGCATTTCTTCCTGCCGGGTCTGGGCCGCTTGCAATGCTTCAAGAATGTCCTTCTCGCCCTGTGCGGTCTCATTGAGCAGGGCTTGTGTCTTGCCGGCAAGCTGTTCGAGAAACGCCAGGTCACCCTCGGAGCGAACTTCCTTCTGGTAATCCGGCATGAGGATGATCGTGATGATGATGAATGCACCCATGGCGGATGCGAACAGGTCAACCGCCGACAGGGAATAGATTTCAAAATTACGCGTACGCGACCTCACCGGGACACTCCGACGAAGTCTCCGCCGTTCTGTTTTGCAAGTTCCTGCAGAAACATGACCAGTCCACGGTTTTGCGTGTAGTCGCCAATGGCGACCGTATGAATTTCCTTGCCTTCAAAGCGATTGAGACTTGCAATATCCTGGATGATGAACCCCGGAGAATTGTCCGGTTCACCGTCACTCATCAGAATGATGGACTTAGCGGGGTATTGCATGGCGGACAGCAGAGCATAATGTGTGGGTGTTGAACCGGAGAAGCGACGCGCAAGGGATTCAGTGAATGCCCTGGCGACTTCCAGGTTTTCGGGTGTCGCCTGCACCAGACTTCTGCCGTCCGGATAATTCCACAGCACCGGGGAAGGGTTTCCCTGGTATCCAATAATGGCGAATTCGTTAGACTCATCCAGTGGTTTGAGTATCTCCAGCACGGATTTGATCATCAGGGAAGCATAGGAGAGCATGCTGCCGGACATGTCAATGACTATGACGAATGACTTGGCTTCTGTTGCCAGCCCGAGGATGGAAAACTCAACCCCTGCGGTTAAGGCCTCCGGCTCAGGTTCTTCGATAATTTCCTCAACCGGTTCGGGGGCAGGAACGGGTACTTCCGCGAGTTGGGTCTTGATATCGGCCATTTGGTTCCGGATGCGTGATATCCGGGCCTCGATGCCCTGGTTCACCATGTTGAGTTCCTGCAGTTCACTTTGTGCAACACGCTGGTTGGCAAGCAAGTCTTCGATTTTCCCGGCCGCCAGCCGGCGCTGTTGCATAATGTCCTCAGTTTTTGAATAGGCGGCGTCACTGCCGGCGTTTTGATAATAGGGAAAGAGCAACATCACCAGTAAAATGAAAGCACCCAGAGCCGAAGCAAACAGATCGATTGCGGATGTGCTGAAAACTGCAGTATTTCGGTCAGGAGTTCGCATGGATCAATCAGGCGGCCAGCCGCTATAGGTTAGTGCAAGCTATCAAAAAGTGCGCGGAGGGGCAACGGGGCTGAGTAACCCCGAACCGGGGCCAGACTACTTTATTCCGGGAATAGCCTCTAATTGCAGCAAGGCCAGCCTGGAAAATATGCTCTGACCCCAGTCCGAAGCGCGAAGCGATATCAGTCTGGTTCATCACCAAATACCGTCAAGCATTTCAATCACGTAGCCCGCTTCGCCAGTTTGATGACGGCGTTGGTAACAGAGCCCGCTCCGCCCGTTCGAACGGGGCCAGGGTCGAGAACCTGACCCCGGCCCTGGAAACATATAATATTTATCGTCTTTTACGGAAAATTGTTTCAGCTTATGATAGTGCATGAAGTATGTGGGCTTGCTAATAAGAAGCCAGGGATACCATGACCATAATTAATAACAGGCCACGCACAGCTCAGAGGATTCTATACCGAATTTCCGGGATGGTGCTTATCGCTCTGCTGGGGTTGCTGTTCTTCTCAGGCATGGTGTTTGCAGCACCACCGGTCGAAGTATCTCCCGACAAGCCTGCAGAATATATGATCTATCAGTACCCGGATGTTGCATTGCTGATCCGGATTGATGCAGATGGACTTGAATTTGAGTCCCGGGTGTTTGGGCCGGAACAGACGTTGGTGATAGCGTCCGGCATTCCGGGCAGGCGCATAGGGCCGGTCTATCAATTGATAGAAGCAGTCGATGAGCCACGCCAGTTGATCGTGCAGGTAAAGCCGCAGGAGACCAGCGATCGGTCGCGAATCAGCATGGAACTGGTTCAATTGACGGGGAAAGACAGAAATAACAATATCCTTCTCGCGGCGTTTCGCCTGCTTTCCCGTGCCGGTGAATTGACCCGGGCCAACGATACCTCAACCTGGGCAATGAAGGTTTACACGCTGAAACAGGCGGCACAGGCATTCGCGCAACTGGGCTGGGAAGAACTGCGTTTGTGGTCGGAATATTACGCAGCCCATCTGGTATTCTTCAAATTGCACGATAATCTTTCTGCCATGGAATTTGCCGCGCAGGTGGAG
Organism: Gammaproteobacteria bacterium; assembly: GCA_024279945.1. GTDB lineage: Bacteria > Pseudomonadota > Gammaproteobacteria > Xanthomonadales > SZUA-36 > JAJRRA01. The sequence continues at coordinate 24,548 of JAJRRA010000039.1, forward strand.
ACGGCAGCGCGCAAGGCCGGAGTGCAGGTGGTGGAACTGGCAGCGCTGCAATTGCAAGGTGCTGTGCTAATGGATTCTGCCGCCGCGGATTCGACTGCCGGCTTTGATGATATTCATCAGGTTTATCAGCGCGTTGCGCAGATGGCGGATGAACTGGGCCTGCAGTCGGAAAGGAGTTGGGCGCTATTCAATGACGGTCTTACGTGGGAGCGGCAGGAAAATCTTGCACAGGCACTCAAGCAATACGAACTGGCATTACGTATTGCGGAGGAAGAAAGAAATAATGAGCTTGCAACCCTGGCACGGAACAAGGCCGCGTTTGTCTATGAAAAGCAGGGAAGTATTACCGGCGCCCTGGAAATGCTGGGCCAGGTCAGTGATGAGGCTGGAGATCAGTTGGAAAACCTGCGTCAGGCAGAAAGTCTTTTTGAGCAAGGTCGCCTGTTGGTTGATGCCGGATATTTTCCACAAGCGATTGAGGTGTTGACGCAATCTTTGCAGTTACAGCGGGCAGCAGGTTCCCGGAGCAGGGATGGGCCAGCCGGTTTGCTGCTCGGGCAATCCTATTATGGCATGGGGGACATGGAACAGGCGGAGACGGTGCTTCGGGAACTTGTCGAAAAAACGCCAGCTAACGGTAATGCTTCATTGCTGGGCAATGCATTCAATATCCTGGCGGGCATTGACCGATTTCAGGGTGATATCGAACGTATGGCCGGGGATAGGGATCAGCAGGCAGCTTTTATCGTTTCCGCACATGACCGGGTAAAATTAGATTTTGAACAGGCACTTGACGCCCTGAGCACCCATTCCACCCAGACCGTAAAGGCTTTGTCCCTGTTCAAACAAAGCCTTCAGCAGGCGATCAAGGCTGGAAACAGGCTTCTGCAGCATCGCTCCAGGCTCTATTTGTGCTCACTGGCGTCATCGGCTGAGGCTGGGAGGGGGCAGGTTTGTTCCCGTGAGGCAGTTCGTCAGTCCGTCGATTACCTGGCGACTGCAGGAATTCCAGCCCTGGCCCTGGAGGCTAATTGGTTATGGTCAAAAAATCTGCGCACTGAAGGTCGGCTTTCCCAGGCGATTCAGCAGATGGCGCAATTGGCCGAAGATATGCGGTTTTATCGATCGGTCCTCCCAGGCGTTCTGGGTGCGTGGTACTGGCAGAACCGGGAACAGGTTTACCGGGACTTCATGTCAATGGTACTGAAGCGCTCAGGCGCAAATCAACGGGAGTTCACAGATGGGCGGCAAACCTTAATCGCGCTAGCCAGTCTGAGCGCAATTGAACGGCCAGGTGGGTCTGCAACAGGCCCGGACGGGCAGGAGAGCAGCGGTCAGATACGGTCTCTCCTGGCGAAAAACCGACAGGCCCGGGAGCACGCCGTCTCGACTGCGGAGTTGTCGAAAATCAGTAAGCGGCTGCAGGTAGCGGCAAAACGTTTTGCCGCAAGTGATAAGACGCTCGATATGGATGGCCTGGACAGGCTGCTTAAACGAATGAGTGCAGGTTCAGCGCTGCTGAGCTACTACTTTGCCGGCAACAAGGGGTATGTCCTGGTCGGCGGGAATGATGGTGTTCGCTTGCTGGAGTTACCGGTTCCGGGAGACATCCAATCACAACTGAACGAAGTTCGCGTATCGATGGGCAAACAGGATGGCTTTTCCCTGAATCCCCGTCTCGAATTATTCGGCAAGCTCCTGGTTGCGCCGATTGAATCTCTATTACCCGAAATCGTTTACCTGATGCCAACAGGACCGTTGAGCGGATTTCCATTTGACCTGTTGCGCCGTAAAGGAAACTACCTGGCGGCGACGTACCGGATCGTCAATATTTTGTCGCCAGCCGCACTTGATCATCCGGTCGTGCGCTTCAATTCCGCAGACCTCAAGCTGTTCTTTCTGGCGGGTAAACCGGATATCAGACGGGATATATTTGATTATGAGCAAAAACCTTCTGCCGAGATTAAGGCAATTACAGATATATTTGTCGGGCCATCCCTTCATATTGTCCAGGGATCTGCCCTGGGGCGCGATGAATTCCAGGATGGGCGATTTGAGCAGGCGGATATCATTCACCTGGCGCTTCCAGGCACAATCAAACTGGATTTTCCAGATCGGTCACGGTTGATGCTGTCGGGAACGACACAGCGGCCGGTCAGTGAGTTCCTGGGGCCAGCAGATATCCGTCAAAGCAAATTCAAGGCAAGACTGGTCGTGCTCAGCAGCATCAATTTTGAAGGCACAGAGCGATTCAAGCTGGACCCTGATCCGGGTTTCGTTTCAGACTTCCTGACATCGGGTGCAGCAGTTGTCATTTCCAGCCTGTGGCGGATTCCGGATGCAGAGCGCGCGCAGTTTTTTTCAGAGTTTTACCGGAACCTGGAAAACAATCCAGATATTGCTGCGGCACTAAGCACCAGCAAAAGAACTTTCCTGACGACAGGAGTCGCGGCAGATTACATTCGATGGGGCGGCTTTCAGCTTTATCTCAACTGATGGCTAAAAATTTACCCCTCGGACAGGACGTCTTCCAACTCGTCGCGTACGCGTTTTTTGAATTCGGGCTTATCCTGTTTCATCAATGCAGCACGCTTGATTTCGCTGTCAACGTACTGGATCCACTGGCTGGCCGTTCTGGCGGAACGTTTGTCTTTGGTGGCGCGTTCAAATGCCCTGCGGGCCTGAGTGAGGCGTTTCTGGTTAAATAAGGCCATACCAAGCATGATATTGGCCTGATCACTTCTTTTCAGACCACCCATTTTCAGCGCCTTATTGATGGAATCAGCAGCATCTTTCCACTGCTCCATGTTGATTTGGGCCTGGGCGAGACGAACGTATAATTCGCCGTCATCGGACATTCCTGCTGCAATCTTCAATGGCGGGATAGCTTTCTGGTCTTCTCTGGCCTGGTACCAGGACTGGGACAGCAGCCTCAGGTTCCGTTCATTGGCTTCAACCACCTTGTTATCCATCTCTTTCTGCAGCAGAACGGCAGCTTTGTAAGGCAGACCGTGCATCAGGTAGAGGTTGGCCAGGTTGGTTATGTTTGAGGCAGAGTTCAGCATACCTTTTTCATACAGAACTTCGGTCAGAGCCAGTTGTTTTTTGGTGTCACCCTGCTCGCTGTAGATGCCGGCGAGCGTGAGGACGTAAGTGTCTTTCGGGTAATAGAGGAGCAGTTCCTTTACCACTTTAAGCATGTTGTCGTAATCATTTCTCTCGAAATAGATTACCCGTAGCAGAAGCAGCCAGTTTTCCTTCGGCGGGCGCCCCTGGTCGCGATACATGTCAATGGCGATTTTGATCGGACCCAGGGCTTCGTCATATCGTTCCATCTGGAACAACGCCTGGCCTTTCAGCATGAAAATATCGGCGCTGGGTTCGTCTACTGATTTCATCAATCGGTTGATGGTTACCAAAGCTCCCTTGTAATCCTCCTGGGTAAACTGGAGTTGCGCCATGGTCTTGAGTGTACTGAGCACCAGGGCTTCCGGCAGTTCGGGCTGGGCCAGTACTCTTTCATAGGACTTGATGGCGTCTCCGTAGCGTTCCTGCAGATAGTAAGAATACCCCTCAAGGTTATATATCTGGGCTCGTTCATAAGCACTCAACTTGGATTTTCCCGTGCTCATTTCGTTGATCAGCCGATGTGCATTGGCATAGTTTTTGGCTTCGACCAGTTCCTGGATCTCAGTCAGTTTTTCGTACACCTTCTGACTCATCGCGACCGTTTGCTTGGTTTTCTTTCCCTTACCCTGGGCAAATGCGTGGTCGGAAACGCCAGCCAGGCAGATGCTCAGGAAGATTGCGACAATCAGATTCATTGTAAATTTATTCATGCTGTGTAATTAACCACTATTCTATAATTTCATAGGTGAACTTGTTTTGCACACCAGGCACTTCCACAGCCTGACCGTCAATCACCCGGGGCTTGTACTTGAATTTCAGTGCTGCCTGGACCGATGCACGATAGAACAGGGAACTGGTGCACTGATCCTCGACAACCACCGGATCCCGAATGGTTCCAAGGCTGGTTACCGTGTATTCGACAACACAGAATCCTTCGAGGCCACGCTGAAGTGCGCGGGCCGGATAAATGGGCGCCACTTTGACGATAGGCAGATAATCACCTTCGCCAACACCCAGGCTGAAGCCTCCGGACATCTCGATGTCGGTCTCAACCGGCACTGCAGAGATGGCGATCTTCTCAGCAGAAGGATTCAATTCCTCCAGCTTCGGTGTGGGGGGTTGCGGTGGCGGTGCATCAGGCGGTGGCGGCTTTTTGGGTTTGAGCTGCCTGCGCTGAATGGATTCGTCCCGCTTGAGTCGAACGAAATCGACCAGATTCCCGGACTTGCCTTCTTCCAGTCCCCGGTCTGCTGTTACGATCAGGTACTGCATCATCCAGAACAGGCCTGCTGTAACCGCCAGTCCGAGAGTCAGGCCAATGACAAGCCGGAGAACGTCCCCGGACTTGTTAAGCGATAGTGATTCAAGAATTGTGGCAGACATGCATCTTCTCTTTAGGGTTCATTGGCCGCGATCGAGACATTGAATACGCCCGCCTGACGCGCAGCATCCATGACCTGAATCAGGGTGTCTGTTTTGGATTCTTTGTCTGCCTGGATGACCACGGACCCTTGCGGGTTCTCGGCGTGCAGGCGCTCAATATTTGGCCGGACCGAGCGGATATCAATTTGGCGCCGGTCGATCCAGATATCATTATTTGGACCAATGGCTACCAGGATATTGGCTTTTTCCGCTTTGACCGCAGTAGCGGCATCAGGGCGGTTAACCTCAATGCCGGCTTCCTTGACAAAAGTCGCTGTTACGATGAAGAAAATGAGCATAATGAACACAACATCCAGCATGGGCGTGATGTTAATTTCCGACTCTTCTTCTTCAATTTCCTGGGCTAAATGCTGCCGCATATTTATTTCTCCTTCAAAAGCATGCCGGACCGGCGATGATCAACCATGCTCGATAAACAGTTCGTCTGCGATAAAGTCCCGTTCACGCCGGGCCTTGGTTTCCAGGTAAGTACTCATGGCAACACCGGACAATGCCGCAACCATGCCCGCCATCGTCGGCACAGTGGCCTTTGATACCCCGGATGCCATCGATCGTGGATTACCTGAGCCGGCAATGGCCATCACCTCAAATACCTCGATCATGCCGGTCACGGTACCCAGCAAGCCCAACAGCGGGCAGAGTGCAACGCAGGTCTTGATCAGTGCGAGGTTGCGTTCGGAATTGGCGGATACCAGTGAAATAATCCGTGCCCGAATCGCATGCGCGTTCCACGAGGAGTAATCGGTTCGTGCATCCCACACTTTATGGTCATTTCTGACCAGGTGCTTGTGGCCGGTGCGCATATAGATGATACGTTCAATAATCAGTATCCACATGAACAGCGTGACGACACCGATGACCCGGAGTACCGGGCCACCGAGTTCGATGAAGTCCCGGATAGTTTCCAGGAACGGCAGATAGTAATAAATAACATCCATTGTCTGCTAATCTCAGGCGCGCTTACTTTCAGCCCTTTCGGACAACATGCCAGCCGCTTCTTCCTGCAGAATCTGGGTCAGACGCTTGGAACGGCTCTGGACCAGTGTGTGCAGGAATACCATCGGGATGGCGACTACCAGGCCAAGCACCGTTGTGACCAGCGCGGTTGAAATACCACCGGCCATCAACTTGGGATCACCCGCACCATATAGCGTAATGGCCTGGAAGGTGACGATCATGCCGGTAACGGTACCCAGCAGTCCCAGCAGGGGTGCTACTACGGACGTAATCTTCAGGAACGACAGCCAGGCATAGAACTTGGGTGTTTCCTTCAGGATGGCTTCACCCAGCTTGAGTTCCAGGCCTTCCACATCCACATCCGGACTGTCATGCACGACCTTGATGACGCGACCGAGCGGGTTGTTGCCCGGCTGCTCCAGGTTCTTCATCTGGCGATTAACTTTGGCACTGATCGCAGACAGGGCAAGCATTCTCCACAGGGCGATAAGCAAACCAATGATACCAATAACGATGATTACGTAGCCGACGACTTTACCCTGGGCGATTCGTTCCATCAGGCTGGGTGACTGCACCAGCAGACTAAGCAACTGCCCACGGGTTGGATCGATGCCAAACGGATGCAAACCGCTGCTAGCCTCTTCAAGGTCTTCCGCACGGCTGGTGTAACGGCTTTGCGGCTGACGCTGTAATTCGATCAGACGTCCGGTCTCAGGAATAAACTCAAGGTACTTGCCGTCCGCAACGACATTGAACAGGCCGACACGAATCACATCCATTTGTTCTTCCTGACCACTGGCGTTAATAACCGTGGTTGGGATGCGAAGCACCTTGCCGGACTCAGTCATTTCGCGCTGCAGTTCAAACCAGATCCTCTCGATTTCTTCCATTGTCGGCATGCGGGTTGTCTGGCCCATTTTCTGTGCAAATGAGGTCAGCCATTCCGTGCGCTCCGGAAACTGAATCTGAGTCAATGAAACTTCAAAATTACCCCGGGCATCACCTGCGGCCTGTTGCAATACACCAAACAGTTCCTTCAGATCGCCGAGGCGTTCCAACAGGGCACGCTCCAAATCAATGATTTGGACATCATTGGCTTCAAAGGTGTCTTCCAGTTGCTTGGAACGCTGTTCCTGCCGGCGCTGTTCCGCCTTCATGTCCGCTACCAACTGCTTTTGCCTGGCGCGGTCGCGCTTGAATTCCTCGATACGCTTCTGGTTCTCGGCCGCATCCTTGACCCGGCCCTGCTTGACCTGCTGCAGCAGGTCGTCCATGGAAACAGCCTGTACCGCGAAGGCGCTGTTGGCAAAACCGAGGGTCAGGCCAAAAACCAGGCATGCAACAAATGCTGCCTTTCCTGCCTTGCTGAAAGTTAAACGGGTTCTCATAATGATTCCTCCGTAGCAGCAATCACAGGAATGATCAGCAGATCAGGCGCAACCTGTTTGCGTGCGACCCTGATTCCATGCGCTACCTGTGATTTGTATTTTTCCGGAGGCAGTTCGACCCATGTTTCAGTCTCTGTATCCCATGCGCCCGTATGCTGCCCGCCTACGGACTGATAGGTCAGTGATATGCGGCCGATACGCAGGAAATCCACTTCCTGCTGATTACCACCGATATCCACTGAGCCCCGGTAGGCTTCAATCGTTCGACCGTAGTCATTCTCGATTTGATAAGCTTCAATGACGCGCCGGAATTTCTCGGCGGCGGTAACATCTGACCGCTCCATCATGCCCCGCAAACGCACCAGCCGACTGCGCCGTTCATCCATAAGGAACGGTGTATCCAATTCTATGAACTGTTCCAGGGAGTCGATCATACGAGTCATCATCGGAATGATTTGACGTTCGATCAGCGCCACGTTATCCATGGATGTGGCCAGATCCGTTTTTTCTCGTTCCTGATTATCGATTTGCCGTTGCAGGAGACTGTTATAAACCAGTAAGCCGTCAACTACTTTAGTAACGGTCTTGTAGTCGGTAAGCAACTTGTCAGTCTGATTGGCGATTTGCTCAATGCGTTGCTGCTCAGCCGCACCCGCATCGGCGCGTTTTTCGCCTTCCTGAGTGACTTGGTCCACGGTGGTTTGGGCAAACATGGATACTGAGAAACCAATGGAAATTAGCGCGGTAATCAGTGTATTCAATGTAAGCTTTCTATTCGTTCGATTGATTAACATTACTGAATCTCGGTTTAGGAAATGGGTAAAAGTTTTTTCGTGCGTGGTTCAGAATCGACAACTTTATAGCTGTGTATCATGTCAGTCAATTATTTATCTGCAAATTTCAAAACAATTTGTAACAACTAACAGAATTTTCACATTGCCAGTTCCCCTAAGCCGCTGATCCGTTCCGATTTCCCCTGTATAATCCGACGTTTGACTATTCTTAAGAGGAGAAGTGGCCGTTTTGCCAGTTAATTCATTCCAATCAGTCTTTAATGGTTTAGTCCTTATTCTTTTACTGCTTTCGTCTCTTCAATGCCACGCTGATGCGCGTGATCTGGAGATTGTAGGCTGGGTTGAAAATACAATTCTGGTCGGTCCCGGTATCAGCATCAAGGCCAAACTCGATACGGGAGCGGAGACCTCGTCCCTGGATGCTGAGATCATCAAGAAGTTTCGCAAGGATGGAAAACGCTGGGTGCGGTTCCGGATAAGCGATCGTCGAACCAAACAGGAATACATCGTTGTCCGGGAGCGGATCCGCACCATAAAGGTTGTCCAGCATGACGGAAATGCACAGACCCGTCCGGTCGTCTTGATGAAAGTGTGCGTTGCCGGCCGTTTGCTTGGCACGGAGGTCAGTTTGATCGATCGCAGTAAATTCAACTATCCTCTTTTGCTGGGGCGCAATACACTCAAATCGTTTGCGTTGATTGATCCCGGCAACACGTTTCTCAGTAGTCCGAACTGTAGCGGGTCTTGAGCAAGCTCCGCCAGTGGATTGTTCTTTCCCTGCTGCTGTTGTTGCTGGGCGGGCTGATTGTTTCGTACAAAGTGATCTGGCTGGGCTATCCGTTGATGCCCGACACCAGCAGCGAAGTCTGGACGGTGCAGGTGAGTCTTAGGATCCAACCTGAAGATGGTCCGGTGCGCGCTGAACTGCAGTTGCCCAGCCGTTCCAGGGGTTTCACCCTCAGCAGGGAAAATTTTATTTCCCGTGGTTTTGGCCTGACCCTGGACGAGGAAACGTTCAGGCGTCAGGCACAATGGGCCGTGCGCGAACTACACGAAGCCAGGACTCTGTATTACCGGGCGACGGTCATACCTGAAACAAGGCAACGAAGGTTCGCCCGGCGGCCCGAAAAACCGCAACGACCGCAATTGGAAGAACCCTTTGCTACCGCACTGGCAGATATCGTGGCTGAAGTGAGAGAGGAGTCGGCGGATCCGGAATCGTTTGCTGCTTCGATTCTGTTCAGCCTGAATAACGCTGCCAGCGATGAAAACATCAAGCTGTTTTTGTCAGAAATGGAGAACCAGCGTGAACGTGTCGGGCTTGCCCGGATGCTGCTGGCTGAGGCCGGGATTCCAAGCCTGCAAATCCACGGCATACTGCTGCAAAATGAAGTTCAAAGAGCAGCAGTGAAAACACTGCTGGCGGTCTACGATGGTGACGACTGGTTGCTGTTTGATCCCGGCACAGGTCACCGGGGTCTGCCTGAAGGCTTTATGATCTGGTGGCGGGGTGATGAGCCACTTGCCAAGGTGAGCGGAGCCCAGTTGAAGGATGTACAGATTTCCATCAGGCAGAATGTGGAGAGCGCGCTTGAACTCGCTTTCGACCGGGTCGGGCTGAGTAATTCGAGTATTGGCAGGATTTCAATACTGCAATTACCCGTTCATATTCAGTCGGTTTATGAAGTGCTTCTGTTGGTGCCGTTTGGCATCCTGGTGATTGTGTTCCTCAGGAATTTTGTCGGCTTCAGTTCCTTTGGAACTTTTGCCCCGGTGCTGATTGCGTTGGCCTTCCGTGAGACTGAGCTACTCAAGGGCATTCTTTTGTTCATTCTGATCGTCTCCCTGGGGCTTTTCTTCCGCTTCTATCTTGAGCGTTTGCGACTGCTTCTTGTTCCGCGCTTGGCAGCCGTAGTGACCATCGTTGTTCTCCTGATGACAACGATCAGCATCATCAGCTACCAACTGGGTGCTGAAACGGGTTTGTCCATATCCCTCTTTCCGATGGTCATTATCTCCATGGTCATTGAGCGGATGTCCATTGTCTGGGAAGAGCGCGGCGCGCTGACATCCATCAGGGAAGGGTTCGGCAGCCTGATGATGGCGGCACTGGCGTTCATGGTGATGTCACTGGATATCCTGGCGTACTGGGTAACCGTATTCCCGGAAATTAACCTGATCGTGCTGGGTATCATTGTCGCCTCAGGGCGCTATACCGGGTTCCGCATAACGGAATTGTTTCGTTTTCGACAACTGTCTGACGGGAATCCATGATGATGGTCACAGGCCGTATCAGGCAGTTGAAGCGTTCGGGTGTTTTGGGAATGAACTGCCGTAACGGCAAGTACATAATGCCATTCAACCGGCGGCACTTCTATCCGCTGGTGGACGACAAATTGCTGTGTAAAAAGCGCCTGCAGGAGCAAGGACTTGCAGTGCCGGGGTTGATCGGGGTCGCCCGCTGGATGCGCCAGGCTGCGCAAATCGATCAATTACTCAGTGGCCACAATGAGTTTGTTATTAAGCCGGCTCACGGCAGCGGGGGTGATGGTATTCTGGTTATTACCGACCGGAAGTCGGATTATTTCGTCACTTCGGATGGCATGTTGGTACAGCATGCAGATCTGGAACACCACCTGACCAATGTGATTGGCGGGCTCTATTCACTGGGCGGACAACCTGATGTGGCGATGATCGAATCCCTGGTTCATTTTGATCCGGCATTTTCTGATTTGACCTATCACGGGGTACCGGACATACGGGTCATCGTATACCGGGGCTACCCCGTGATGGCCATGACCCGCCTGCCGACACGGCAGTCTCACGGCAAAGCCAACCTCCATCGAGGTGCGATTGGTGTCGGCATCGACCTGTGCAGCGGTATTACCGTGGGCGGAGTTTCCGGTAATGATCCCATATCAAAGCATCCGGATACCGGAGCGGCTGTTGCGGGATTCCAGATTCCGCACTGGAGCCGGATTGTCTCAATGGCCGCCAGTTGCTTCGAGGCGGTTGCCCTGGGCTACCTGGGAGTCGATATCGTTTTAGACCGGGATCTGGGCCCACTGATACTCGAGTTGAACGCACGACCAGGCCTCAATATCCAGATAGCAAACCGCCGGGGTTTATGCAGTCGCCTGGATGCCGTTGATGAACTGGATGACTGGGACCAGTCTTCCGAAAAACGGGTCGAGTGGGCCTGCAGGACATTCGGAGAGCCTGGATCAGATCTGTTGACCCAGGCCCCGGGAGCCCTTGATTTGGAACAACTGGAGTCGGAGTAAGTTACTCCGACCCCGGATGCGCGACCCCGGCGATGCTTAGGCATTATGTATTGAATTGAGTTCATGAAAATGCTGGTGAGCTTCGCGGAACTGCTTCAGCGCCCGGTCCAGGTAGAGATTGACCTCATCCACGTAACCATCGGTCGAAGCGGACCAGATACGGTTAATGTAACGCTCGCCGGCGGCAAAGTTGCTCATCACATCAGCATAATTCTGCATCCCGAATACATGCACCATACTCTCTCTGGCGTTGGCAAAATTATTCAGTTCCTCGCGAAACAGGCGATCGATTTCGAAACGGGCTTCGTACGTGGGCAGTTCATCTTTGTTGCTGTTGATGAATTCCAGCCGGGCCAGGATGTTGTTCAGGCTTTTACTCAGCACATCCATGTTTCCAGCCAGTTTGTTTCCGGCGTGTGCCTCCTCGTGACGCACCTTGCGGGACAGCCACAGTCCGACGATGCCGACCAGCAACGCCGGCACCAGCCAGGACCAGTTGACTTCGCGCGGATCGAGTACAGAAACGAATGCGCCGGCAAGAAATGACCCGAATACCAGTAGTAATGCGATTGTTTTCATGCTTACACCGCCTTCAGGATCATGGAGATTGCAAAACCTACACCCACCAGGGCTTCTCCGACAATGAGACCTGCCGCAACCGGAATACCGACACTTTCAGAAAAACTTTGCCCCATCTTGCGGTCGCTGATGACCCGCAAAAGTGTGCCGATACTGTAGGTCAGTACAATATTGAAGGGCAGGTAGAATCCCAGACCCACCGTAATTCCAAGGCCCGGTTGGAAAATGCTCAGCATGGCGCCCAAACCGGCGCCTGCCAGATACTTGGCGCTTGGAACATCACCACCCATGATGCCGTTGACCATGCTGGCCAGCGCCTGGCCTTGCGGTGCCGGCAGTTTTTCGCTGCCCAGCACATAGGCCTCGTTTAGTACAAAAATCAGCATCATCACCACGATCGGTCCCAGCCACGCACCAATGAACTGCCCCAATTGCTGTTGCCTGGGCGTTGCGCCGACCAGATAACCGGTCTTGAGGTCCAGCATCAGATCGGTTGCCTGCGACATGGCAACACAGGCCGCAGTACCTACCATGATGGCTGAAACAATGGCTCCCCTGGTGTCGCCCAGTCCGCTGGATATAAAGATCAGCAGGGTCACGGCGATCAGCGTCATACCGGACAGGGGTGACCAGTTGGTTCGGCCGATGGATTCACTGAGAATGACCCCTGCAATCCACACCCACAGCGTTCCGACAGCGGCCATCGCCAGGCCGCGGCCGAGGCCCATTTTTTCGGTGGACATAACCGCCATGATCGCCAGCAATATGGCCGCGCCGACAATGGCAACGTAAAGCAGTTTGATCGGCATCTCATCCTGTGACATAGCGGCCTCGGATTGGGCCGCGTTCTGCATGCTGCGAACAGCGCTGACGATCATTGGGAAAGCCAGAGCCACACCCGCGACAGCGCCACCGATGAGCATGCCGATGCCGACCGGTCGGAACAGTAACAGGCGCAAGGCATTAGGTTCACTGGTCACTTCATGGCTGAGCGGATCCAGCGGAAACATATCGAGACCGGAAAGCATGGGCGCCAGAAACCAGTAACATACATAGCCGCCGATAATGAAGGCCACACCACCTTTGCCCGCGATATAGCCCACACCAATGGTCAGCAGGGAGAGATACCAGATGCCGTTCATGTATTCCGGCACACCGATCAGGGCGCCAAGATTCCAGTTATCCACGCCGCTGGCCTGGCTGACAGCATGCAGGCCGCCGCTGACCAGTGCACCCCCGATCAACAACATGGCCTTGTGAATACCCGCGCCGGGTGATTTCAGAATAGTCGCCACGGCCACGCCGCCGGGGTAGGTCAGCCGTTCGTAGTCAATCATCTGTTTACGCAGCGGAATAATGAAACCGATGCCGAGGAATGCCCCGGCAATCGCGCCGAAAGTCAACAGTACCGGGTTGAAGTCCGTGCCGTAACCGAGGATGAAGATGGCTGGTACCGAGAACATCATGCCGGCAGAGGCGCCGTTTACCGCGCTGGCCACCGTCTGCACGATGTTGTTTTCAATAATACTGTTGCGTCGCAGGATGCCGCGAAGTATGCCGAAACCCAGGATTGCCGCCAATTCAGAACCCTCGATGGAGAAACCGAGGATCAGGGACGCATAGCCAATACTGATCGCGATCAGGGTGCCGAGGAAATAGCCGATCAGGATCGCTGCCCAGGTCAGTTCGGGGTAGGGCCCCCTGCGGATTACAGCAGCTTGAGAAGAAACCGTGCTCATATTTTTTTATTTACCTGTATCTGATTCAACAAATCTGTAAGAGTGCGCTTGCGCGCGATTCGGCCCCAAGGGGCCTCTTACATTCAACGATCTTACAAGCCAAGAGCGCGCTTGCGCGCGATTCGGCCCCAGGGGGGCTCTTACATTCGGCCATCCTACATTCCGTAAGCCCACACCAGCACCAGGGTCAATATGACCCACAGACCAATCGCCAGGGGCAGGCCAGCACGCACAAAATCACTAAACTTGTAGCCGCCGGCATTCATCAGCAGGATATTGGTCTGGTAGGCCATTGGTGTGACGAAGCTGAGGTTGGCGCCGAACAGTACCGCCAGCACAAAGGGTTCCAGTGGCATACCCAGCCGTTGGGCAATACCGATAGCAATGGGTGTTCCGATGACAGCGGCGGCGTTGTTAGAAACGATATTGGTCAGGATGCCCATCATCAGCATCAGCCCCCCCAGCACGACAGAGGGCGGTGCACCAAACGTAATGTAGACAAACAACTTCGCCAGGTAGTCAGCGCCGCCGGTCTTGAGCAAAGCAGCGCCCATGGCCAGCGATGAGACAATGATCAGTATCACCTGAGAACTGAGCGCGTTCATGGCGTCTTTCCAGTTCAGACAGCCGGTTACCATCAGCACCAGGAAACCCAGAATGGCGCTCACTTCAATAGGCATCACGTCCAGGGCTGCCAGCAGTACCACGCCCAGGACGGTAGCCAGGGCAATCGGGGCTTTTCGGGTGCTTGGCAACTGGATACTGCCGTCCAGCACCAGGAAATCGGCGGTTTCCTTGAGTTCGGTCAGGTTTTCCGGCGTCGACTGTACCAGCAACACATCACCTGACCTCAACTGAACCTCATCCAGTCCCGGGGATTTGCGTTCCTGCGAGCCTTCAAAACGGTTGAATGCAAGCAAGCGGAGGCCGTAGCGGGAGCGCAAGCGGGCGTCGCCGATGCGCACCCCGCTGAGTCGCGATGCAGGCGTGATCACGACTTCGGCAATCTGCTGCCCTTCGTTGCTGAGAGGATGCGCCGCATCGACCGCATGATCGCCGGAAAACAAAGTGCCACCAAGAATTCTCGCGAACTCCCGCAAGTTACTTTGAGTATCGCTGGTGGTGATGCGATCGCCGGCTTTGAGTACTACGTCGGGCAGTGGATTAATGAATACGCCGTGTCCGCGCTGGATGGTTTCAACCCGGATACCTTCCCCGGCTCGCAGGATTGCCTCGGCCAGTGATTTGCCAACCAGGGGACTGTCTTGATTCAGCCGGATCTGGGCGGTGTAAACACGGGAAACCTTGCCCCCCATCGGAGGCTGGCGTTCCGGGATCAGACGAGGTGCGACCAGCCACAGGTAAATGACTGCAAAGAAGCCGGCAATGACGGCGGGGCCAAGGAAATCAAACATGCTGAACTCATCCATGCCCATGTCGGCCGCCACGTTGACCACCAGCAGGTTGGTTGATGTGCCGATGGTCGTTGCCATGCCACCCATAATGCTGGCAAACCCCATCGGTATCAGCGTCCCGGAAGGTGAAGCGCCGGTGCGCATCGAAACACCGATTAATATGGGGAGCATCAGCACAACGATAGGTGTATTGTTGATGAAGGCGCTCAGGATTGCGGTAATGAGAATGGTAAATAACAGGGAAACGGCCGGAGCCCTGCGCCACAGTCGGGCCAGGAAGCGACCGACCGGTTCAAGCGCCCCGGTGCGAATCAGGCCCTGTCCAACCAGCATCAGTCCACAAACCGCAACCAGGGCCTTGTTGCCAAAGCCCAGAAAGAAATCACTGGCCTGCAGCACCTTGCCGTCTGTCTCGAACGGAAACAGCGTAAAGCCGACGGTAATGGCAACCAGAACGACCAGGCTGGTGGTCTGCAAAGGAATGGTTTCACGGGTGAACAGAACCAGGGCCCCGATGATCAGGATCATCACGGCCAGTGCATGGGGGTTGGGAAGTGTGAGTTCCAGCATATTTATCCCGGCAGTATTATCCCTTCAGTTCGTTTGTGTCCCATGTTGCGGTCGGCGGCTGCCCGCAGGGCCTCTAATTGTAGTTCTAGCGCTTCACGCGACTCTGATGGTGGCATACACTGCATTCCCTGGCAGACCCAGGCGCTTGTAGCAGCGCTGGAACGGTATTCTGACAGAATGCCGGGCAAGGAGTCTTTTGCCTGGTCAATCACATAGCAGTCTACCCGATATGTGGTGTTTAACCAGTGCTTCAAATCTTCGCATTGCCTGGCATTGGTTCCCGCAACAATGATGTGGGGCGGTGGGTTGACGGACTCCTGCAATACCGGCAGCGAGCTGGTGCAGGCCAGGGGGTTTTGTCCAAGCAGGTCCATACTGCGGGCGAGGCATCGCTGCGCAGCCTCGGTGTAACGCATCTCTCCGGTCAGAGCGCCCAGTTTTTGCAGCGCACGGATGGCAATGGCATTTCCCGCCGGTGTTGCGTCGTCCTGGAAGATCATGCTCCTGGAAATGGGGGTATCCACGGCTGCATCACTAAAAAAGAAACCACCGTGATCCGGATCCTGAAAACGGGAGAGCAGGGCATCGGCTATCCTGGTTGCGAAGTTAAGGTGTTTGTCTTTCCATCTGGCCTGCAGGAAATACATGAGAGCATTGAGTAACCAGGCGTAATCATCCAGATAAGCCGCAATTTTGGCCTCACCCGCGTTGTAGACTGCAAACAGGCGCTCACCGTCCCAGGCCTCCCGGTGGATGAACTGAATGATTTGTTCCGCTGCCTGCAAACAATCATCCCGGTCAAGTGCAAGCCCGGCGCGTACCAGGCCTTCCGCCAACAAAGCATTCCATGAGGTGAGTCGCTTGTCATCCAGTGTTGGATGAACCCGTTTTTCACGGGCCGAAGCGAGTATCGACCGGGCCTCTTCCAGTGTCTGTTCGATGGCTTGTTCAGATTGGCAGAAAGAGCTTGCAAGCTCTCCTGCAGACTGCCGTCTGATCAGGTGCCATGCTTTGTCTTCAAAATTTGCGGCCTGGTCCAGGCCGTAGCTTGCGCAAAACAGTTGCCTTGAAGGTTGCGGTAGTAACTCCTCGATTTCATCCCGCTGCCAGACATGGAAGCTTCCTTCCTCGCCACCGGCATCGGCGTCGATGCTGGCTGAATACCCTCCGTTCTCATGGTGCATGGATGTTTGCAACCAGTTTAAGATGCCCTCTGCGGCTTGCTTCATTACGGCACTGTCCCAGCGCCTGGCGCCTTCGGCATACAGGGGCAACAACATGGCGTTGTCATAAAGCATTTTTTCAAAATGCGGGATGGTCCATGTGGTGTCGACACAGTAGCGGAAAAACCCACCGTCGAGGTGGTCCCTGAGGCCGCTGAGGGCCATGTTTTCCAGGGTAAATTCCAGGCTCCTGGACAGCAGTGCGCCGCCGGTCCCGACGGCAGTACAGCTCAGGGCATTTACCGCGCTGAGTAGCGGCCCCTGGGGGAATTTGGGCGCACCGCCATAACCGCCGTTGACGGGGTCATGCCGGGACAGCAGTTGTTGAGCGGCCGTTTCGAGAATGACCGTTTCACGATTCTTGTCTGGTGCCGGGCCTGTTGTGGTCACGGGCCGGTTGATGGCGGAAATGGCCTCACGCAACTTGTTGTTCTGTTGCTTGACTTGGTCCGGGTTCTGATCGTACCACTGGCGGACGCGGACGAGGATATCCCGGAACGAGGGCATGCCATGTCGAACTTCCGGGGGGAAGTATGTGCCCGCGAAAAATGGAATATGCCCAAGCGGGTCGAGGAATACGGTCAGCGGCCAGCCGCCACCGCGCCCGGTCAGCAACTGGTGTGACAACTGATAGATACGATCCAGGTCCGGTCGTTCCTCACGATCTACCTTGATATTGATGAACAATTCATTCATCAGGTGGGCAGTCGGTTCGTGTTCGAACGACTCATGGGCCATTACATGACACCAGTGGCAGGCACTGTAGCCAATGGACAGCAGGATCGGGCGGTTTTGCTGCCTGGCAGCATCCAGTGCGGTATCACACCATGGATACCAGTGCACCGGGTTGCTTGCATGTTGGCGCAAATAAAGACTGCTTTCCTTGTTCAGTTGGTTCATTGAATTTCCATGATTTTATTGGAATTTGGATGTCGGCAATCGTTGCGGTATATATCAACTTCAAAGAGGTTCCTGGTTTCGCTCGCAAGCGAGCTCTTACGTTCGGGTTTGCTACTCCTGGTTTCGCTCGCAAGCGAGCTCTTACGTTCGGGCTTGCTACTCCTGGCTTCGCTCGTGAGCGAGTTCTTACATTTGAGCTTGCGCCCCTTGAGTCGCTGTCTTATGCTTCCAGGGCCTTTCAAAGAAACTGATTTTACACGTCACTGATGCAGTCCAGATACCCCTTTATCGCCATTGACCCGGTTGTGTTTTCACTGGGACCTTTCCAGGTGCACTGGTACGGGATCATGTATTTACTGGCTTTCCTGTTTTTCTGGGCAGCCGGGAACTGGGTGGCTAAAAACCGAAGTTGGTGGGGCTGGAGCCCGGAAGACGTGGGCGATATCTTGTTCTACGGCATGGTTGGAGTGGTGTTGGGCGGCCGCATTGGTTACGTATTTTTCTATGCCCTGGACAGCTTCCTGGCGGATCCCCTGTTTCTTTTCAAGATCACACAGGGTGGCATGTCTTTTCATGGCGGCCTGATCGGGGTCATTATTGCCATGTGGTGGTTTGGCCGAAAAACGGGAAGAACTTTCTGGCAAGTGGCGGACTTTGTCGCACCGCTGGTGCCGGTTGGTCTTGGCCTGGGCCGCATCGGCAATTTTATCGGGGGTGAACTGTGGGGGCGAATCAGCGATGTGCCCTGGGCCATGATATTTCCCAACTCAATTCAGGCGGGTGGCTGGCAATCTGAAGCACTCCGTGCAGCCTGGGCCAATGGTTCACTGGATCACCTTGCACGTCACCCCAGCCAGTTGTACCAGGCGCTGGGTGAGGGTTTGCTGCTTTTCCTGCTGCTGGCGTTTTACTCCAGGAAACCACGTCCTGCAGCCGCCGTTTCAGGCTTGTTCCTGGTTGGCTACGGTTGTTTCCGCTTCGTAGCAGAATTTTTCCGGGAGCCCGATGGACATATCGGATACATCATGGGTGGCTGGTTGACCATGGGCATGATTTTATCCTTACCGATGATTGCAGTTGGCTGTATTATCATGGTGTTCGCATATCGTAAAGCCAGCTTCGGAACCATAGATCAGGGCTGATTACCTTTGGATATCTGGCCGGTAAACTTAATAATAAAATGCAAAATTACCTCAATCTCCTACGGGATATTCTCGATCAGGGAACGCGCAAATCTGACCGCACAGGTACCGGAACCATCAGCCTGTTCGGTTACCAGATGCGCTTTGATCTCAGCGAGGGATTTCCTGCGGTGACAACCAAGAAACTGCATTTAAAATCCATTATTCACGAACTACTCTGGTTTCTGAGAGGCGATACCAATACCCACTATCTGAACGACCATGGCGTCACGATTTGGGATGAGTGGGCGACTGACGAGGGTGAGCTCGGGCCCGTATATGGCTCCCAGTGGAGAAACTGGATCGCTCCGGATGGCCGGCACATCGACCAGGTCAGGCAGTTGCTTGAAGATTTGCAAGTTCGGCCGGATTCGCGCCGGCATATCATTTCAGCATGGAACCCGGCTGTGTTGCCGGACGAGTCCCGCAGTCCGCAGGAAAATGCCGCCGCCGGCTTACAGGCCTTGCCTCCCTGTCACACGATGTTTCAGTTCCATGTGGCCAACGGACGCTTGAGTTGTCAAATGTATCAGCGCAGTGCCGATGTTTTCCTGGGTGTGCCATTCAACATTGCGTCTTACGCTCTGCTGACCCTGATGATCGCGCAGGTATCCGGACTGGAGCCAGGTGATTTTGTGCACACCTTTGGCGATGTGCACATTTACCTGAATCATTTGGAGCAGGTACAAACCCAGTTAAGCCGTCAGCCTTTTCCCTTGCCGGTGATGCGACTGAACCCGCACCGGCAAGACCTGTTCGATTTTCGTTTCGAGGATTTTGAACTGGTCAACTATCAACATCACCCCGCGATCAGGGCGCCGATATCGGTGTAAAAGCGAACTCCCGCCCCTGAGCAGGGGCGGGAGAACGAGTTTCAGTATTTCCAGCTCAGCCGTAAACCCAGCGTACGTGGGCGAATCGAAACGACAGCCGCCGGATCCTGGAAGGTTCCTATTCCATCAACGACCCCGACTTCATTGGTCAGGTTTTTCGCGTAGGCGCCAACACTGAAGTTCTGATTGATCTCCAGGTTCGCAAACAAGTCAAGCTGTGTATAGGAGCCAATCTTGATATTGAACGGGTTGTTGGGCCGGAACTCGGTATTGGTTGAACCGCGATAGGTTACATCACCGATCAGTGAGAGCAGCATACCGCCTACGGGCCGGTCGTATTGAAGAGAAACGTAGAACTGGGTATCGGGTACGTTGGGAATACTGTCTCCCTTCAGGCCCGTGATAACGAAGGGGGATGCCCCGGGCAATACCGGCTGATCGCTGGTCAATTCGCTCTTGAAGAACAGCGTACCGGTAAAATTCAAGCGCAAACTGTCGCTCAAAAGTGAAGTCAAGCCCCATTCCACGCCATTGATTTCAGCCGATCCACCATTGACGGTGAACGGAATGTTGCCGGCCGGATCACGAGGCTCTACCTGAATATCGCTCCAGTTGATATGGAACAGGGTTGCATTGAGCTGCAGACGCCGGTCCATTAACTGAGACTTGAAACCCAGTTCGTAGTTTTTTAAAGAGTCCGACTTATAGACCGGAGGAATACCTGATGCAAAGGGCTGATTGGAGTTATTGACACCACCGGTGCGGAAACCTTCGGAGTACAGGGCAAACAACATGACATCATCGTTTGCCTGATAGGACAGAGCGGCCATTGGATTGACGCTGTCTTCGCTGCCCTTGATTCGTCCGACCTTATTGCCATTGACCGTTTCGCCGATGATTTCTCCGGCAGGGGTATTTGCTCCGCCGAAGAAATTATGTGTGTTGCCCTGGATCGACACCAGGTCGATGTTGAACCAGCGCAGGCCCCCTTTGATCTGCCAGCGGTCAGCAAAATCGTAGGTTGCTTCACCAAAAAGTGCCGTCTGTTCGATTTCATCTGCACGGAAGCGCCCAAAAATAGCGGTGCCGCCGGCAAAAAAGTCATTTGCATCCAGCGGATCCCATGGCACATTGCCGCCGTTTCCGTCGGTGGAAGTCACATGAACTGCAAAATCCTGTTTTTCTTTCTGGTAATACGCGCCGGCGACAAAATTAAAGGCGCCACTGAAACTGGATGAAAACCGGCCCTCAAGCATTTTGATGTTGTATGACTGTGGCTGGTTGGTAATACCTACTGCGGGCACACCGAAAAATAACAGGATCGGCGTGCTGTCAAAGGTGTAGTCGATATCGTGATCGTAGTTGCTTCCGGAAAGCACGAAACTGCCGGCACCGGTATCGAAAGTGAAAGTCCCGCCAAGTAGCTCAACATCATCTTCCCTTGGTGAGGTTGTGACATCGGTATTGATGTAGTCATCAGCCGGGGTCAGGGCAACCAAACCCGGTAAGGGTGCATACCCGGGACGGTTAGGCCAGGAAGCAACACCTTTGGCGGTGTAACGGGATACTCCGCCAATATCTGACTGCTGGTTGACATAAAGCAGATCAAAAGTCATGTCGTCGGTGAGTTCCCATACCACACTGACACGCGCACCATTGGTTTCTTCACTGTTGATGTCTTTGTCATTGGCATCATAGGAAACAACACCACCCACGGTCTGTTCGCGCCGGGGCTGGTCGATCCAGCCATCCGTATCGGTTCGGTAGGCAACCAGCCTGACGGCCAGGCTGTCGGCGATGAATGGCATATTGATGCCGCCGGAGATCGTATAGCCTTCTCCACCAGAACTGATGGAAGAGAAATCGAGATCGCCGAAAGCATCGAAAGCCGAGGTATCTGCTTTGCGTGGAATATAGCGAACGTTGCCGGCCATGGAGTTTGCGCCGTACAGGGGTCCCTGGGGCCCGTTCAGAACTTCGACGCGCTCCATGTCGATGAGCTTGATGGGCGCATTTTTGCCACCGCCGTCCTGTTGATCACTCGCGGTGATTACGTACTCGCCGAAGTAACTACCGACTACGGCCGGCCCGTTACCGTTCACACCACGAATAATGAATTCCATGTCGCCAGGGCCAAGATCCTGAAACGTCAGTCCGGGAACGGCAGTTGCAATCGCCCTGAAATCAAAATGCGACCTGTCTTCCAAAGCGGCTCCGCCGACCGCGTAAATGGACGCTGGAATAGACTGGATGTCTACATCACCACGTTTGGTGGCGGTTACAATGACCTCCTCAAGGGTGTTCTCTGTTGCGAAGGTAGTCGAACAAAAAGATAAAAGTACTGCGCAGCTAATTAGCCTGCGGGTGTCTATTGGTACCATGCCTTTCTCCATTATCGATGCTGGATTATTTACTGTTTACCAGGGCAAACTATATGCTGAATCATATACGATGGCAAACAAAGTTGCCGTAGTTTTGATGGTCTTTATTGATCTGTTTGAATATTGTTCTGAATTCGTTCAAGAAAACTGATCAGGGCCTTTATTTCCCCGGGGGAAAATCCTTGCAGAGCCTGTTCCTGATGTCTGGTGGCCGTTGGGTAAATATCTACAAAGGCTTGTTCGCCAGCCTCGGTCAGCCTGACCTGTACAAACCGTGAATCCTGGTCACAGGTTTCCCGGCATGCCAGGCCTTCGCGCTCCAACTGGTCAACGATTCGGCTTACGGTTGGCTGTTCAATGATCGTGCGTTCCACGATCTGGCTCATATTCATCCGGCCGTGGTCTTTCAGAACGGCCAGCACTCGCCAGCGAGCAATATTAATTCCGGAGCGTCTTAGTCTTAAACGCAGGTTCCGGTTAAGCTGGTTGGTGATCCGGTAGATGAGATACGGAACAAACTTTCCCAGCCAGTGGTCCCCATTTTTGTCAGCGATCATTCAAAAATTCCCTCGGTTAATAATTAATTCGCTATATTGCCTGAGTCTGTGCCGAATCTCCCAGAGCCTGTTAACAGGCCCTGGCTTAATCTAAATATCGTTCTGCTTGACCAGTCGGTACAATAATGTGTGGCACGTGGTCCTCACGGAGAAGTTTGTTCAATCCTTGCAGTTCATTGTCAAGAATATTTTGCATATCTGCCTTGATCTGCATCCACTGGTTGTTTAATTCCTGAGCCCGCAGTTCACTCCCTAGGCTAATGGGGGGGTCCTGATCGATCACCTTCATCAAATGCAGAACCTGGGTGCTCAACAGTCGGCTTGGGAACGCGATGCGATCTTGCACATTATCAGGCAGCGGCGGTTGTGGCACATGGATTTCCCAGGCCGCAATTTTGTCGATGAGTGCCTGGCCTTGCTCCTTGATCATGGCGCTTTGCTGGTTTGATTCGGTCATCGCCAGCACCTGTTGCGTTTGTGCTGAGACTGCCCGCATGCGGGTTGTCGAGCTATGGATATCGTTCACCAGCGCGGCCATCTCGCTGAGCAGTTGCTGCTGATGGGCCCAGGCCGTAGCGGATAAGGGTTCACGCCTGGGATCCGGCACTACCCGAAACGATTCTGTGACACTTTGACCGTTGAAGCTTAGCCGCGCCTGATAGGTGCCGGGTGCGACGCGATACGGGCGCATACTCACATAGCGGATCGTATCTGAGACCGACTGGTAAGGCGTGTGGCGAAGATTCCAGACATAGCGGTTCATGCCACGCCGCGTTTCAAGCGGCGGGGCAGGTGGTTCCGTGATGACACCTTTTACCAGACTGCCCGGTTCCACCGCTGCTTCGCGATTGCTGAATTGGCGTATGATCTTTCCATCGCTGCTCAGGATTTCAAGGGTGACTCTACCCGATCTGTCATCGATGGCCTGGTTGATCGTATAGTCGAAAATGGCGCCATCAGGTGGGTTTTTCGCTTGCTGGTGATACCAGGAATTGCCATCGAGGCGGTAGGCATCTGCGGGGTGAAACAAGTATATGGCCTGCGACTCGGCACGATCATTCATCTGCTGCAAGGCCGTGATGTTATCCAGGATCCAGAAAGCCCGTCCCTGGGTAGAGGCGATCAGGTCATTGTCGTGCACACGCAAGTCGGTAATCGGAACGGTGGGAAGATTCAGTTGTAATGGTTGCCATTGCCGACCGTCGTTGAAAGAGACATAGACGCCCGATTCGGTTCCTGCGTACAGCAAGCCTTTTCGCTGCGGATCTTCGCGCACCACGCGGGCGAAGGCTTGTGGAGCGATGCCTCTGATTATGGAGGTCCAGCTTCGTCCGTAATCGCTGGTTTTGTAGATCATTGGAGTGAAATCGTTGAACTTGTAGCGGGTAACGGCAAGGTATGCTGTCGCCGGATCATGCGGCGATACCTCTATTGCATTAATCTGCGCCTCGGGCATTCCGCGTGGCGTGACGTTCTTCCAATAGGTACCGCCATCCCGTGTAAGGAATACAAGACCGTCATCAGATCCCGTCCAGATTGTATCAGCTTCATGCGGCGATTCAGCGATATACATAATGGTGCCGTAATGCTCGCCACCGGCTCCTTCAATCATGATCGGGCCGCCGATTGTCCCCTGCTTCGTTTTCTCATTCCGGGTGAGATCGGGACTGATCTCTGTCCAGCGTAGCCCCCGATCTGTCGATTTCAGCACCAGTTGAGCACCGTGATACAACACGCTGGGATCGTGGCTTGAAACGATGACAGGAGCGTTCCAGTTGAAACGGTATCTCAATTCCCGGCCCGGCCGGAATCCCGCAAAGTAGGGATACGGTTCGATACTGCGGTATTCTCCGGTTTGGATATTGAGTTCTGTAATTGCACCCAGCAGGCTGGTGCCGTATATCAGCACCGGGTCATTCGGGTCGAGCGCAATCTGGGCGCTTTCCCCCCCCGCAACCGCGCGGAAGTGGCGTGAGCTAATGCCGTTTTCCAGGGTGCGGCTCGGGATGCGGACCGAAGAGTTGTCCTGCTGTCCGCCGTACAGACGATAAGGGAATGCATTATCCACGATCAGTCGATATATCTGACCGGTCGGTTGATTGGATTGAGTTGACCAGCTTTGTCCCTGGTCGAATGAAACGTTTGCTCCGCCGTCATTACCCTGAACCATCCACTGATTGTTTTCGGGGTTGATCCAGAGATCGTGATTGTCACCATGAGGTGTTTGGACTGCCTCAAAAGTAACCCCACCATCAATTGACTTCACCATGGAGGCAGCCAGCACATAGACCGTGTTTTCATCCTGTGGGTCGGCAAAAATGTGGCTGTAATACCATCCGCGATCACGGATACCCGGATCGTCATTAACATGTTTCCAGGTTTTCCCGGCATCGTCCGAGCGGAAGACGCCGCCATCGACAGCCTCGACCATTGCCCAAACACGGTCAGGATTGGCAGGTGAGACACTGATACCGGAATTACCCATCAATCCGGGTAGGCCATGCTCCAGTTTCTTCCAGCTTTCGCCACCGTCGGTGGTTTTATACAGACCACTGCCGGGGCCGCCGCTACGTACATTCCAGGGCTCACGGCGATGGTCCCACAGGGCGGCATAAATCACCTTTGGATTGCTGACGTCCATGCTCAGAAAACTGACACCGGTATCCTGGTTAACAAATAGCACTCTATCCCAGCTGACACCGCCATCGCTCGACCGGTAGACTCCCCGTTCCTCAGTTGCGGCCCAGGGGCTGCCCTGTGCACCCACGTATACGATGTCAGGATTCACCGGATCCACTACGATTTTCGATATATGGCGTGTTTTTTCCAGACCAAGGTGTACCCAGGTTCGGCCTGCGTCAGTCGATTTGTAGACACCATCACCATGTGATGTGGAGACGCCACGAACGGGTGATTCACCGGTGCCGACGTAGATAATATTCGGATCCGATTGTGCAAGCGCAATCGCACCGATGGTACCGGTGTTGAAGAAACCATCAGATATATTGGACCAACTTACTCCACCATTTGTGGTCTTCCACACCCCCCCGCCGGTAGCGCCCATGTAGTAGGTGAATGGGCGGTCGGGGCGCCCCGCCACAGCCGTTACCCGGCCGCCTCTGAATGGTCCGATATTGCGCCATTCAAGGGCCTGAAATTGAGCGGGATCGACCTCGTACCCGGTTCTGTTCTGCGCCATGCTGCTGCCCGGCGCCACCGTCACAAGCAGGATGGTGGCCAGACCGGTTGCGGCCAGTTTCAACAGCTTTACACTCATTAGGGTTCTCCAAAATGGAATTACAGCGCAACAAAACAGGCGGTAGCTCAGAAATCCTGAATCAACACAACCGAAATCAGGCTATGGGCCGGGTCAACTTGTCAAAATACGCCTGTAAGCGGTCCATGGCCTTTTCGATAACTTCGTAAGGTTCCGCGCCGAAGCAAATACGTAAATGCCCTTCGCCTGCAGGCCCATAGAAGGTACCTTCCTCGGTAACTACATAAGTCTCCGCCAATATTTCCTCCGCCAATTGCAATGCCGGCTTGCCGAATGCGCTGACATCGGGAAAAGCATAAATACTTCCCTGTGGTGAGGGGCAGACGATACCCTCTATTTCATTCAGGCGGCGGCACACCAGTTCTCTGCGCCGGTCATCTTCCCGCACCATTTCAACGAGACAGTCCTGTGGGCCGGTAAGGGCAGCATGCGCGCCATACTGAATAAACACGTTGACGTGAGCAACGTCATTGACCGTGATCTTCAGCAATGCAGGCATGAATTCCTTCTTGCAGGTCACATACCCCAGTCGCCAGCCGTCCATCGCAAATGCCTTGGTGTAGGCAAACATACTGATTGTGCGCTCCCACATTCCCGGCAGGGAAGCGATGCTGATATGTTGATGACCGTCGTAAGTAATCTGCTCATATACTTCATCGCTGACCACCAGCAGGTCATGCTCAATAGCCAGGTCTGCAATGATGTTCAATTCATCACGACGGTAAACGCGGCCGGTTGGGTTCGCCGGGTTAACGATACAGATTATTTTGGTCTTATCAGTGATACGCGCTTCAATTGCCGCTCGATCTATCTGAAAATTATTCGCCCGGTCCAGCGGCGCAGTGACCACTTTGCCGCCCGCCAATTCGATCTTGTTGATATGCTGGGGATAGTAGGGCTCGAGTAAAATGACTTCATCCCCTTCATCCAGGGCCGCCATAAATACCGCATAAGCTGCATGAGTAAGTCCGTTGGTTACCAGGATTTCATCGGGTGAAGCGTTAAATTTATTAAATGACTTGAGTTTGTCCGAGATTGCCTGGCGCAGCATCAGCTCTCCGGCAAAATCTCCGTAATGTACGATCCCGTCATCAAGTGCTTGCTTGGCGGCCTCTTTGATATGCAATGGCGTATCAAAATTTGGCCGGCCGACCTCCAGATGAATAACGTCCTTGCCCTGGGCCATGAGTGGCATGGCTTTTTCGTACATGCCGAAGCTCTTGGGTGAACTCTGGGTAATTCTATTTGCTGGCCACTTCATAATACCTCCTTGTAATGATCTGCTTTTTAAACAGGTTTGAATATTAAATGTGTATTAGCCGGGTGCCGAGCGGCACCAGTTTGCCGGGATTCATCAGGTTATGAGGGTCCATCGCTAACTTCAACGTGCGCATCAACTCAAGCCCTGCTGTCCCATATTCCAACTGTAAGTACTTCTGCTTGCCCAATCCGATGCCATGCTCGCCGGTGCAGGTTCCGCCCATGCGAATCGCCCGCTGCACCATTCGCTCACTCAATTGCAGCACTTGTTCAAGCTCAGCTGGATTATCGGGATCAACCAGGAAAACATAGTGAAAGTTTCCGTCGCCGATATGACCAAGCAGGAAGGTTGTCACATGGGTGCTGTTATCAACATCTTCCTGGGTCTCACGGATGCACTTTGCCAGATTCGATATGGGTACGCAGACATCCGTTGCATATGCCTTTGCAGCAGGTTTAACAGCCATGGCGGCATAAGCGGCTGAGTGACGGGCGGCCCACATTGCGTTGCGTTGTTCTTCATAAGCGGTCCATTCAAACCCGGACCCTCCATGACTTGTGCAGATTTCACCAACGGTTTCCGCTTGTTCCCGTACCGATGTACTGCTGCCGTGAAACTCGAGAAACAGTGTTATTTTTTCCGCATAGCTGGTTCTGGAATACCGGTTAATCGCGCTCATTTGTGCGGCATCAAGAAGCTCCACCCGCGCGATAGGGACTCCGCATTGAATGGTCTGAATCGCGGTATTTACCGCACCATCGATATCATCGAAGCAGATCCTTGCGGCGGAAATTGCCTCGGGTCTTCCGTGCAGGCGCAAGGTCAGTTCAACAATGATTCCCAGAGTACCTTCTGAGCCGATAAAGAGATGCGTAAGGTCATATCCTGCCGCTGACTTTCTTGCACGATGACCGGTGGTGACGATACTGCCGTTCGCCATGACGACCTTGAGCGACAACACATTTTCCCGCATGGTCCCGTAACGCACGGCGTTGGTGCCCGACGCACGTGTAGCAGCCATTCCGCCAAGAGAGGCGTCAGCGCCAGGATCAACCGGGAAAAACAGACCCCTCTCGCGCAGGAAACGGTTGAGTTGCTTGCGCGTGACGCCTGGTGGCACGATGCAGTCCATGTCTTCTGCATTCACCTTGATAATGGAACTCATATTCGAAATATCGATACAAACGCCGCCCCTGTGAGCGACAGTGCCACCCTCCAGGCCGGTACCGGCGCCAAAGGGAACGACCGGGGTTTTGTTTTTGCTGCATATTTCCATCGCCCGGGACACTTCGTCTGCGCTGTTTACAAAGCATACAGCGTCGGGAAGTTGCTTCTGATGCCATGATTCATCGCCTGAGTGATGGCCACGCACTGTTTTGTTGGTGCTCAGTCTGTCACCGAAGAGTCTGCTTAACTCGGTGAGTGTTTTTTCCATATTGTGCGATTTTCGGTTCATCTGGTTCGGGCTAACATGTAGTAGAGATCCGTGCTCTTTGTTATCGTATGTGAATAGAAGAAGCGGTGGTCAGGGAATACAATTTATGCTGGGCAAACCTACAGGAATACTGAAAGCGATTGGGCCAGGTGTCCTGTTTGCGGCAACCGCGGTCGGCGCCTCGCACCTGGTGCAGTCGACACGAGCGGGTGCAAGATATGGCCTGGCCCTGGTCCTGCTGATCCTGCTCACTTATGTTGCAAAATACCCGGCATTCCGGTTTGGCGCTCAATATGCCAGCGCCACCGGGAATTCCCTTCTTCACGGGTACAGAAACCAGGGTAAGTGGGCCGTTTCGATCTATATTGTCATTGCGCTGGGTACGATGTTTGCAGCCGTTCCGGCCGTTACGCTGATTACGGCTGGCCTGGCAAAGGTCGCGTTTGGCTTGCAGATGAGTACGCTGAGTATTTCGGTGGCCATCCTGGCCATTTGCACGGCAATTCTGGTCATTGGTGGTTATCACTTGCTGGACCGCCTGGTCAAAGTCCTGATGGTCGTGCTTGTCATCGCCACGCTGGTTGCCACCGCACTGGTTATTCCGAAAATAGACTGGGCTGTATCCGCAATGATCATGCCGAGGGGGATTGACAACGCAGATGTGTTCTTTATTGTCGCGTTGCTCGGCATGATGCCTTCCTCGGTTGATATATCGGTCTGGCATTCTTTGTGGTCTGTGGCCAAGGCCCGGGACAGTGGTCATCGGCCGACATTGAGTGAATCTCTGCTTGATTTTCATATTGGTTATATAGGCGCCTTTGTGCTGGCCCTGTGCTTTGTGTTGCTGGGCGCGGGAGTCATGCACAAATCAGGCATACAATTCGAATCGAGTGCGGCCGGTTTTGCTGCCCAATTGATTGACCTGTACAAGCAATCTCTGGGTGAATGGAGCGGCCCGCTAATTGGGATTGTGGCCGTTGCAGTGATGTTTTCAACCGTGTTGGCGGGCCTGGATGGATATCCGCGCGCGGCGGTAAGTTTGCTGAAAATATATACCGGTCGGAAGTCGCCGGCAGCCAAATCAAAAACATCGCCTGACAGTAAAACTGTGTATGTATCTACCTTGATCGCTCTGGTGCTGGGCTCAATACTTATTTTGTACTTTTTTGTGACATCACTGAAACTTGTCATCGACATTGCATCTACCATTCTGTTCCTGTTCGCTCCGCTTATTGCGTGGTTGAATCATCGCACCATGACCAGTTCGCAATTCCCGTTAAATGCCCGGCCCGGTCGGGGCTTGCTGGCATTGAGCGCCATTGGCGTAATCTGGATGGCTGCTTTTTCCGCCTATTTCCTGTACTTGAAAATGTTTAGTTGAATCACTCGTTGACCGGCAGATCCAGCTTCGAGCGATCAACTATTTGTCCTCCCTTGATGACCTGGACGATTTGTTTGGCATTATTGATGTCCGTCGTAGGGTCAGCCGCCAGCAGCACGAGGTCGGCAATTTTACCTTCCTCGATTGAGCCCAGATCTCTTTCTTTGCCCAGAAAAATTGCCCCGTTCAGGGTCGCAATACGGATGATGTCAGACGGGGGAATCCCGGCATCAGCCAACAACTCCAGTTCGCGGTGTAAAGCAGGTCCTGTTGTCTGATCGGTGCCTGCCACCAGAATACCGCCAGCTTCATGTATTTTGCGGACATTATCCTGTGCGATCGTGGTCATGATTTTCATCCACCAGGTCCATTTTCGTTCCTGATATTCCTTACGTTTGTCTGTTTTTAGGGTCTTTATTTCCGCGGCGGTCAGTGTTGCCCGGTATAGGGGTTCGTCCAGATACTCCGGGTGCTCAGCCAGGCGGCTGTAGTTCTCACCAATCGTCAGGGTCGTCACCATCGGGATTTTCTTGGCGCCCATCAGTCGTGCGAAGTCATCCGTGACCGGCCCCTGAATAACCGGATGGGTCAGGGTGTCAATGCCGGCGAATATTGCCTGTCGCGCCCGGTATTCGCTTGAAGTATGAACGGTGGTGCGGATACCACGATCATTGTAGTACTGGATGATACGTTGCATCAGGTCTACGGACAGCTTGGGGATCATTGGCCGCGCCCCCCAACCACGCTCTTCAAAGGTGAGCTTCAGAATATCAGGGCCGCGCTTGATGTGCGCATCCAGGGCGGGGATAGCCTCCGGCCAGCTATCGACCAGCGTGCTGAAACTGCTGCTGCCGTGACTGCCTGGATAAGTCACGATCCCGCCGGCGGCAAAGATACGTGGGCTCATCAATTTGCCACTACGCTCGTCTTCTCTGAGTGACAGAATGTAATCCGGTACGTTGCCCGCATCGTAGATTGATGTAACGCCCGCATACAGATAACTGTGCAGTGCACGTATGCCCCTGGATTTACCAGCATCTGCTGCTACCAGGCCTTCAGGAGTAACTTTGACACCGCCCTGCAGATGGATGTGCAAATCCATCAGACCCGGAATGAGATACTTGCCCGTGCCGTCAATGCGTCTCGTTTTCGTGGGTGGATTAATCGAATCGCGTGAGATCAGACGGATTCGATCATTGTCGACCAATACCCAGGCTCCGGCAACCGGTGGACGCCCGGTGCCGTCGATCAGAGTCACATTTTCGATCAACAGTGTGTCCGCATCTGCAGTGGACACGCAAATATACGCAGCGGCAGCAACAATGATACTGAGAATTCGGGTGAGGTTGCCGATATTCATAACTGATATTTCCTGTTTAATCCGTTGGCATGAAAATGACGCCGTCACGCATGATGAATCGCACCCTCAGGACCGCAGCTATATCTTCGAGCGGGCTTTCCGCCAGCGCTACGATATCGGCCGCCTTGCCCGGCTCAATTGAACCCACCCGGTCGAAGATACCACCAGCCTCTGCTGCGTTGACCGTGCCCGCCATCAGAGCCTCCATCTCTGACATTCCAATATTGACGTATTCGATAAATTCATTGGCATTCTCACCGTGGGGAGAGACACCGGAGTCGGTGCCCAGCGCAATCTTGACATCCATGTTATAGGCAAGGCGGGTCATGTCCTTGGGCTGCCTGCCGAGTCGCAACAGTTTCGCCATAATCGGCGGCGGCATATTCCTGAATGGTCCCTGTTTCATTTTTTCGGGTGTATCACCGACGGCGGTGATCGGATAGACCGTGGGAATCAGCCATGCACCGGTCTCCCTGAAGAGCTTCATCGTATCTTTATCGGCCCACATGGCGTGTTCAATCGAGTCGAAACCCGCGCGCAGCGCTGATTCTATACCGGCTTTTTCGTGGGCATGAGCGGTCACTTTGCGGCCGAGCGCGTGAGCAGTATCGGCAATCGCACGCAACTCCTCATCGGTGAACTGCTGGCCGGTTCCGGCTGCAGTTTCGCTCAACACGCCACCCGTCGCTGTAACCTTGATGACATCTGCGCCACGCTTGACCTGTCGGCGTACGGCAGCGCGGCAGCTATCGGCGCCATCACAAACACCGGTCGAGGGCAAGGCATCCAGCACCTCCTGGCGGAAACCGTGGATATCTGCGTGTCCGCCAGTCGGTGTAATGGCGTCACCGCAGACCAGAATCTTTGGTCCGGCAACTTTGCCGGCTTTGATGGCGTCGCGGAGCGCGAAGATTGCATCTCCCCGGGAGCCCAGATCGCGCACTGTGGTAAATCCTCCCAGCAAGGTTCGCTGCGCGTACATCTGGGCGGTCAATGCAGTGTCTGCATCGGTCATGGTTACTGCATCCAACTTAGAGCTGCTGCCGGCCTGGCCCGAAAGGTGTACATGAAGATCAATAAAGCCCGGCATGACAAATTTATCAGACAGGTCGATGATCCGAACTTCCCCCTCGGCCTGAATGTCGGACGCTTGAATGTAGCCGCTTCGAATCTCCACAATTCGGCCATTCTGAACGACGATACTCTGCCTTGTGTCCGGCGTTTCGCCCGGTATGGCCAGCAACACACCTGTATGGATGATGCTGATGCCCGTGGGAACAGAATATTCAGGAGCCTTGTCGTAATCTGCGGCCCATGTGTCGATGCCAGTCAGGCAGGCAAGAAATATCGTGACAGCAGCGAGAAAATGTAGCTGACTCCGGTTTTCTGATTGAGGCATGTTGATGTTCCTGTTAAAGGTGTGATTGGCCTTGCATCTCCTGCTTCTCAGGGTAGGCCAGTGCGAAGCAATTCAATGAGCTGCAATTAAATATCAGTTCCGACAGGATACAGAGGAAGATTTTTCGGGTAGAGGACAGTCACCTTGTAAAGGTGACTGTCCTGCTCTGCATCATTTACCTGCGGTGGGTTGATGCACCCTGAGCCTGTCGTTTTTAACGACCGAAGCCTTTGGTGACCTGGACACCAACGGTTCGTGGGCGATTGGTGATTTTACTGGTTGGTTGTCCTCCGGAACCACCGCCAATAAACACGTCGCCCCGTTTGTCGAACATGTTTTCAATAAACAGTGTCAAGTCCAGGTCCATATCGTCATTGTGGAAGTTGGCCCGCGCATTAAAGATCGAATAGGATCCCTGATAACGATAGCGCGATGCGGTGGGGCGGAGTTCAGTGTAGGAGTCGTCGGTGTAGCTTCCTTCAAATCGCAGGGCGCCCTCCCAACTATCCACCGGCAGTTGGTAGCTATATTGGGCAGTGAAAGCGGCAGTGTATTTCGGTACCCGCGGGAGCTGATCACCTTTCAGACCAGGCGCTATAATTTGGTCTGATATCTGATCTTCGGTCAGCTCTTTCTTACCGAGATAGGTGATTTGACCGGTGGCATAGAACCGGTTGGTAACGGCTGCATTGAGTTCGACTTCCAGGCCCTGAATTTCAGCTTTACCGGCGTTGCCAATAAATCCAAAGGCACCGGTCAGGTCCTCACCTGCGACCTGCAGGTTGTCCCATTCCATAAAAAAGGCAGATGCGTTAAGGGTAACCCGCCGGTCCGCAAGTTGGGTTTTGATTCCGAGTTCGTAATTGACCAATTCATCGGATTGGAAAGTCTCGGGAATGAAGATTGCTCCAATACCACGATTGTTGGTGCCACCCAGTCGGAAGCCATTGGCGCGGAGGCCGTACAAGGTAATGTCGTCCGAGGCATGCCAGGCGAGGGCGACTTTCCATGGCGTCTCGTTATCGCTCAGTTTGTTGACACTGGGCGGAGTGGCGCCGTCCGGTGTGCTGGGGTCGGGCGGGTTGGGTGCGAAAGCCGCAAACTGGAACTTGGTTGATCCGGTCTCTTTTTGGTCGACATTAAACCAGCGCACGCCCACGTTCAAATCAAGGGCATCGGTAATGGACCAGCTGATCTCGCCAAAAAATGCGATTTCTTCAATTGCTTTGTCATCGGTGCGGGCAAATACACAGGGATGACAGCCCGGAATGCCTGCGCCGATGTCACTGGTGGGCGGGACAGTGGGAGGTGTCGCGGGGCTGAACACAACTCCCTCAGCATTGATCACGGGTACAAAACTCTGAAAGGTGCTGTCCCGTTTCCGGTAGAAGCCTCCGGCAACCCACTGGACTGAAGAGTCCGGGTTCTTCGAGTTAAAGCGGAATTCAAATGCGTTTTGTGCAAGATCCTGTCTCTGGTCGGTAAGTGCATAGAGCAAATCTGCCCGCAAACAGTTATTTGCGTCAACGCCGGGTTCGCTACATGCGGGCAGGCCCGCTTCCAGGTCGCCCTGAAGCAAGAAGGTGATGATCCAGGTGGAGTCGAACTTGTAGTCGAAGTTACGCTCGTAGCGCGATGCCGTTGCCGTCAGATCCGCAAAGGGTAACTCGAATTCACCGGTCAGGCTGAATATGGTCTGCTCATCAGGTTTGGGCGTCAGGGCGTAGTCCCCACTCTTGAATTCACCCTCCTCGAAATAGGTAAATGCTGCGACAGAATCCGCGTGACCGGCATAGACCGGGTCCGTTGGGTTCGGGTTGTAGGCGTCAAAGGGGTGATAACGCGCATCGCCGCCGGTTTGGCGGTCTTGCCACCAGAACTGCGCTTTTATGGTTGCCTTTTCGCTTGCCTCCCACAGGAAGTTTGCGCGCAAGCCGGTGGTGTTCGTCCAGTTGTAATCCTGCTGGTTCAGGCAGGTAAGCTGGGTGTTAGGAAGCCGTGGATCTTCTGCAGGATTAGTGGCGCGGCATCTGGTGTTATCGATGTAGCCGGCATCTTCGCCATCATAAATGAGAACACGAGTGGCAAAATTCTTACCGAGCGGCAGGTTGGCGACGGCCTGGTAATTCCAATTGTTATCGGCGGAGGGATTCGTCTGGGACATCTCGGCACTGACATAAGCCTCCCACTCGCCCAGAACGGGTTGAGTAGTTATAAAGCGTACCGTGCCGCCCTGTGAGTTGGCGCCGAAAACGGTACCCTGTGGACCACGCAACACTTCGACTCGCTCCATGTCGTAGAGTTTCAGGTCTGTAGTCTGTCCACCGCTGTCCGAAGTTGAACTTTGTACACCTGGCAGGGGTACTTCGTCGTAATAAACAGCAACCTGTTGCTGTCCCGCAGACTGGACACCGCGGATGACGTAACGCCGTTCGCCGGGACTGGTATCAAGAAAGGTCAGGCCAGGAACCTGGCGGGCGAAATCTTCGAAATCGACCACCATCATTTCATCGAGAGCCTTTCTATCCAATGCGCTGATTGCGGCTGGAATATACTGTAAATTTTCTGCCCCAAGCTTGCGGGACGTCACGATAACTTCCTCTATTACTGCATCGTTTTCACTTGCATTGTCATCGGTGTCGCTTGTTTGCGCGACCGTCAGGCCACTTACGGCCAGAAGCAGTGTCACCATTGACACTTGTATGAATACGGCTATTTGGAAACGCCTCATAAGTCCCTCCTGCAAAAAGATTTGATTACCATCTGTCCCCGGATTATCAACTCAGTAGTTAAGTTAATGTTAATATATGCTAAATCATATACTGTTTTAGTATATGTTAAATCATATAGTAGTCAAGTAAAAACTGGCAGGTCGCTTTTTTTATTTGAAACTATATGCGTTGTCATGTATTTTTAGCAACTGGCTATTCTCCCCGAACCCGTGGTTAGCGTGGGCGAGGTTGCGGGTTATTTAAACCCTGATCATCCGTGGGCTTTTGGCCCTTACAGGAATGAATGAATGATCGATCAAATAACAGCACCGGACTGGCAGCAACTACGTTACCGCTTCCCGGTGTTGGAGAAAAAAACGTACTTGAACAGTTGCTCCTACGGTGCATTGGCGATCGAGGTTGAGGCCTCTTTGCAACGCTATCTTCGCGCTCGAGCGGATAATGGCGCAGATTGGGGCTACTGGGTGGGGCGCAATGAAGCGGTCAGAAAATCCATGGCAAGACTGCTTGGCGCTGAATCTGATGAAGTCGCGATAACGGCTTCGGCCTCTGCGGGCATCAACTCTCTGGCCAGTGCCTTGAAATTTGACGGACCGCGCAACAAGGTTGTCATCACCGATTTTGAATTTCCCACCAATGCACAAATCTGGTATGCGCAGGAATTACGTGGCGCGCGGGTTGTGCGCCTGGCAGAAGAAGACGGCAGGATTCCGCTGGAAAAATATGAAGAAGCCATTGATGAAGAAACTCTGATCGTCGCGACTGCACAGATAGCTTACCGGCATGGTGCAAAACAGGATATAGCGGCGATCGCCGAGATTGCCAGGCGCAAGGGCGCCCTGACCCTGGTGGACAGTTACCAGGCGCTTGGCACCATGCAGTTTGATGTCAAACAGGCTGGTGTCGATTTTGTCGTGGGCGGGATGCTGAAATACCTGCTGGGAACTGCAGGAATTGCATTTCTTTACGTGCGTCAGGGGATTGTCGATTCCCTTACACCGACGGCAACAGGGTGGTTTGCACAGGAAGATATAACGGCGATGGATATCACGCAGTATTCGCCTTCCCACAGTGCCCGGCGCTTCGAGGCGGGTACACCGGCGGTTCCCAACACCTATATGGCGGAGGCAGGGCTGGCGATATTACACGAGCTTGGGCTGGAGGCGATCGAGCAACGCATTGGTGAACTTACGACATTGATCAAGGATGCGGCCACTGATGCAGCTTACAGTCTTTCTTCTCCACTGAACCCATCCTGTCACGGCGCGATGATTACTCTTCGGTCCAGCGACGATAATCGCCTGGTGGCCAGCCTGGCTGAGGATAATATTGTGGTTTCCTGCCGTGATGGGAATCTGAGAATTGCACCTCACTTTTACAACAATCAAGCAGACATAGAGCATCTGTTTCACGCCCTGCACCAACGGCGTGAACTTCTTGTTTGAGTTTCCTGCCGGCATCATTATCTGAATGATTAATGTTTCATAAGCCGGTAAACAGATAAAGACCGTATATTTACCATGGAGTGTGTTAAACCGTGAGCAATAATTACATAGATAATCACATTGACGAGATTCGTCGGGAGTTCAAGTTACTTGATCACTGGATCTATTTGAACGCAGCAGATCAGATGATCCCGGGGAATTACTGGTTGACGGCGGTGCGTGAGTGCTACAACTTTGTCGAGTATGGGCGTATGGAAGATACCCCGACCGCGGATATCGCCACCCACCCGTTTTTACTGGCTGCCTGGAATGAAAGTATTGAACGGGGTGCCCGTTTTATTAATGCAGACAAAGATGAAGTCACCAATACGTACCGCCCGGCCATTACTCCAAATCTTATTCTTTACAATATGTTCGAATGGCAGCCAGGCGAAAATGTTGTTATCACGGATCTGTCTTACCCCTCTATTCCCTATATTCTCCAGGATTTGAGGCGCCGTTACGGTATTGAAATCCGGGTGGTGCGCAATGTGAACGGCGAGATATTGATGGACGACCTTGAAGAAATGGTCGATGGTAATACCCGCATGGTCATCGTCGACCGGACCACGGCATTTTGTGGTTTTACCTTTGATATGAAGGAGGTTAGCCGCATTGCCCATGCGCAGGGGGCGCTGGTGCTCGATGATGCAATGCAAACACTTGGCGCAATGGACATAGACGTCAAGGATGACAACGTAGACATGCTTATTTCCGGTG
This sequence comes from Gammaproteobacteria bacterium, assembly GCA_024279945.1. GTDB lineage: Bacteria > Pseudomonadota > Gammaproteobacteria > Xanthomonadales > SZUA-36 > JAJRRA01. Next base: position 61,970 of record JAJRRA010000039.1, read on the forward strand.
CCTACAAGTGGCAATGCGGGCCGGAAGGCGCTGGAATATTTTATATCAAACGCTCCGTCATGGATCAGATTGACGCCCGGTTCCGGAACTATATCTGGGCGGATATTCCCGGAATGATCCCGTTTGCCGACAAGGAGCACGATGTGCTTGAGAGCTGGACCTATCCACCGGTAAATAACGCTAATCAGTTCTCGCAGGACGTTACAATTGGACCGGCTCTGTTCGGCTGGATCGCCACATTGAAATTCTATGAAAAAATCGGCATTAAAAATGTGGAACAGCGGGTTCGCCGCCTGGGGACCTATACCATCGAACGATTGCAGGAAATAGGCTGTCAGGTCACCAGCCCAACAGATCCCGCCAAACGCCATGGACTGATAACCTATACCAGCGGTGATTACGATAAGGACACGGCCTTCTTTCAGCGCTGTGCTGCGCCGGGCCGCTGTATGAAACCCATAAAGATTTCCATGCGGGCGCTGGGAGGAATCGGTAACCTGCGTATCAGTGCGCATTTTTTTAACACAGAAGACGATATTGATTACCTGATCAATCTTCAAAAGAGCATGCTCTGAGTCGACCCGTCTGATCAATTTTTCATTCAAGGCACAGCAGGAGAACCCTATGGCGCAAACTTCCGTTCACGAATCCTGGTCATCGCAACCGGCGTTTATTCTCGCTGCAGTAGGTGCGGCGGTTGGACTGGGAAATATCTGGCGTTTCCCTTTTATCGCGGGCCAGAACGGTGGCGGAGCATTCGTGTTGTTATACGTTGGTTTTGTCCTGCTGCTGGGTATTCCAATCATTACCGCAGAATTGGCCATGGGCCGGCGCGGTCACGAGAGCCCTGTGGCGACCATGATCAACCTGGCGCGTCAGGAAAACCGCAGCCAGGGCTGGCAGATTATCGGCTGGCTCAGCATCCTGATTCCGCTGCTGGGGCTTACTTATTACAGTGTCGTTGCCGCCTGGGCGATTGATTTCGTTTTTCAGTCCGCTGCCGGCAGTTTTCGGGGATTCGGAGCGAGTGAATCCAGTGCCTTTTTCGCCGAGTTACTGGCTTCGCCGTGGCGTATGATTTTCTGGCATTTTGTGTTTATCAGTCTGACTGTTTTCGTCGTCGCCAGGGGGATCAGGAAGGGCCTGGAGCGTTCGGTTAAGATCATGATGCCGGCCTTGTTTATTATCTTGTTGTTGATGGTTGCTTATGCGGTTATTGCCGCTGATTTCAAAGCAGGCGTTAAGTTTCTGTTTACACCTGATTTCTCCAAACTCACCGTGCCGGTCGTGCTGATGGCCCTTGGGCAGGCCTTGTTTTCCCTGGCGGTAGGTGTCGGGGCCATGATTACCTACGGCGCCTACTTGCCAAAAAATATTTCATTGCCCTGGGCCGGGGCAATCATTGGTATTGCCGATACGGTGGTGGCAATCCTCGCCGGACTGGCGATATTTCCCCTGGTGCTGGGTTACGGTTTGGACCCGGGTGAAGGCCCCGGTCTCATCTTTGTGACGCTTCCGGTAGCTTTCGGGCAGATGCCGGGCGGGGCCATTGTCGGTAGCATGTTCTTTGTGCTGCTGACATTTGCGGCACTCACTTCTTCCATAGGCATGCTGGAACCGGTCGTCTCGTGGCTTGAGGAGCATCGCGGATTCAAACGTCCGGTGATGGCGCTGTCGGCAGGATTTGTTGCCTGGCTGGTTGGTTTGTCTATTGTATTCTCCTTCAACATCTGGAGTGACGTCAGGCCTCTGGGAATGTTCAGGTTTTTCGAGAACAAAACCATATTTGATGTGATGGATTTCTTTGTTGCAAATATCATGCTGCCATTGAATGCCCTGTTGATAGCGGTGTTCGCAGGCTGGATGATGTCGCGAAATTCCACCCTGGAAGAACTTGGCTGGTCGGATGGTTTGCGTTATTCATATTGGCGTTTTATCCTTAAATTTGTCGCTCCCATCGCGCTTGGGGCTATTTTTGTCAGCAGTTTGAAGTAGCCCTTTGGCAGGGGGATTGAGCGGAGTGAAGTGATGAGTCTGTTAGTTGAAGCGGCGGCAATGGATGACATCAAGGCTGCAGAATCACGTCTGGCCGGCCTGGCGCTGCGAACTCCGCTGATTCGGCTGAACCATCCCGATACGGCAGTCAATATCTATCTCAAGCTGGAGAATCTTCAGCCGGTCGGTGCATTCAAGATTCGTAGTATCGGCAACATCCTCAAAAGCAGCAGAGCTGAAGAACTTCACCACGGCGTCTATACCGCCAGTTCCGGTAACAGTGGGTATGCACTTGCCTTGTTGTCCCGCCGTTTGGGTATTCCCGCTACCGTTTATCTGCCTGAAACTGCACCGGAAGGTAAATGTGCATCCATCCGGTGGATGGGAGCGAAGATAAACAAGGTACCCTATGCGGACTGGTGGGACATTATCTGTAATCACAGCGCAGACGGTGAACCGGGTTTGTATATTGATGCGGTATGCCATCCGGCTGCCATTGCCGGTAACGCGACAATTGGACTGGAAATTGTGCAGGATTTGCCGGATGTGGACACGGTGGTGGTTCCGTTCGGTGGTGGTGGTGTTGCCTGTGGCATCGCATCTGCCATTCGTGAGCTGAAACCCGGTATAAGAATACTGGCGGCAGAAAGCGAGATGTCTACGCCCTTTACATCGGCACTGGAAGCAGGGCGGATTGTGCAGGTCGAGAATCGACCGAGTTTTATTTCGGGGATAGGCGGATCATCGGTATTGCCTGAAATGTGGCCCCTGGCACAGCGTATGCTGGATGGGTCTGTTGTGTCTTCGCTGGCCGCTGTTGCCGATGCCGTCCGGATTATGTTCCAGTACAACCATGTCGTTGCCGAAGGTGCAGGCGCCACGGCGCTGGCGGGTGCTTTGTCGCTTGATGCAAGCGGTCCCATCGTGTGCGTCATAACGGGCGGCAATATTGACGCAGCTCACATGATTGCCATTTTACAAGGTGGTATTCCCTAAGCCGTGTTTACCTGAAATATGGGATAACCTCTTCGCCCATCAGGCGTATTGCTTCATCCGGATCAGGCCCCAAAGGCCCACCCAGATTAACCTGGGTAATCCCCATGTCGGCGATGGATTCGATGCGACGGATCACATCAGCAGGCGTGCCCCGGATCGCCAGGTCGGTCATTTCATCCGTCACCAGGCCTGCAGCCTGCTCGTAGTGACCCTCTTCGACCAGTTTACCGATGGTGTGAAAATCTTTGGCGGTCAGCCCGATGGTTGCCAGTGCCGGTTCCTCCAGGTAGGGGCCAAAGTAAGCGACCATCTGGCGCAGAACCTCTGTTGCTTCACCACGGTTCCGGGACAGGGACAGCCACCCGCAACCGGCAATATCCACCTCGGCGGGGTCCCGCCCGGCTTCACGGGCGCCGTCGGCAATGGTCGAAACCATATAGTCTGCAGATTCCGGAGGTGTAATCATCGGCAGGCTGCCGTCGCCGATGGCGCCACTCATGGCGAGATATTCAGCGCCGAAGGCGCACACATAGATGGGCACTTCATCACGGTAAGGTTTGAAGCGCAGGTAACATTGTTCCGTCCACTGGAATGCCTCGCCCTGGTAGTCCACCACTTCGCCACGCAGCAAGGCCCGGATGATTTCTGTTGCTTCACGCGTGCGCACCAGGTAGTCACTTGCATCGATCCCCGTCCACTCCACCATTTTCTCGGTATGCAGGCCGAGGCCAAGTACAGCCCGACCGGAAGAGAGTTGATCCAGGGTCGCCACGTAGGTCGCGATTTCAGCCGGGTTGGTTGTGTAGGGATTGGTGCCGACACTGCCAATCCGGATACGCGAGGTGTGGCTGGCAACGGCGCTGGTGATCGCCCAGGTATTGCCCATGAACGTATCGTGGGGAAACCAGACAAAATCGAATCCCGCCTGCTCCCCGAGGATCGCCAGGCGTACCAGTTCACGGGCATCGCCCAGGTAACCAATCAGTCGCAGGCCAAATTTCATTGCATGTATTTCCCTGGAAATTCCAATATATTTATGAGTGAAGCAACCGCAAATGTGAAATGTTCAAATTCAAGGCGCTTATCGCCCATGATAGCGTTAATATCACCCCATGAAAACCACAAAAACCATCACTATTATCGCCGCCATGGCACGTAACCGCGCGATTGGTATGGCGGGCGCCATGCCCTGGCGCCTGCCCGGTGAATTGCAGCATTTTAAAGCAGCTACCATGGGTAAACCCATCGTGATGGGTCGTAAAACATGGGAGTCAATCGGGCGGGTTTTACCGGGCCGGCAGAACATCGTTGTGACACGAAATCGTGATTACCGCGCCGACGGCTGCCTGGTCGTGCCGTCCCTGTCGCTCGCCATTAAGCGGGCGGAAGGGGATGAGGTCATGGTCATCGGTGGCGGGCAGTTATATCAACAGGCCGTGGCGATAGCAGACCGGATGGTGCTGACGCTGGTGGATTGTGCCCCCACTGCAGATACCTGGTTCCCCAAATGGGACGACAAAGAGTGGCGCGAGACCCGTCGACGTTCGCAGCTTATTGATGAGAACAATGAACTGGCCTACGAAGTAATCGAATTGACCCGGTTACCCTTGTAAGAGCGCCCTTGGGCGCGACCTGCGGCGGAGCCTGTTGGCCGCAAGCGGCCTCTTACATCAGCGGGTCTTGTAAGAGCGCCCTTGGGCGCGACCTGCGGCGGAGCCTGTCGGCCGCAAGCGGCCTCTTACCTCAG
>JAJRRA010000040.1 GCA_024279945.1 Gammaproteobacteria bacterium
GATGTCTTTACCAGTACCAGCTCCGGCGATGTCTTTACCAGTACCAGCTCCGGCGATGTCTTTACCAGTACCAGCTCCGGCGATGTCTTTACCAGTACCAGCTCCGGCGATGTCTTTACCAGTACCAGCTCCGGCGATGTCCGGCGTCAGGGCAATTTCGGTCAGCAACATATTTGCATAGGTTCCATCCAGCGAAGATATCCCCGTAAATATGCTATCCCCAATTATCCATGAAACAGCTACATTGTTATTCTGAACGGCTATCTGTAATGAACCCTCTGGATCAATATTTCCAGCGTGTAGGGTGCCCGCAAAGGTAAGAGCTGCCACTGAACAAGCCAGGAGCCCTCTACGAATACCAGTACCAGATTTTTCAATACCAGTACCAGATTTCTCGATCCCTGTACCCGATTTTTCTATCCCTGTGCCGGACTTTTCAATACCTGTGCCCGATTTTTCGATCCCTGTACCATCTTTTTCTATCATCCAACGAGACATAGTCTTTCTCCTCTCTTCTAGGTTAATGGCCTCTTTGCGGGTAATTTCAGTTACCTTCTGCAATTGGCCAGGCTGCTAAACTTCAACCTGAGAAAGTGTTGAGTCTAAAATCCCCCTTTACTCTACCTCCTCTTCTTCAGGTTCATGGTCTCCCCACTGGTACCATCCGATACCTACAGTGAGTTGACCGGGTTGCTGTGTCGGTTCCTCGAATTCCTCGAGTAACGACTCCCCTTCTTTAATTTGTTTTTCTAACAGTTGTCTTGCTCTTTGACGAAATTCGCTGTAGTTACTTTGATCTAGGCGGTATGTCCAACGGCCTTGTTGAGGAACTCGTTTTTCTGGTTCCGTATTAATATTGTGAATAACGGTGCTGAGAATTCTAGATGCTTCTAGGAAGGCGATATCCGTTAGATTTGCAATATCACCCGAAATGGGCGAATAAAACAGCGAAAGCATTTCCACCCTATTAATATTTCCAGAGATTACCCTTACATTCCCTGAAGCAATCAATTTATCCAAAACTGTTTTGACGGTAATATTGCGGCCAATTGACCTCAACACTAATCCATGAAAAGTTTTGCCCCGGCCTTCAATTGGTAATAGAGCTGGTTTCTGCGAGCTGGGGTCTTGAAAAAAGGGATCCTTTAACCATGTATCCAGAAGGGTTGCTTCTGGAATCATTTTTTGTGGTTCAATATCAAGGCTAAAATCACTCTTGATTATGTGGGAAACCACTCTTGTATCCAAGCCGGATACGAGGGCCAGAGCACTTTTTGTTGGATTGGTGCCATCTCTTAGCAGTTTCTTTTGCGCTTCCTCTACATAGACTGACCTCAACATCTCAACTACAGCTGGGAATGAAATTGTGCCGATTATAAGGCGAACTATCCTGCGCAAAATTAAAGGCAGAACTTTGGCTATTGCTCTTGCTTCTTCGGGAAGCGTAAATTTATCTTGCATAGCAACGCTCGGCATTTTCCAGTCTCCTGAAAATCCCCTTCCGTAGTCAATTGAAGTCCGTCTCATGAAAATCTGTCCAGGCCCTTGGACAGACAGTTGGGCACAGTCGCCGCAGTATATCAAAATGATAGCCTAATTATCAACCACTTGCCATGTTTTATTAAGTATTTACTCATAGTAACGTTCATGCGAGAAAATACTACATTTATCTGCAAGCGAAACAGCCGGTTTCGAAGAGTGGCGATCATGACCCCTTTCGTCACCGGCTGCAGAGCTATCAGTATTGACCTCTGACTCGCTATGAACATCCTTGTTCTGTAAGCGGAGATTACATTCCACTGTTTTCATCCTTGCTTAACCCAGCCCCCAAATCTCCCCAGGTTTGGGTATTTTCCACCTTAATTTCAGAGACGTCCCTGTCTCTACAGCCATCCATGGCCTTGAAATCTATGCCAGATTATTTTCCTGGCGGGATTCCGGTGAACCTGTATTCATCAGAATCAAAATGCATTGGGCAGTCCAACAATCCAGTTGGTGTTCTATAGCCAAATACTTTCTTCAGCGCCTATTCCAGTGCCTGATCTTTCAACCAGACTTCTAATATCATCGAAATCCGATTCAATGACAGAAGCCATACTGGTGTGTTCGCCGGGTTGCGGATCATCCATTGACCGCATTGAGGCTACTTTCAGGCTATGAAGTGTGTATTGCATTCGACTAAAGTAACAAAAATAGCCTTGCTTGTCTATAGCCATATATGTATTTAGACAATTATGCATTTAGACACTTGCGTCTATAGCCAAAAGTGGCTATAATGCAATTCACAAGGTCGGAAAAGGCACGGATAGCCCGCTCCAAAGTAGAAGGAACTACGTTGCCTTGTGAGGCATGGATGCACTTTGCGGGTGGCGAGACGTCCGCATAAAGGCCAGGGATAACACGGATGATGTTCCTGGCCTTTTTTGTGGGTGCAGTAAAAGTTTTTGCAGTTGCGATTTGTTCTGAAGGAAGACTTCCTTCAGAAATCAGCCCTACCTGGTACGCGTGGGTAGGGAATAACGTCACGAATATTGGCCATCCCGGTGATATAGCTGACCAGACGTTCAAACCCCAGCCCAAAACCGGCATGTGGCACCGTGCCATATTTTCTCAGTTCCAGGTACCATTTGTAGCTTTCTTTATCGAGGTCGAGTTCGTCCATTCGTCTTTCCAGCACATCAAGCCTTTCTTCCCGCTGCGCACCGCCAATGATCTCTCCGATGCCGGGTGCCAGTACATCCAGCGCTGCGACCGTTCTTTCGTCATCGCTCAGGCGCATGTAAAAGGCCTTGATCTCGGTCGGATAATTCATCACGACTACCGGTGCATTGAAGTGTTGCTCCGTCAGGTATCTCTCGTGTTCCGTTTGCAGGTCGAGTCCCCATTCCGCAGGGTATTTGAATTTCTGGCTGGCGTTCTTCAATATTTCTATCGCTTCTTCATAGTCAAGGCGAATGAACGGTGCCTCGCTGAATTTTCTCAGCCTGTTAATGGCTTCCGGTTCAATCCGCTGCTCAAAAAATGCCATATCGTCAGGGCATTCTTCCAGGACGGCGGCAAAGATGTACTTGAGGAATGCCTCGGCCAAATCCGCCAGGTCGTCGAGGTCCGCGAAAGCTATCTCCGGTTCAACCATCCAGAATTCTGCCAGGTGACGTGAGGTGTTGGAGTTTTCTGCTCGAAACGTCGGACCGAAGGTATAAACATTGCTCATTGACAGGCAATAACCTTCTACATTGAGTTGCCCCGACACCGTGAGGAATGTTTCTCGAGCAAAAAAGTCCTGGCTGAAATCAATCTTGCCGGCGTTATCGAGTGGTAGGTTACTCAAATCCAGCGTACTGACCCGGAACATGTCACCGGCGCCCTCGGCATCCGAAGCGGTGATGATGGGAGTATTGATCCAGAAATATCCCCGTTCATGAAAAAAGCGGTGAATGGCCTGCGCTGCCACGTGCCTTACCCGCGTTACAGCGCTGAATGTGTTGGTGCGGGGTCTGAGGTGAGCCACTTCGCGGAGAAACTCAAAAGAATGCCGCTTGGGCTGGATAGGGTAGGTGTCCGGATCCTCAACCCAGCCTACTACGTTTACTTCAGATGCCTGAATTTCGTACTGCTGCCCTCTGCCGGCAGATTCAACCAGTGTTCCTGCACACTCGACGGCGCAGCCGGCGGTTAATTTTTGTACTTCACTGCTATAGTTATGGAGTTCCGCAGGGGCCACGACCTGAATTGCATCAAAACTTGATCCGTCGTGCACATTGATAAAGGAGAAACCGGCTTTGGAATCCCTGCGTGTGCGTACCCATCCTCTGACCGTGACTTGTGTGCCGATGCCCATTTCGCCGGATAGTGCCTTTTTAATTCTGATGAATGACATGATTCTATAGTTGATCTTTGTTCGGGAAACCCCAAATAGTAATGCACCTTCCCCGGCACGGACACCCCTGTCGTTGGAATAATGGCTCAAAGTTTCAAAAACAGGCTGATTATGGCAATTACGTTAAGCAAAACAGCAACCAGGCGTGTTCAGGGTTTCCTCGATAAAGAAGGGGGCATCGGCTTGCGCCTGGGCGTCAGGAAAACAGGCTGCTCAGGTTGGGCCTACACGGTACAACTGGCCAAAGACGTTCTGGAAGATGATATTGTTTTCGATAATGATGGCTTGCAGGTTATTGTATCCAGGGAGAGTCTGGGTTTTCTCGATGGCTCGGAAATTGATTTTGTGTCGGAGGGCCTTGGCATGACCCTCAAGTTCAACAATCCCAACGCCACTGAAGAATGCGGTTGTGGAGAAAGTTTTACGATTGGCAAGGCGCCTGTTGATTAGCTGCTACGACAGACTGCCAGGATCTTTCTGTTACTATTCAAACTGTGATAATCAACTCTTTTCAGGCTATACAGTGGGGGGTCAGACTGTTATAATCCGCCGCCTTCGCTGAAAGGCGAATTCCTTGCTTTACTTCACTAATTGATGAAGAAAGCTTTGATGGTGCGGACTTATTCCGTACCGACAAATCCACAAGGAGTCACAATGAGACACTTTGAAATATGCTTTATGGTCCATCCGGACCAGAGCGAGCAAGTTCCTGCCATGCTGGAACGTTACCGGGCCTTAATCGAGGGCAATAACGGAACGATTCATCGACTGGAAGACTGGGGCCGGCGTCAACTGGCTTTTCCCATCGCCAAGCTTCACAAGGCCCATTACATTCTGATGAACATCGAATGCGATAGCGATACTTTAGCCGAACTCGAAGGGATTTTCCGCTTTAATGATGCGGTGCTGCGTCACCTGACTGTTCGGCGTCAGTCAGCGATTGTTGAGCAGTCCCTGATGATGAAGGCCAAAGAAGAAAAAGATCGCTCCAGCCGCAGCTATGATGAGCGCAAGCGTACGGCCGCGAGCGACAAAAAGAGTGAGGCTCCCGTTGCAGCAGAAGGTGCTGAAAAATCGTCGGCCACGGAGGCTGGTTCTGATGAGCCTGCGGCCAAGGATGTGAGCGAAGCGGTTGAGAAAACAGTGGAGGTCGCCACGGAAGCAGTTCCGGAAGCACCTGCCCAACCGGCTTCGGATGAATCAACTAAACAGACGCCAGACGCAGCAAGCGCTGACGCCTGAACAGGAGAACCAATATGGCACGTCATTTCAGACGCAGAAAATTCTGTCGCTTCACAGTTGAAGGCATCACCGAAATTGATTACAAAGACCTCAATATGCTGAAGCAGTACATTGGTGAGTCAGGCAAGATTGTGCCCAGCAGGATTACCGGAACCAAGGCGCGTTACCAGCGTCAGTTGTCTCGGGCAATCAAGCACGCACGATACCTGTCACTGCTGCCGTATACCGACAACCATTGATCTGTTGATCAATTGGGAGAAATAAAATGGAATTAATTCTGCTTGAAAAAGTATTGAAACTGGGTGATCTGGGCGACCGCGTAAACGTCAAACCGGGTTATGGCCGGAATTTCCTGGTGCCGCATGGCAAGGCCATTCCGGCAACAGAAAGTAATATCGCCCAGTTTGATGCCCGTCGCACCGAACTGGAAGCGGCGGCCCAGAAAAAGTTGGGCTCTGCGGAAAGCCGCAGTACAGCCTTTGCCGATGTGGAGGTCACGCTGTCCGCCAACGCCAGTGAAGAGGGTAAGCTTTATGGCTCGATTGGCCCGCGTGAAATCGCTGAGGCACTTACGTCTTTGGGCCATGAAGTTTCTAAAGCCGAAGTCATCATGGGTGAGGGCCCGATTCGTTTTACGGGCGAGCATGAAGTGGTGTTGCATCTGCATGCCGACGTGGAAACCCGCATCAAGGTCATCGTAAACCCTGAATAATTCGGCGAGGCTCCACGATAACCTTGCGGTGATCAAGCGGAGCCTCTATGCTTTCACTGCAACCCGGCGATTGCCGGGTTGCAGTTTTTTCATGTATTCCTGAACTGCAGAAGGTATGGCCGCACCCAAACTCGCTACCCTTGAGAACTTGAAGGTTCCACCCCACTCCATTGAGGGTGAACAGGCGGTTCTGGGTGGTTTGCTCCTGTCTCCTCGCGCCTGGGATCAGGTAGCCGATGTGGTTACCGAAGCTGATTTCTACCGCGAAGACCATCGTCTTGTCTTTCGCGCCATCCATGAGTTGAATGACCGGGGTAAACCCTGTGATGCGGTGACGGTTACGGAATGGTTCGAAGCACACGGTAAAGCAGACCAGGTTGATGGTGGTTCCTACATAAATCAACTGACGTCCAGCACGCCCAGCGCAGCCAATGTCAAAGCTTATGCAGAAATCGTTCGGGAGAAGTCCGTTCTGCGGCAACTGATCGATGTAGGTGCAGAAATTACCTCTGGTGTTTTTGCATCGGATGGCCGTGACAGTCAGGAACTATTGGAAGAGGCAGAACGCCGGGTCTTTGCCATTGCAGAGCAGGGCATGAGAGCCGGTTCAGACTTTGTAACTGTTCAGGAAACCATCAAGGATGCAATCGAAAAAATCCAGGAATTACACGAATTTGAAGGTGAAATTACGGGCACGCCCACTGGATTTAAAGATTTTGACAAGCTCACCGCAGGGTTGCAGCCCTCTGACCTGATTATTGTCGCCGGTCGCCCGGCAATGGGCAAAACAACACTGGCAATGAACATCGCGGAACATGCTGCCATCAAACACGATGTTCCGGTGGCCATTTTCAGTATGGAAATGTCCTCCCTTCAGTTGGTCATGCGTTTGTTTTCATCACTTGGCCAGATTGACCAGACCAAGCTGAGAATCGGAAATCTTGATGATCTGGATTGGCCCAAACTGACTTCAGCGATGAATCTGTTGCATAAAAGCCGAATTTTTATCGATGAAACGCCCTCCCTGTCCCCGTCTGAACTCCGGGCCCGGGCAAGAAGGCTGAAGCGCGAACACGACATTGGGCTGATCGTTGTGGACTATATCCAGTTGATGGCGGTACCCGGCACCAAGGAGAACCGGGCGACCGAGATCGCTGAAATTTCCCGGTCGTTGAAAGCGATCGCCAAGGAACTTCATGTGCCTGTTGTTGCTTTATCCCAGCTCAATCGTGCCCTGGAACAACGGCCCAACAAACGTCCGATCATGGCTGACCTGAGGGAATCAGGCTCCATTGAGCAGGATGCCGATTTAATCGTGTTTATCTACCGCGATGAAGTCTATAACGAAGAGACGCCGGAAAAAGGTAAGGCTGAAATCATTATCGGCAAACATCGAAATGGCCCAACGGATACAGTCGTTTTGACCTTTCAGGGGCAATGGTTACGATTTGTCAATTATGCACCCGAACATGCCTACGCCACTGCACACGATTAGATACGGGTAATACTTCTGGCAGTGTCGCTGACAATGCCTGGAACGAGCGCTGAACAGAATACGGTATGCTCAATTTTCCTGATCAGTTAAATCATATTTGCGCAGGTAACCGCGGAGTTGGTGATAGGTCATGCCTAGAAAATCTGCAGTTTTTTTCTGGTTGAAGCGACATGTTTGCAAAGCTGATTTAAGCAGTGTGACCTCAAACTCCTGGATGTATTCCTTGAAGTCGTATGCTTCGCCCGGCATGGAACCCCCGCTATCCCCCGTTTTTGTCTGAGTCCCGGGCCGCCAGGGTGAATCGAACGGGTCGAATGAAATTCCTGAAGTGGGTTCGTCATTACCGAATGAGGAGTAAACCGCCCTTTCGACCACATTCTTGAGTTCGCGTACATTGCCGGGCCAATAATAATCCCGCAACAGGCCACGGGCCGATTCACTGAAGCCCTGGAACAGGTCCAGCCCCAGTTCACCGGACATCTTGACGGCAAAATGCTCAGCCAAGGGTATGATATCTTCCCGGCGTTTGCGTAGAGGCGGTAGTGTGATGACGTCAAAAGCGAGGCGATCCAGTAGATCTGGGCGAAATTTACCCTGTTCGGCTAAGCCTGGCAGATCTTCGTTAGTGGCTCCGATGATGCGGACATCGGTTCGGATCGTGTCGTTTCCACCGACTCTTTCGAGTTCGCCGTACTCGATGACGCGCAGCACTTTTTCCTGCACCCGGTCTGAGGTGTTCGCCAACTCATCCAGGAACAGGCTGCCTTCGTTGGCCAGTTCAAAGCGCCCGAGACGTCGCCGGGTGGCGCCGGTAAAGGAGCCTGCCTCGTGGCCAAACAATTCGGTTTCAAGCAGCGATTCGGCCAGTGCCGCGCAATTGAGCTTGACGAAAGGGCGGTCCCACCGCGGGGACAGGTAATGGATGCGTGCCGCGATGAGTTCCTTGCCGGTACCGCGCTCACCTACAACCAAAACCGGCCGGTTTAACTGTGCAACCCGGGAAACATGCTCCAGGATCTCCAGAAAAACCGGAGATTCGCCAATCAGTGCTTGTTCCTGTTGTCGGTCCATTTTCGGGTCACCTGTTATTTAACATCTATTGTAGGAAAAATGATCCCGTTGCGATATGGGCTGGTGGTCACGGGTGTGATCTGCTACAAGACTCTCTGTACTACAGATTGTGCGACTAACAGGATTTTGTGGGAACCAAAGGTGTGGCCAAGGGAGGCACTCCGAATTGGGAAGTGGAAATGGCCAAAACAAAAAACAGCTATCAATGTGAACATTGTGGAGCACTGCTGGGTAAATGGGCAGGCCAGTGCCCGGAATGTCGGGAGTGGAATTGCATCGTTGAAACCCGGCAGGAAACCCTTCCGGGTAAGCGTTTCAGCGGTTATTCCGGCCAGTTGGCCAATGACATTCAGGATCTCGCCACGGTAGATCATTCTGAAGTCAGTCGCATGTCGACTGGAGTTGGGGAACTTGACCGGGTGTTGGGGGGCGGGGTTGTCCCGGGATCAGTCATCCTGTTGGGTGGAGATCCGGGAATTGGTAAGTCAACCTTGTTATTGCAGTTGGTGGCCGCGCTTGCCAGCCGTTATTCCAGCTTGTACATCACCGGTGAAGAGTCGCTGGAACAGTTGGGTATGCGCGGGCAGAGGCTGGATCTGTCGCTGGCAAATATCCGTTGCCTGACCGAGACTTCGGTTGAGCAGATTATCGGCCACGCATCGAAGGAAAAACCCCGGCTGATGATTGTCGATTCAATTCAGACCGTTTATTCAGAAGCCCTGGCATCCGCCCCGGGTTCTGTTGCCCAGATTCGCGAAACTGCAGCCAGCCTGGTGCGTTGGGCAAAGCAGAACCGCTGCTGTGTCATTCTGGTGGGTCACGTTACCAAGGAAGGCGCACTGGCGGGCCCACGGGTGCTGGAACACATGGTCGATACGGTACTGTATTTCGAAAGTGACGATGGTAGCCGGTACCGGGTGATTCGCGCCATCAAGAACCGCTTCGGTGCAGTCAATGAACTGGGTATGTTCGCCATGACCGGCAAGGGGCTCAGGGAAGTCAAAAATCCATCCGCTATTTTTCTTTCGGGACATTCAGATCCGGTGGCGGGCAGTGTCATCACGGTTGTCCGCGAAGGTACGCGGCCCATCCTGCTCGAGGTCCAGGCCCTCGTTGATCAGAGCCACCTTAATAACCCGCGCCGCGTGGCGCTGGGACTCGATTACAACCGTTTGGCCATGATGCTTGCTGTGCTGCACCGACAGGGGGGTGTCGCCCTGGCAGATTACGATGTTTTTATCAATGTTGTTGGTGGTATGAAAATCAGCGAAACCGGTGCGGACCTGCCCATGTTGTTGGCCTTGTTTTCAAGTTTTCGCGACAGGCCGATGCAACAAAAAATGATCTGTTTTGGTGAAGTGGGCCTGTCCGGTGAGATTCGCCCCGTACATGATGGAGAGCAGCGCTTACGTGAAGCCGCCAGCCATGGATTTAATCATGCACTGGTTCCGGCGGCCAACCTACCTCGCAAGCCCATCAAGGGCCTGTCCATCACGCCTGTGCGAAGTATTTCTGAAGCGCTGAGTCATGCAGCGGACTGACGCCTGTATCAGGATCTGTGAACGCGTAAGCATTTCTTAAACAGATGGTGCAAGGGTTGTTCGGCAAGCCGGTAATGGGTGACGCTGAAAATAACGATTAAGATCGTGTAAAGCAAGTAAAACAATTGCACCTGCCAGGCCGGGAAATCACTCAGTGCGCCGTATATGCCCAGCTTCATGGTGGTTACAAAAAACAGCGTGTGACTGAGGTAAAGCGCATAGGAAGCGCCGCCGGTCGCGATACTGAAGCGGCGGGGTGCAACCCGCCCATTGCGTTCCAGGTGAACCAGACCCCGTATGATTAACAGGGATGGAATCCCAAATAACAGCACACGCGGCACTACGTAGTACCCCTGCTCAATATTGCCCTGGTAAATATAAAGGTTGGTCCACCCGGCCAGGGCAAACCCCGCTGCCCCGATTATCAGCGCCAGCCAACCGGATCGTGCTGAGCCCCCCTTTATGGTCGAGGCCAGCAATGCTCCGGCAAAAAACTCCAGCAAGAAAGGGGAAGACAGGAATTGGTAGGCGAAACTGTGGGTGTACAAGAGTTCTGGTGAGTAATCACCTGTCACCCAGTGACGATAGAGCCCGGTGACTGCAAAAAATGTCAGAAGGGCAACCAGCAGCCAGCGTCTCGGCCGTACACTGATGAAAACCAGCAAGGTAAACAACAGGTAGAAATACAATTCATAGGAAAGTGTCCACGAGACATCAATCAGTACCTGGTTTAACGGTTGAGGCCAGAGTATGAAGGAAGTCCACAGCCTGGATTCCTGAAAATGTGCTGTCCGGGCCCACCAAAAAACGCCCATGGCTACAAAGAAGAATGGCCAATAGCCGCTGTAAATTCGCGCCAGTCTGCGTTTGAGGAACTCCATGGCCGGCGCCGGCCCGGTAACCGCTCTGGTGGTATAAAACATGATAAAGCCGGAAACAACAAAGAATATATCCACCCCGGCAAACCCTACGGCTTCGCTGGCAGCGTAAAACATGCCCTGGTCTACACCAGTAGAGCGTATGTGCTTGCTGGCGTGATAGAACACCACCATCAGGGCAGCGGCAAATCGCAGAAACTGGATGTTGATCAGCATCTGGTGAACATCTAGAACACGGCCTGATCGGGTGCGTGGTCGGGCTTGACGATCACCTTGCTGATCACATTATCCCTGATATCAACGATCGTCATGATATGGCGTCCGATCCGGATACTGGTTTGCCCGCTTGGGATATCGGCCAGTTTTTCCAACAGCAGGCCATTGAGCGTACTGGCATCGTCTTCGGGCAGATCCCAACCGGTTTTGCGATTAAGCGACCGGATTGCGACAGAGCCGTCCACCAGGTAGTTGCCGTCCTCTAGTTTGCGAATGTAACGGGTTCTGGCCCGGCTGTCGGTGGTAAATTCACCGACAATTTCTTCCAGAATGTCGTCCAGTGTGACCAGTCCCTGGATGTCTCCGTACTCATCCACAACCAGGCCCATTTGTCGCTCCCTGGACTGGAATTCAAGCAATTGCCGGGTCAATCCGGTCCCCTCCGGGATGAAATAGGGTTTGCTTACCGAACGTTTTAGTTTGTCAAAGGTGAGGGCGCCATGTGCCAGTTCGGCGATGACGGTACGGATATGCAACAGGCCTTCCACCTGGTCGATGCTTTCTCTGAAAATGGGCAGACGCGTGTAAACCGTCTGGGTTAGCTGGATCAGGATATCCTCCCAGTCATCGTCCAGATCGAGGCCGACGATATCCTGTCGGGGAATCATTACATCCTCTACTGTTGCCTGCTCCAGATCGAGAATATTGACCAGCATGCGCTGATGGTCATCCGGAATCATGCCACCTTCCTTGACCAGGGTCCGCAACTCCTCCCGGTTAAGCCGCTCCATGACATCTGCGCTGGTGCGAACCCTGAAAGGCCTTAATACCAAGTTGGCCAGTCCGTTAACAAGCCATACCAGAGGGTAAAGAATCTTCAGCAGAATGGTCAACACGTACGAAGCCGGAAACGCAATGCGTTCCGGATGTACCGCAGCAACGGTCTTTGGCGCAACCTCGGCAAAGATCAGCACAACCACCGTCATGACCATCGAAGCGATCCAGATACCATTGGAACCGAACAGGCGGATACCGATGACGGTCGCGATTGAGGCCGCCAGAATATTGACCAGGTTGTTTCCCAGCAGGATCAAGCCGATCAGGCGATCCGGTTTTTCCAGTAATTTCTGCGCCGTTCTGGCTCCCCGGTGCCCCTGGTTGGCAAGGTGGCGCAGGCGATACTTGTTCATCGCCATCAGCCCGGTTTCGGAACTGGAAAAAAATCCTGAAAGAATGATCAGGACAAGCAGAGTAACGTACAAACTACCTAGAGGAATTTCTTCCATGGATCAGGGTTGCCAACTGCGTCCCAGGAAAATTTCCAATACGAACTTACTGCCGAAATAGGCCAACACCAGCAATACGATTCCAGCCAGCGTCATTCTTACCGCCAGGCTGCCACGCCAGCCGTAACGCCAGCGCCCCCATAATAGCAGCCCGAACATCAGCCATGCCGTGATGGACAGTACTGTTTTATGCAACAGGTGTTGTGCAAATATATCATTGATGAACAAGAGGCCGGAAAGCAGGGAAACCGAGAGCAGCAGGAAACCCGTGGCGATCAGCTTGAAAAGCAAATTCTCCAACACTTCCAGCGGGGGCAGGGTTCTAACCAGGGGGTTGAGGTGATGATGCCTCAGGAAATGATCAATGATGGCGGCAAACAAGGCATAAACACCGGCGATGCTAAGTACCCCAAAAGCCAGAACTGAACTGATCAGGTGTACCGTTATGCCGGTAGACAGTTCCGTCATCGGGATTACATTTTGGGGTAACACCCGCTCGAGCATCGCCACACCGGCCGCAATCGGCAGGGCTACCAGTCCCGCATCATAGAGCGTACTGCGTGTAAATGTAGAGCCAATCAGCAACAGTATGACCACCAGTGCGCAAAGAGATCCCAGGTGAGACAGGTTGACGTTAGGCGTGGCGGACCCGAACCAGTGGCTGGCCTGGGCAATGGTGTGAAACAATGCGCCGGCCAGGGCGAAGGCGAATGAAGTGCGCCTCCAGCCCGCGTGTGGAATTCTGATGGATCGGTAAAGTAAGACGGCTGCCACAATGTAGAAAATTGCTGCCAGGGTCAATGAGAGATCGTGGTTCATTTCAGTCCGGTATGCGCTGAGTTCTGCGGCTATAATACCCCAGTGGAGCGCTGGAAACCTATGGCTGTTTGCATAAGTGATCAATCGTACTCCAAACTTAATCTGGCGGAGTGATTCATGTTTGAAAATTTGACCGAGCGACTGTCGCGCACGGTACAACAATTGCGCGGCAAAGGCCGCCTGACTGAAGATGGCGTCAGGGATACCCTGCGTGAAATACGGATAGCCCTGCTTGAGGCTGATGTTGCACTGCCGGTGGTCCAGTCCTTTATACAAGGGGTGCGGGAAAAAGCACTCGGCCAGGAATTCCTCAAGAGTCTCACCCCCGGCCAGGCCATGGTGAAACTGGTTCATGATGAACTGGTACAGATCATGGGCGTGCAGAACGAGGCACTCGACCTGCGGGCGCAGGCTCCGGTGCCCATATTGCTGGCAGGTCTGCAGGGCTCCGGTAAAACCACCACCACTGCGAAACTGGCTCGCCTGTTGATCGAACAGGAGAAAAAACGGGTGATGGTGGTTTCCTGTGATGTATACCGCCCGGCTGCCATTGAACAACTCAAAACCCTGGCGGATCAGGTAGGTGCAATTTTTCAGCCGTCAACGGCTGGTCAGAAGCCGGCAGATATTGCGAAAAATGCTTTGCGCGCAGCGCGGCAGCAGATGTGTGATGTGTTATTGGTGGATACAGCCGGTCGTTTGCATGTTGACGAAGAAATGATGGCTGAAATCCGTCAAATTCATGCGGTGATTTCACCCCACGAAACCCTCTTTGTGGTCGATGCAATGACGGGTCAGGATGCCGCAAACACGGCGGCCGCCTTTAATCAGGCACTCGATCTGACCGGTATCGTATTAACCAAGACCGATGGCGATGCCCGTGGTGGTGCCGCCCTGTCTGTTCGGCAGATTACCGGCAAGCCGGTGAAATTCCTTGGTTCCGGTGAAAAAACGGATGCGCTGCAACCGTTTCACCCCGAGCGTGTGGCTTCCCGTATCCTGGGTATGGGGGATGTTTTATCGCTGGTCGAGGAGGTTCACCGTAAGGTGGATCAGAAAAAGGCTGAAAAACTGGTCCGGAAAATGCGTCGGGGCAGCGGTTTCGATCTGGACGATTTTCGCTCGCAGATGGAACAAATGCAGAATATGGGGGGTCTTGGCGGGCTGATGGATAAACTGCCGGGCATGAGCAACCTGCCGGACAATGTAAAAGCCCAGGTTGAAAACCACCAAACCCGTCAAATGATCGCTATTATCAACTCGATGACACCACAGGAGCGGCGTTTTCCGGATGTGATCCGGGGTTCACGTAAAAAACGTATTGCACGGGGTTCCGGTACGCAGATTCAGGCCGTGAATCGCCTGCTGAAGCAGCATGGGCAGATGCAGAAGATGATGAAGAAAATGGGCAAAGGGGGCATGGCCAGGATGATGAAGAAAATGGGCAAGTTGCAGGGGCAATTGCCACCGGGTGGTTTTCCCGGGGGCGGTGCCGGAGGCAAGATGCCGTTTTAGGCGCAAGTGTGTTCTTTTATAAAAAAAAGCGGTAGAATAGGCGGTTTGCTGCGTTAGCTGTATTACGCATAAATTAATTTCATTGGATTCTGAAAAATAGTGGGTTTTGAATAATGGTAAAAATCAGATTGTCACGAGGTGGCGCGAAAAAACTTCCGTTTTATCATATTGTGGTAACGGATAGCCGCAAGGCTCGTGAAGGCCGAAATATCGAACGGCTTGGGTTTTTCAACCCGGTAGCCCGTGGCCAGGAAGAGCGTTTACGGTTGGACCTGGATCGCGTTGATTATTGGACGGGTGTAGGCGCACAACTCAGTGGCCGCGTGAAATCACTGGTTTCCGAGGCACGTACAGCCGCTTCCTGAACCCGTCGGGTGCGTTCCAGTGAGCCCGGAGGATGTTGAAAAGCGGGATATTGTGCCGATTGGTCACATTTCCGGGGTTCATGGAACCCGTGGTTGGTTGAAGATTTATTCCCTGACCGATCCGCGTGAGGCAATTTTTGACTATCAGCCCTGGCTGGTGGGAGACCGCCTCGAAGCGGTCAGCATCAAGCAGGGAAAAAAGCATGGCAAACATTTGATTGCCCTGTTTGAGAAAATAGAGGATCGCGATCAGGCCGAAAGCCAGTTAAACCAGACAATCGCCATCTACCGTGACCAGCTTCCGGAATTATCGGAAGAAGAGTTTTACTGGACAGACCTGGTTGGCCTGACCGTACAACTGGAGGATGGGACGAATCTCGGCACCATTCGTTACATGCTGGCCACCGGGGCCAACGATGTGATGGTAGTGCGAGGCGTGTCGGAGACTGAACGCGAACGCTTGATCCCTTTTGTACTGGGGCCGTATGTTTTAAGCGTGGATCTGGATAAGGGATTGATTGTGGTTGACTGGGACCCGGATTTTTAGGGAACCGCCGATGAAAATACAGGTTATTACCTTGTTTCCGGAAGAATTCACACCACTGGTTAATCTGGGTGTAACCGGACGCGGGATTCGGGAAGGAAAAGTCCAGCTCAAGTTGCTCAATCCCAGGAGTTTTGCCCGGGACAGGCACCGCACCGTAGATGATCGACCCTACGGCGGCGGTCCGGGAATGGTGATGGCGGTTGAGCCGTTACGCAGCACCATTCAAACGGCACGGGATGCATCCGGTGGAAAGGCTCGGGTCAGCTTGCTCAGCCCACAGGGAAAGCAGCTTGATCAGGCCGCCGTCAGGGAGTTAGCTCAGCGTGAGCATTTGATCCTGGTTTGCGGCAGATATGAAGGTATCGATGAACGACTGATTGAGCTTGAAATTGATGAGGAATGGTCACTGGGTGACTACGTTCTCAGCGGCGGTGAACTGGCGGCAGCCGTGATCATTGATGCCGTCACACGCCTGGCGCCGGGTGTGCTGGGAGATGAGCAATCGGCGCAGCAGGATTCGTTTACGGACGGTTTGCTGGATTGCCAGCACTACACCCGCCCGGAGCTAGTCGAAGGCCTGGAAGTGCCTCCGGTGTTATTATCCGGTGACCATGAGGCGATCAGGCGCTGGAGAAAAAAGCAGTCACTGGGCCGCACCTGGTTGAGAAGACCGGATTTACTGGATGGGCTGGAACTGGATAAAGAATCAGTAACTCTGCTGGCAGAGTTCAAGCGTGAATATGCTGAAAAGCGCGGCAGTCAGTGAAAGAATTTGTAAATCAAGATTTATAATTTTGGATATGTATTTTAGAAATTTGTAATCAGGGACCAGGAAAATGACTAACATCATCGATGAAATCAATGCGGAACAGATGAACAATGAGTTCCCCGAATTTGCACCGGGTGACACCATCATCGTCAGCGTTAAAGTAAAAGAGGGCAACCGCGAACGCGTTCAGGCTTTCGAAGGCGTGTGCATTGCCATTCGCAACCGGGGCTTGAACTCTGCGTTTACCGTTCGTAAGATCTCCCATGGCACCGGTGTGGAACGCGTGTTTCAGACACACAGTCCCTTGATTGACTCGGTCAAGGTGAAGCGCCGCGGCGATGTCCGGCGCGCCAAGCTTTACTATCTGCGCGGCCTCGAAGGCAAAGCAGCCAGAATCAAAGAAAAGCTCAAATAACATTGGTCAAGTGAAAAAAAGCCTGCTCAACAGTATCGAGGATAGGAACCGTAAAAGTTTTTGCAGTAGCGTCTCCACCGGCCCAGTACAGTGTTCCTGAGGTGGCCGAATAATCGCTTTCTGCCGTGGCGGAGCCGTCGTCTGTCCAATAATCAACCGATATTGCGCCGTCACTACCGCCGGTTCGAGTGACTGTAATAGTGCCGGGGGCTGCTATGACGGCGTTAATGCCTCCGCTGTCATTGCCGCCCGCCACATAAACGTCGGTGGCCAGATTCAGGTCCGCCCTGCCGTTGTAGTACTCGCTGACATAAAAGTGGGATATAGGGATTAGCGAATCATATTTTTGATACTGTCGGATTAAGCCCAGATGCGGTTAAGATCTGTCGACCAGGCCCCTGGTCGTGTTTTGAGTGGGCAGTCAGAGATATCCATCAACCATAGCAGCCTAGCAGTCTGTCGGACTTAACATGATCTACTGCGGAAAACCCGAGTTTGGCTAGCTTTTTACTTCCATTTTCTCTGTTTAAGCAATTCTCATTCTCATCAACTATATTTAGTGGGTGCAGTTCATTTGCATAAACACGGGCAAACTATCGGGGAGATATATCGGTGAGCAACACACTCGTAGATACACCTATTCGTAAGCTGGCCAAAAACCGGTATCACATTATGTGAGCAGGGTCACACTAGTCCGTTCAAATAATCAATGGTCCCCATCACTATTATGGTTGTCATCCATAAAAAGGAGAATTAATCATGGAAGCAGAACTTCAACGTCGTCTCGGACTGAAACTTGCTGTGGCTGCAGGTGCCGCCAGGACACAGGCGGCCATCAAAAATGAATCGAACTGTTACGAAGAGATCCTGAAAGCCGCAGTCGAAGATGTCGGACTGGACACTGTCACCGAAAAAGTACTTGAATCTGATCCTGAGTGGGCGAGCCAGATGCTCCAGCATATACCCGATCTCGGTGCCCACAGAGACGCATTGTTGGAAAAAGCTACAGCGTCTCCCGCCTCAGCGCTTCATGCACTGCGTTTTGTTGCGGATCTGGGCAGCCACAAACAGAGCCTGGTAGCCGCGGCGGGTAGAGATGCCGTATCGCTCGGTAATATCTCAGCAATACACCTCAAGAACGATGCTGGTATTGTTTGTCAGTTCACGATGTACTGGACTAATGCCAACCAGTCCCAGCCGCAAACAGGCTACCCGAATAATAAAAACTGGGCATGGAGCAGCAAACTGCCGGTCGGACAATCACAGACCATGGCCTGCCGTAATTTCGCTCTCGCGGATGCGCCGCTCGAAGCTGGAGACGAAGTCTGGATTTATGTATGGGTGGAGAGCGGCAAAGACGTTGTATCGCCGCTTCGATTCACCTACGACCCGACAAACGTCAACTGTGCAAACTTCGCGATTAGCGGACCCGTGGACAGCAATACACTGGGTTACAGCGCGATGGCAGCGGCGGCACCTGTGGTGACAGTGAGTATCTCGCCGGACAACGTGGCTAGCTACTCCCCCGATGAGATCGTCGTCCACCGAAGCTCTCAAACCGGTATTCAATGGCAGATGAAAACAGCCAATTATGTGTTTACCGGTATCGAAATAAACGGGACGGACATCCAGGATTTCGGCGAACCGGCCTTCAATGCGGACAAGACAGTCATGACCGTCACGGATACGGTCGCTGATCTGGAGTCATTCACTTATGACGTCCACTGGAAAAATATCCAAACGGGGCAAACCGGCTCCTTTGACCCTGGCATCAAGAACCAGGATTAATAAGTGAAAGGTGATTATAAATACAAGGCATTCATCAGTTACTCCCATACAGACAAAAAATGGGGATCATGGTTACACCGTGTACTCGAGGCTTACAGAACGCCAAAACACCTGGTTAATGCCGATACACCGGCGCGCCTTGTACCTATGTTTCGCGACCGTGAAGAGTTCGCAAGTTCTCCAGATCTTCCAGGGCAAATTCAACAAGCGCTCGAAAAGTCCGAGAACCTGATTGTCATTTGTTCACCGTCCTCAGCAAAGTCCCGCTGGGTCAATCAGGAAATTGAGACCTTCAAAAAACTTGGTCGATCCAATCAGATATACAGCCTGATTGTCGATGGAGATCCAGCCGCGGTCAACAGCGATATTGATTGTTTTCCACCTGCAATACGCCAGCGTTACGACACTGCGGGGGTATTGCAGTCGGGAGCCACTGAATCTATTGCCGCTGATGCGCGTAAGCAGGGCGATGGGCGTAAGCTGGCCAGCCTCAAAATTATCGCCGGACTCATCGGTGTCGGTCTTGATGATTTGCGGCAGCGCGAGTTGCAACGCAAATACAGACGAATGGCCATCCTGACCGCCGGTTCCATGACCGCCCTGGTCATCACGGTGTTTCTTGCTATTACTGCCATGATGGCAAGAGATGAAGCGACTCAGAGACGAATTCAGGCTGATGATCTTTTGGGGTTTATGGTTGGCGATCTTCGCGAGAGGCTCCAACCCATCGGGCGACTGGATATTCTTGAAGAGGTTGGTGCCAGGGCCATGAATTATTTTGCGACCGTCAAAGTCAGTGACCTGACCGACAGTGAACTGGCGCGCCAGGCGCAGGTGATGACACAGCTTGGGGAGATACGTGTCAGTCAACTGCAGTACTCAGAAGCACTGGCGTCGTTTAGCGAGGCCTACCATAGAAGTGAAGTCCTTTACCAAAATGACCCGGGAGGTGGCGAAAAGCTTTTTAACCGTGCACAAGCTGAATTTTGGGTTGCATTCGTGCACTGGCGAAATGGGGACCTGGAAGAGGCTCGCAACTGGTTGGTGAAATATCGCGACAGTAGTCTTGAACTCGCCGCACTTGATGCGACACGATTAGATTGGAAACGCGAGGTCGGATTCGGCCATCACAACCTTGCTGTAATGGACTTTGAGACAGAGAATCTGGACGTTGCTGCGAAAGGATTTAAACAGGAGCTCGATATTTTATCTACCATCCAGGAACAGGATCCTGAACAGGTCCTCATCATCGACATTGCGGATGCTGTCTCCTGGCTTGGAAATATTGCCCTTAAACGCGGTGACTTCACGCAGACCCTGGAGTATTACCAGCGAAGTGCTGCTGATTTACAAAGCTTCAGCCGTCAGGAGCCTGAAGATACTGTGAGACTGTACGACTGGGCGCATGCGGAGATGCGTGTAGTTGAAATACTTTTGGCCACCGGAGACCTGGATAGAGCTAACACGCTGGCTGATGAAGCGAGTCGAGCTTTCGATTTCCTGACAGAGCACGACGAGAACAATATGGACTGGCTACGCTCAAGCACCAAGCCCCGTATAACGAAAGGGTTTGCACTCGTAGCAGTTGGCGAATTGGATGAAGCACTAATTCTCGTTGGCCAGTCTATTGCCATCCTCGAGAATATGATTGCCAACGGAACTACGGACTACAATGTTTACGATCACCTCGCCGATGCCTACAGGCTTATGGCCTGGATTCACCAGGAAAACAATGAAGTTATCGCAGCATTGGAGCTCAACCAAAAGGCCATTGAAAGTATGCAGGTCATCAAGCAGGCTGATCGCCTCAATATCGAACGAACCGGCAAGCTGGCTTCCATATATGTTGAAAGAGGAGAGCTTTTTGCGGTTCAGGACAACATGATGGAGGCCCGGCAATCATGGCAACACGCAAGCAGTCTTCTTGAAGACGATATCGTTGATACCCAAGCCTACTATCTGTTAGATCCCTGGATACGCATTTTGCTGTTTAACGGACAATTGAACGATGCCGTGAAAATGAGTGGTGCGCTTGAGGCGCACCACTACAAACCACTTAAACCCTGGCCAAGTCCTACCTAAACACTTGCTCAACCACGACAACGTAGCATACAAATCCATTCATTAATGAACCCGATGCCTTGACCTTGAATGAACTTGCAAACCACGCCTTTTTTTGCTCAGCGTTTGGGAATGCCACCGTAGCGCTTGAAAAAGACCGTATCCGCTGCGGGCAGCCTGCTCGTTGCGTTCTTCATGGCGCTGCTGAACCAGCTTGCTGTGCTGGCACCGATACGCTTGTAAATATCGGCTGTAACGTTATGTGCCTCGAAACCGGCCCAGTCGCCGGGCAGCATATCAATCGGTAGTTCCGGGTCGCGTAACAGGATTCGGCGGTAGTCGTGCATCAGTAGTATGCGCAGCATGAAAGCCCGTTCCGGGTCGGGTATATTTTTGCCGGAAAGGTAGTGAAGCACCGGTTGGTAACAGTCGAGGAAAGACTGATACTGTTCACCCAGTTTGGCCAGACTCCAGCGCTCCATCACCTGGTGCCGCAATACATCATCGCTGGCAGACGGGTCAGCGCGGGCTGTCATAATCACGACTGAATTATGCACACCCAGTTCATTGAGCAGTTCATTCAGGGATTTACGATCCTGTGAAGGCATGGCGTAAACGCCGGATGTCAGTAATCCGAAGCCCAGCCATAACAGGCTTTTGCGCAAAGGTTCGCGTTTGCCTTCAGGTATGAATGACGGGATGACTAGGGTCCAGATACCGTCCCATTCCGCTCGCCCATCGGCATAAATACGTCTTGCAGCGCGCTGATACTGATTGAAACCGGTAGAAGAAAGGCCGTAGTAACTACGGCGGCCCTCTTTGCGTGAAATCAGCCAGTCATCCTGTACCAGTCGGAATACTGCGGTGCGCACCAGGCGTTCGCTGACACCCAATGGCGCCAGGGCCTGGATCAGGCTGCCGAGCCAAATTTCACCGCCATGGCGGGTGACGGCGTCACAAAACAGGGTGATTAACAACGACGTACTACTGATGCTCCCCTGCGCCATGCGCACAGACAGGAACTGTCGGATGGACTGTGACTTAGTTCGCATACTGCATCATATCTGGTCAAAGTCGACGATAACTTTGTCTGAAATTGGATGTGACTGGCAGGTGAGAATGTACCCCTTTTCCAATTCCTCCGGCCTCAGCGCCTGGTTCAAATCCATCTCCACTTTACCTTCTTTCAGAATGGCTTTGCAGGTGGCACAGACACCTCCTTTGCATGAAAACGGCAAGTCGACTCCATTATTCAGGCCCGCGTCCAGCAGGTTTTCACCGTCCGCATTGAGCTCAAAATTGTATTCACGCCCACTGGAGATCACCGTTACCTGGCTGACCTTACCCTTGTGTTTTTGCGCTCGTGCGTGGTGTCGCTCAACGGCCTTACGTGCATTTTCCGCCGAAGAGGCAAACAGTTCGAAGTGGATGTGGTTTTCTTCAATTCCTTCGCTGCGCAGGCCACGGGATACTTCAGAGATCATGGCTTCCGGGCCGCACAGAAAAAATTCGTCAAAATCCCGGATCCGAATGAGGTGGAGGTTCAGCTCGCCGCCTTTGCGGTTGTTGATATGCCCGCTGAAAATTTCCGCTTCCTGGGGTTCGCGACTGAAAATATTGATCCAATGGAAGCGCTGTAGGTAGCGGTTTTTCAGGAAGGCCAGCTCGTTGCGAAACATCATGGTGGCGGTGCGCTGGTTGCCGTAGAGCAGGGTGACCTTGCTCTGCGGTTCACGCGCCAACACCGTTTTGATAATCGAAAGCACAGGTGTAATACCGCTGCCGGAGGCGATGCACAGATAGTTGCAGGCCTGGTCAGGTTTGAGTTCGGTGTAAAAATTACCGCGTGGCGGCATAACATCCAGGGTATCCCCGGCCTTCAATTGCTGGTTGGCCCAGCTCGAAAATATGCCTTCTTCTACGTGCTTGATGCCTACCCTCAACTCACCATCGTCCAGCCCGGAGCAGATCGAATAGGAGCGCTGAATTTTTTCACCGTCAATACTCGCCCGTAAGGTAAGGTACTGGCCCGGCTGGAACGCGAAAGTTTCGGCAAGGTCGTCGGGCACTTCGAAACTCAGCACAACGGCGCGATTCGTTTCCTGCCGAAGATCACTGATTTTGAGTGGATGAAAATGGTTTCCCATCAGTTTCTCTCTTTGTGGGTTCCTTACAGGCATTTGAAGTAATCGAAGGCTTCAGCACAGTCCAGACAGCGGTACAGTGCTTTGCAGGCGGTTGAGCCAAACTCGCTGATGCATTCCGTATGCTCACTACCGCACTGAGGACAGGCCAGGGAAGAATCTGCAGAGATCATGGCGCAGAGTCCCCCGGCCGTTTTTTGCGGTGGCGCAATGCCGTATTCCCGCAGCTTTTCGCGGCCTTGCGCGCTGATCCAGTCGGTAGTCCACGCGGGTGACAGGCTTTGTTTAACCAGTACCTCTTCATAGCCGGCGGCAGACAGTCTTTGTCTGATATCTGCCTCGATTGTCTTCATTGCCGGGCAGCCTGAGTAGGTGGTTGTAATGGTCACGGTCACTTGATCTCCATCCAGGGAAATATCCCGCAGGATACCCAGGTCGCGGATGGATACGACCGGGATTTCAGGGTCCGTAACCTGCTCCAGAAGTGCTTCAAGTCTCGAGATTCTGCTGTTCACCAATGAGGCGGCATCCACTCTGTTTGGCGCAGTGTTCATTGCAGGGTTTACCACTCCAGTCCGGGATAGGCGCGCTGCATGAACTGCAACTCCGCCAGCAGATAGCCCAGGTGTTCGGTATGCATGCCCTGTCGGCCGCCACGGATGGACCACTGCTTGTCCGGTATGTCCAGAGTCGCTTCTTTCAAGACCGACTGCACGTGGTTTTCCCAGTCAGCTTTCAAAGCCGGTCGGTCCGCCGCGATTCCTGCATTAATCAGGCTCTGCTCAATGTCGTCCACTTCAAACAACTCGTGTGTATAGCCCCAGACATTGTCGAATGCCTTTTGCATGCGCCTGTGGCTTTCCCCGGTGCCATCGCCGAGGCGTTTTACCCATTCTTCGCTACGCCTTAAGTGATAGCGGGATTCCTTGATTGCCTTGGCTGCAATGGCGGCCAGTGTTTCGTCACTTGATTTCATCAATTCGGTAAAAAAACCGACATCGTAGGCGTCGACCAGAAACTGGCGGGCAATGGTGTCGGCAAAATCCCCGATGGGTAGTTCACAGATCAACAGGTTGCGGTACTCGCGACAATCTCTCAGGTAGGCAATGTCGTCTTCACTGCGCCCGGCATCTTCTACCTCAGCGGCATAGCTATAGAACATCATGCAGCGACCGATAAAATCCAGCGCCACGTTGGACAGCGCCAGGTCTTCTTCCAGAAAAGGGGCATCGCTGGACCATTCCGACAGCCGGTGGCCAAGCGTCAGCGCATCATCGCCCAGGCCGATGGCGTAGTCGCAAAGATCCTGCCTGCTGAAGTCTTTTTCACTCATTTTCTGTCGGTCTGCATTGGATTCATCGTGGTCCCGCCCTTACATGTTGTTGATTTCGTCAGGCAGTTTGTAATGGGTGGCGTGCCGGTAGGGTTTGTCGTCCATCGGGTCGTAAAATTGCTCCACATCACTCTCCTGCGAAGCGACGATGTCACTGGAATTGACCACCCAGATGCTGATGCCTTCGCTGCGGCGCAAGTAGACATCGCGTGCATACTCCAGCGCCTGTTCATGGTCTTCCGCGTGCAGGCTGCCAACATGGCGGTGATCCAGGCCACGTTTGGAGCGGATGAAAACTTCAAACAGGGGCAGGGCATTGTGATTCATATTCAGATTCTCCGGTTTGACGCGGTGGTTCAGGCCGCGCTGCAGACGTTTCGGGCCCTCTGTTTCTCTTGATAGGCATGCATGGCTTCACGCACCCAGGCACCGTCTTCCTGCGCCTTTATGTGGTGCGCCAGGCGCTGGCGGTTGCAGGGACCGTCTCCAGAAACCACCTGCCAGAATTCATCCCAGTCGATTTTGCCAAAATCATAGTGATCGCGCTCTTCATTCCATTTCAGATCGGGGTCGGGCACTTTCAGGCCGAGGAACTCCGCCTGTGGTACGGTCTGGTCAACAAATTTCTGACGCAAGTCGTCGTTACTTTCCCGTTTGAGTTTCCATTGCATCGACTTTGCGGTATGGGCCGAGTCCGAATCATGCGGGCCGAACATCATCAGCGACGGCCACCACCAGCGATCAAGGGCATCCTGCGCCAGGGCTTTTTGCTCCGTACTGCCTTGCGCCAGCACCAGCATGATCTGGTAACCCTGGCGTTGGTGGAAACTCTCTTCCTTGCAGATACGGATCATCGCCCGGGAGTAAGGGCCATAGGAAGTGCGTTGCAGGGAAACCTGGTTGACAATGGCGGCGCCGTCCACCAGCCAGCCGATGGCGCCCATGTCCGCCCAGGTCAGCGCCGGGTAGTTGAAGATTGACGCATACTTGGCTTTGCCCTGGTGCAGGGCTTTGACCATGTCCTCGCGCGATGTGCCCAGCGTTTCCGCGGCACTGTACAGGTACAGGCCGTGACCGCCTTCATCCTGTACTTTAGCCAGCAAAATGGCTTTGCGGCTGAGCGAGGGCGCACGCGTTATCCAGTTGCCTTCCGGTTGCATGCCGATGACTTCGGAATGGGCGTGTTGTGACATTTGCCGCAGTACCGTTTTGCGGTAATCATCCGGCATCCAGTCTTTGGGTTCGATGCGTTCCTCGTTGGCAATCCGGGCGTCGAATTCCTGTTGGCGCTGTTCGAGTTCTTTTTCTGTCATGGAGTTTCCGCTCTGCTGACTGCTTTTAACTGATACATAAATAATGTCTATCGAGGAATTAATTGTATCATTATAAACGGACGAAACGTAATTGCTTCCCAGGGCTTCGTGGGGCGATATAAAAATAGGAGCGGAAGTGCCCGGTATAAGCTATGAAGACCTTAAAGGATGCCGAGCAGCGAGCAGGAACGAGGGAAGCCCGCAGGGCCATTGGGAATGTTGTGATGTCGGGCTATACGTATTACACTTGATACAAGTATTACAAATGGATTACAAGTGTGTTATGGCCACTCTCAGGCTCAACAAGGAACTGGAAACACGTCTGAATCGCCTGGCTGAAATAACCGGGCGAACCAAGACTTTTTATATTCGGCAACTCATCGAAGATCATATTGATGCGCTGGAGGATCGCTATATTGCCGAATACCGGCTTGAAAACCCTGTCGATCGTTTATCTGGGAAAGACATGAGGAAGGAACTTGGGCTGGACAATTGAGTATGACCGCAGGGTTTTGAAAGATATGAAAAAGCTGGATAGAAATATCCAGCTTCAAATACTCGATTATTTTGCAAATCGTATCGCACCCGCCAGTGATCCCCGCTGTGTTGGTAAAGCGCTCAAATCCACTTTCTCTGGTTTATGGCGTTACCGAATAGGGCAGTACCGCGCGATCTGTCGTATTGAGGATGAAAACCTGGTGATTCTGGTCGTTCGTGTTGCACATCGAAGCAAAGTGTACGACAGGTAATCCCGGAAGCCGGGATATTGTCAGATCTCATTTCATTTATTGATGCCCGTACGAAATGTGGCGACAGTGAAACTCTGCCACTGCCCACGCTGACAGCATTAACCAGCCTTGATATGAACTCCAGGGGTTCGAATAGCACATGCGTAGTGCCATCGTTGTAAGGTACTTTGAGCTCGTAGCGCACTTTGCCTTGGCGGGTCAGTGAGAGGCGTTTGATCGATGCGGCGGGCCATGCGATGTAGCGGCACAAGCGTTCCAGTTTCTCCCGTTCGTGGGCCCGGGTGGCCACCCGGGCATGCAGGGAAAAACTAGCTACCTTGCCCACCGTGTGCGCGCGTGGGTTGTCTGGTCTGCAGTCCGGCAAGGTCTGCAGGGTAAACACTTTACGGCCTTGCTATGGCCCTACGGCAATGCGGTAGGTAATGGAACTGCCCAGCAGTTGAGTCATTGGTGATTCAAGGTCGGCATCCATGCCCTCGGCGGTGAGGTAGCTGTTGCCGGCATCGCGCACCAGCCAGCCCTGGCGCTCCAGGTACCGGGCCACACGGTGCGCGATGGTGTGCGTTAGCTGGGTGAGTTCCTCACAGCTTGGCGCCTTGACCCAGCGAAAGCGTGCACGGGATTCATGGATGTTGTCGAGGTAAACACCATCCGGGAACAGCATATGGAAGTGGATATTTGCGTTGAGGGCGTCCCCAAAGCGCTGGATCAGGGTCACTGCGCCAGTTTGTGCGGTGGCATTGGTATAGCTGGCCTTGCGGATCAGGTGCGCGGCAATGGCGCGGTTAGCCATTCTGCGCGCCCCGCAGCTAGGGCAAAAACTACGGCATTTACAACTGAAGGCTACCAGCTTCTCATCATGGCAAGTCTCACAGCGGACCCTGAGAAAACCATGCTCCAGCCAGCCGCAGCTACACGGCTTTCGCCCGCAATACCTGTAGATCGGGTAGTGTTGTCAAAAATGACCCACTTTCGGGGGTGATCGGCGTCGAAAAATAACCTAGCTTCAACCATGCTCACTGACGTTATGGCGCCAGGGAGTATTCAGAGGAGATGTTGACGGTGGAGACGATCAGGAAGATTCGATTAGCGGCGAGAGACGGTAATAAGTCCATTCGCCAGATAGCGCGAGATTTTCATGTGTCGCGCAACACGGTACGCCAGGTATTGCGAAGCGGCAAGACACGCTTTGAGTATCATCGCGGCTCGGTGTACCGGCCCAAGCTTGGACCATTTGTCGAGAATCTCAGCGAGCTTCTCGAGCATGATCGAAGTCTGCCAGTGAAGCAACGGCGCACTGCGCAGGGTTTATACGAGGCGTTGCAGGTAGAGGGCTATCGGGGCGCATACGACAGCGTACGTTGTTTTGCCAAGTCGTGGCGGGCTGAGCATCAGGACACCCCGACCACTGCCGTTCATTGCGCCGCACAGTACCTGCCGGTTCCCAATCACCCTTATACGCCTCGCGACTGTTGCCCTGGTGTTTGTCGCCATTAAAGCCACCTATTTCCGCCAGTAGCGATGTACAGATATCTTTACTATAGACATCATGACTGCCTGAACATAGGCCGGTTATTTTGTCTTGAAGGGTTTTTCCTGAAAACTTTTTTACCATTGTTAAATCCCGGCTCAGTCGTTTTATCGTTTCGATCATCAAGTATTGGTCAAAACACATGTCCCAGGCAAGGAAATAACGTGACAATACACGGCAACACTACAACCGGAATTTACAATAAAATATCATGAAGAGGAATGTTTTATGATCAAGCGCATCCACCACATAAATTTTATTGTCAAAGACCTTCATAAAGCATTGCAGCGATATAAGGCGTTATTTGGCGAGCCTGCGTTTGGAGTTGAGACACTGCCGCAACGGGGCGTTAAGCTGGCCCGTTTCAAAATCGGTGAAACCTGGTTGATTTTGGTGCAGCCCGTGGGTGCCAGTGGTATTCCTGCACATTTTCTGGAAGAACACGGTGAGGGTTTTTTTCTGATTTCCTGTCAGGTGGATGATGTCAGAAAATCAGCGACCCAGGTATCCGCACAAGGCATTACCGTACTGGACCAGGCACCCAGGCAGGGTCTGGATGACTGGAAGGTCATGGACTTAAGTGCAGATGACCTGTTTGGTGTAGATTTTCAGCTGATTGAAAGCAAAGGGTCGGCTTAGTAAGCTGTCGGATTAATGCTCATCACTTTCCAACTCCAGGTCAATACGGTACTCAAACCGTTCCGGGTGATACAACACCTTTAGGTAATCCACGGGGTAGGCTTTGCTTTGATGGTTTGCAAAAGCCAGTCGGGTCAAGCTAAGTAGCGCTGTACCCCGTTCGACACCCAGTGCTTTTGACGCGTCTGCGTTCGACGCGCAGGCGGTTAATGACTGCTTGATAAATGATACTTTTAATCCCTTGCTACGAAAATAAGACAGTCGGGGTGTATGCTCAAACACCGATAGATCAGCGGGTAAATCCACCCCACGGGTCCAGCTGTTGTAATACCCGAAACGGATACTATCGTGCTCCCTGACTCGTCTTAAATGCAGAATTCTCTCATCCTGCTCAAGTCCGAGTTGTTGCCCGATGCTTCGGGGTGGTGCCGCCATGCCACATTGCAACACCAAAGCGATGGATGTTTGACCGATGCTTTCAATCTCCTGCAGCAGGCCAACCATGGGGGCATGCATGCGTGACACAGTAGATTCATGGGTGACATGGGTACCACGACCACGCTGACGTTCGACCAGTCCTTCCCTTGCCAACTCATCCATTGCCCGCTTACTCGTGATTCGGGATACACCAAAAGACTCCGATAGCTGACCTTCCGTGGGTAGTTGTGAGCCATTGATGTAGGTACCGTCAAAAATGCCGGCTTTCAAAATTTTGTAGAGCTGAAAATACAGTGGCGTTGGCAAGTCTTTTGACAATGCCTGACGTTGTTTCTGGCTGAAAACCGTGTGCAGTTCAATCATGGTTGTAAAAGATTGGAATTGTTCATTGTATTTAAATGTTATATTAATATAACATTAAATCCTATTATCGGGTTTATGGTCGGAATAAAGTATCAGGTTCATGTATATAACGATAGTCAAAACAGCATGGTAAATACAGTGACATTCATATGAACAAACCGTTAACCGGCATTCGAATCCTTGATTTGACACATATGCTGTCAGGTCCATATGGTGCCATGATACTCGCCGACCTGGGTGCTGAGACCATCAAGATAGAGCCCTTGCATGGTGAAGGTACGCGCAAGTTGATGAAAAATGATCCGGCCAACTCGCTGGATGGTATGGGTGCCTATTACCTTACCCTCAACCGAAACAAAAAGAGTGTGGCGATCGATCTGAAAAATGAAAAGGGTCTTGCGGTTTTTTATGATCTTGTATGTGAATCCGATGTGGTGATCAGCAACTTTGGCGCCGGTGTTCCTGCCCGTCTGAAAATCGATTATGCTTCGCTGGCAAAAATTAACCCTGCGATTATCACCTGTACGGTCACCGGCTATGGTTCAGACGGCCCCAATTTCAACCGGCCTGCCTTTGACCAGGTAGCACAAGCCACGGGTGGCGGCATGTCCATCACCGGTACAGATAAAGACCATCCCGTGCGTGCCGGCATACCCATCGGTGACCTGGGTGGCGGAATGTTTGCGGTCATGGGTATTCAATCTGCCTTACTCGAACGATACCGCAGCGGCAAGGGCCAGCACGTTGACATTTCCATGCTCGATTGTCAGATTTCGATGCTGAACTACATGGCAACCATGTATTTTCTTTCCGGCAAAGATCCTGAACCCGTTGGCAACACACATTTTCACCACGTGCCCTACAACACCTATAAAACAAAAGATGGCTACGTTGTGATTGCGGTGATTACCGATAACTTCTGGACCAATCTGAAGCAGGTAGTCAAAATTGATGTCTTTGAAAATAGCAAATACGATACTCAACCGGGACGCTGGACCGACAGAGACATGATCAATGCCAGGCTCAATGACATTTTTCCGGGCACGACACCGCCTATTGGCTGGAGCAATTGCAACATAAAAAAATACCCTGTGCACCGGTCAATCATTTCAGTGAAGCACTCAGAGATGAACAGGTCATGCACCGCAACATGGTGATAGAACTGAAACATCCTGATGGTAACTCAACCCGTGGCCCTGGCAATCCCATAAAGCTCACCCGCAACAATGAGGAATCTTTCAGCCCTGCCCCCGCATTGGGCCAACACACCGATGCCATATTGGAGGAGCTCCTCAATTACACCCCGGACCGGGTTTTAAGTCTCAGGCAAAATGGTGTGATCGGCTGATGTCAAAAACCGTAACAGTGAATGACGTTGGGCCGCGCGACGGCTTGCAAAACCAGCCCAATATATTAACGCCCGATCAACGCCTGGAACTGATAAAGGCATTACTCCAGGCAGGTATCAGTCATATTGAGGTGGGAAGTTTTGTTTCTACCAGAGCGGTACCCGCCATGATCGGTACTGATAAGGTGCTCAGTGCACTCAATGAAACGCCGGGGCATTTCACGGTGTTGGTACCCAATATGAAAGGTTATCAATTGGCAAGAGATGCTGGAGCGCAACATGTGTCCATGGTTCTGTATGCAACTGATGCCATGGCCATGGCCAATGCCAATATGAGCCGTGCTGATGCCGAACAGGTCATGCAGCAGATATTGCGGCAGGCTGTTGATGACGGCATACGTGCAACGGCCACCATCGCTGTAGCCTGGGAGTGTCCATTTGATGGCCCTGTAGAGATCGGAACAGTCACAGCTATTGCCGGTAAATTCATCCACACCGGCATCGAGCAATTGGTATTAGCAGATACCATTGGGGCTGCAAACCCGCAGCAGGTAAGGGAATTAACGACCAAACTGGTTAATGAACATGGCGCAAGCCGTCTGGTCTGCCATTTTCATGATACACGCGCCATGGGCCTGGCCAATGTATTTGCCGCATTGGAATCTGGGATTCGTAGTTTTGATGCATCCATTGGTGGTCTGGGCGGTTGCCCGTTCGCGCCTGGTGCAAGTGGCAATGTCGCCACAGAAGATGTCGTCATGATGCTGGAACAAATGGGCTACAACACCGGAATAAAATTGCAGGGACTGATGCGTGCCTCAAAATTGGCTACCGATTTGACCAACAATGCCCCCGGTGGACGTGCCAAAGCCTGGTTGGAAAAGCACCTGCAAAAAACACTTGAGCACGCTTGAACATATGGGTCACAAAATGAATTCAGGATTGCAATATCTGGTTTGGAGAATTACATGAGCTATCGCCTTGGTGTAGATGTTGGAGGTACGTTTACCGACTTGCTGCTGATCAACGAACAAAGTGGTCAGACCTACACGGCAAAAGTACCCTCGACCCCGGAAGACTCCTCTATCGGTGTATTAAACGGTGTGGCACGGATATGCAGTGAGTCCGGAACAGACCCGCACAGCATCCGTCGCGTAATGCACGGCTCAACGGTGGCAACCAATTCGGTGTTGACCGGCAAAGGTGCCGTTGTAGGCCTGCTAACAACACGGGGCTTCAGGCAAGTGTTGCAGGTCGCCCGCTCCTTCTGCCCAGGTGGGCTGGGTGGCTGGGTAAGCTATGTTAAAAAGCCTTTGCTGGCGCCATTGGAATTAACCATTGAGGCTGATGAGCGTATGGCAGCCGATGGTAGCGTGGTGTCAGCACTCAACACACAAAGCTTACGTGATGAATTACAGCAACTGCGCGACACCGGACGTGTTGAAGCGCTAACGATATGCTTTATTAATGCCTATATGAACGGTCGCCATGAACAACAGGCACGTGAAATTGCAGCAGAAGTTTTTGGCGATGTACCCATCTCCATTTCCTCGGAA
Source organism: Gammaproteobacteria bacterium (assembly GCA_024279945.1). Taxonomy (GTDB): domain Bacteria; phylum Pseudomonadota; class Gammaproteobacteria; order Xanthomonadales; family SZUA-36; genus JAJRRA01. The sequence continues at coordinate 32,015 of JAJRRA010000040.1, forward strand.
GTGGTACCTGAAATGCAGGAGTACGAACGCACTGAAACCACCGTGGTCAATTCCTATGTGGCACCGGAAGTGGCGAGTTATATCCGTAACCTGCAGTCATCTTTGATGGAGCATATGGGTGAAGGATTACAACTCTCCATCCTGCGATCCGATGGTGGCCTGGCATCATCACGGGCAGCGGCGGAATCGCCCGTCAACATGCTTATGTCTGGACCGGCGGGCGGCGTGGCGGGTGCGACCTATTTCAGTCATCGTGCAGGCTATGACAATGTGCTCACTTTTGACATGGGTGGCACCTCGACAGATGTTGCATTGATACAGGATTCCAAAGCCCGTATCCGGCGCGAAACCCGGGTGGGTGATGTGACCGTTCGAGCCCCATCGGTGGATGTCCGAACCGTTGGTGCAGGTGGTGGCTCCATAGCATTTGTCCCGGAATTCACCAAAGCCTTACGAGTGGGTCCGCAATCGGCCGGTGCGGTACCCGGGCCAGCAGCTTACATGAAAGGCGGCACCGAGCCGACTGTTTGCGACGCCAATGTGGTATTGGGGTATTTACCCTCGGATGTCCAGTTGGGTGGCGAGATGGCTATTGACAAATTAGCAGCCGAGGCAGCGGTACAGAAAATTGCAGATGCCATTGGCATCGACCTGATGGAAGCCGCAGAAGGTATCATCAAAATTGTCAATGAATCCATGTTTGGCGCATTGCGACTGGTATCGGTGGAACAGGGTTTTGATCCACGTGATTTTGCGCTGGTCGCATTTGGTGGTGCCGGCCCCTTGCACGGCAATGCAATGGGTGAACTGACACAGTCGTGGCCGGTCATTATTCCACCGGGTCCGGGCGTATTGTGCGCCTACGGCGATGCCACCACACGTGTACAGGATGAAGCAGCACGCACTTATGTCAAACGCGCCGACCAGCTTGAAGCAAAAGACCTTTTGCGTGATCTCGAACAATTACGCATCCGGGCATCGGCCTCGCTGGACGCCGACGGCATTCCGGCACACCAGCAGGAAGTGACTTATCAGGCCGATATCCGTTACATCGGCCAAGCCTTCCAGATTAGCATGGAATTTGATCGCGATGAACTGCTGGAAAACGGCCTAGAAATGCTCACCAGACGTTTCGATGAAGAACACGAACAACTGTTTACCTTTGCTCTGGGCAAAGATCATGAGTTGGTGATGATACGCGCCATCGTACAAGCCAGTGCGACAAAAATAGATGAGGTAAAAGTCGGTGAACGCGGTGCTGGGCTTGAAGACTGCAAATTGCACGAATCCCGGTTTTATTATAAGGGCGAATGGCACGATGCCATCATCTACGACAGAGCCCCTCTACATTCCGGACTGGTGATACCAGGACCTTCCATCATCAGTGAAATGGATTCAACCACTGTGATATTACCCGGCTATGCAGCCACCGTAGATGCAGTGGGCAATCTGCTGATCAAGCCAGCTTACCCAGCGGAGGAAAGACAATGACCGCCCGGATTATTGAAACTTCCAGCACACCCTTTAAACGTGTAGAGGTCGACACCGTCACGGTAGATATCATTGAGAATGCTCTGCGCAATGCACGGGTTGAAATGGACGCCGTGCTATTCCGAACAGCAATGAGCCCGGGTATTAGGGAACAGGGCGATTGTTTTCCCATGATCGCCAATCGCGATGGAAAAATGGTGGTGGGTCAGTTTGGCTCATTCATATATGGTTTCATGGAAGCGTATGAAGGCGAGTTGGAAGAAGGTGACATCATTCTCACCAACGACCCATACATGTGCAATGCCGCGGTATCCCACCTTCCCGACTGGACGATATTGGTACCCATCTTCAAAGACGGCAGGCACATGGCCTGGGCGGCGATGTTTGGGCATATGTCCGACAACGGTGGCATGGTACCGGGATCTATCCCGATCGGTGCAGATTCCATTTACCAGGAAGGTATTCGCATTCCACCCACCAAACTCTACAAAAAGGGTGTGTTGCAATCCGATTTACTCGAGTTGATTTTACACAATGTACGCACTTCAAACTGGAACCGGTTTGATCTCAACGCGCTCGTCGCTGCCTGCAATACTGCCGCCAAACGCTGCGCTGAAATGGCGGAGCGCTTCGGTGACGATATCTTCTACTCCACCATGGAAATCATGCTGGAACGCAACCATATGGCGATGAAAGCCATAATCGAGATGATTGTTCCCGAACAACCCCGCGTGTTTGAAGACTATGTTTGTGATGATGGTGTGGGAATGGGGCCCTATAAAATCCGCTGCAAACTGTGGCGTGAAGGCTCTACTGCCATCTTTGATTTTGAAGGCACCGATCCACAGGCCGCCAGCTCTATCAATTTCTATCTCAATGAAGACATGTTCAAAATGTTTTTTGGTTCATTCACGATTAACCTGATTGACCCACAGATTTTATTTAATGATGGTTTTTATGATCTGGTCGATGTGCGCATTCCGCAGGGCACCCTGCTAAAACCCAATTTTCCGGCCGCCTTATCCGGTCGTACCCATGCACTGGGGCGGATATTTGACGTGATGGGTGGTTTGTTAGGGCAAAGTGCGCCCGATGCCATGAATGCGGCCGGTTTTTCCGACTCACCCCATCTGTTTTACTCCGGTTATGATGACAATGGCGAATGGTTTCAGCTGTTTCAGATCGGTTTCGGCGGCATCCCGGGCAGGCCGGTGGGCGATGGCCCGGATGGGCATTCGCTATGGCCGGGGTTTACCAATGTACCTAATGAGTTTATTGAGGCCTATTTCCCGCTCAGGGTTGAAAGCTATGTGACTATACCTGATTCCGGCGGTGCCGGCTTACACCGGGGTGGCAATGGCCTCACTGTGGCTTATCGCTTTCTCGCCAATGGCACCATATCGGTACATGATGACCGCTGGCTGACCTACCCCTGGGGGGTGCGTGGTGGTCAACCGGGTATGCGCTCGACCAAACGCCTGGTGTGCGCCGATGGCAGCGAACAATGGTTACCCGCCAAGTGTGAAAATATCAGGGTAAAAAAGGGCGATCTTCTGTATTTCAACACTTGGGGTGGCGGCGGCTGGGGAGACCCCTATGAGCGGGAAGCCGACCTGGTGCGTGCGGATGTCGCCCGTCATCTGGTATCAGTCGATGGAGCCCGGTGCTACGGTGTGGTGATCGACACCGATGGAAACGTGGACACGGCAGCAACCACCACTTTGCGGGATCAATTACGCGAAGAGCGTGGTGAAATTGAATTGTTCGACTTTGGCGGCAGCATCGAGGAAATAAAATCCCGCTGCAAGGCTGATACACACCTTGAGCCACCCACTACACCAACCTTTGCACACACGACAGGCTGATGGCTGACCTGCAGCGACAATTCCTGGGTTTGGGTGATCGCCCCGCACTCGTGCTGGTCGATGTCATCAAGGGTTTTACCGACCCGGCCTGCCCGCTGGGTTCTGAGGCAGATTCGGTGGTTAAGGCCTGTGCATTGCTACTGGAAGCATTCCGGCGCAAGGAGTTGCCGGTCTTTTTTACAACGGTGGTGTACCACAACCCCTTACAAGCCCATGTATTCAGACAGCGTCTACCCGCATTGAATGTGCTGCAGCCTGCCTCGGAGTGGGTACAGGTGGATGAACGCCTGACCCCTTTAGAGAATGAAACAGTCATTGAAAAACAATGGGCCAGTGGTTTTTTTAAAACAGATCTGCAACAAGGCCTGGCGGCGCAAAATGCAGATTCCCTCGTTATTGGTGGCCTGACCACCAGTGGATGTGTACGCGCCACGGCAGTGGATGGTCTGCAACATGATTACCGTGTGGTAGTGGTGGAAGAAGCGACCGGTGATCGAAATTTGGCGGCGCATGAAAGTAACTTATTTGATTTACAAGCCAAATATGTCGATGTACTGAATTTAGACAGGGTATTAATACTAGTGGGTTCTTAATGAAAGGTTTCAGGTTTAAGTGGTCATCCTGATCATCAGACAACTAAAGAAAACCGGGAGATTGAAGTGGACAAACGAAGGCTATTGGTTAATTTTGTAATTTTAGGTTGTGGGTTGGTGATGACAGCCGATCTTTACGCTCAGGCAACACTTGAAGAGGTCGTGGTCACGGCCAGAAAACGTGCTGAAAATCTGCAGGAAGTCCCTATTTCTGTCACCGCATTCACCGCGGCTGACATTGAGAGTGCCGGTATCCAGAGGCCTGCTGATTTTATCAGTCTGATTCCCAACGTTACCATTGTTGACACGGCTAATGTCGGCGATACCCAGGTCAGCATCCGCGGTATCGTTTCAACCCGCGATGCTGAAGGAACATTTGCCTATCTGGTCGATGGAATTTTGATGACCAACCCGAATGCATTCAATGGCGAATTGGTCGATATCGAACACATCGAAGTACTTAAAGGACCACAGGGTGCGCTTTACGGTCGCAACGCCGTGGCCGGGGCCATACTGGTTAATACAAAAATGCCGGGTGACACCTTTGAAGGCGAAGCCAAACTGAGTTATGGCAATAAAAACAGCTCTAATGGCTCAGTAGTTCTCAGTGGCCCGCTCACGGACAATGTGGGGGCGCGCATCACAGCCTATCGCCGTAAAACCGACGGGTTTTATAAAAACTCGTTCACAGGGCGAAACAATTCAGTGGATTACCTGGAAGACAAGGGTGTACGTGGGCGCCTGATCTGGAAACCCAGTGACAAATCCAGCATTGATTTCCGTGCCGGGTATTCCAGGGTCAGTGGTGGTGCAATCAACTTCAATGCAGTGTTTGCGATACCGGCTTTTGTGCCTTTTCTTGGCAGTGAAGCATTCTTTGCCGATGTAAACAAACACGATTTTACCTTCGCGTTTAATGTTCCCGGTGAAAACAAACAGGAAACCACCAACCTAGCGGTCAAGGGAGACTGGAGCACCGACAATTTCGATGTCACTGCGACGGCTTCCTACAACAAGCTTGACGAATATCTCTTGTCCGATGGCACGAGCGCCACATTTTATGGCTATGAATTAACACCGGCGTGCCAGAACGACCGTTTGGCGTTAAACAGCTTTACTCGTCCGGATTTATTTGGGCCAGCTCTGGCACCTTTTCTTGTGTTGCCACCGGCATCTGCCGGCGGTGCAGAATTCGCAGGTGTTTACGGACCTTATACGCCAACATCCTGCGACGGCTACCAATACCAGGAGCGCAACCAGGAAGACAAGAGCTTTGAGGTACGTCTGACCTCCCCCGAAGACCAGCGGATTCGCTGGATTGCCGGTGTGTATGGTCTGGATATTGATCGTGAAGTCGTGGTTGCCTATGGTGCTGACACCGGCCAGGGCTTTTTGCGCCAACCCTACGTACCTCCCTCTGGCCCCAATCCGACTGACCTCTTGTTCCACGATAAATTCAGCACCAAGGTTTACGCCTTGTTCGGTCAGGTTGAATTTGACATGACGGATAATATGGAATTGGCGTTGGCGATACGCTATGACAATGAAAAGCGCCGCGTATCCAATCAGGTACCTAATGTGCTCTCTTCAGGTTTGAATATTAATCTGGCTGGACAGCCTATCAATCCGGCGTTCAATGAATTCCCCGGTGGCATCCCCGATCGTTCTAAAACGTTCAGTGAAACCCAGCCAAAGATCACTTGGACCTGGCAGCCGCTGGACAATATCAATGTATACGCCAGTTGGGGCCGGGGTTTCAGAAGCGGTGGCTTCAATTCCATTGGTAGCGAGGCCACTATCGATTTCTGGTATAACACCGGCTTTGGCGGGCCGGGTGAATTGGTGAATTCCAATCTCACCATTAACGATCAATATGCGAAGGAGGTCACCGACAGCCTGGAATTTGGCGCCAAGATGAATTTCATGGACAACCGTTTACAAGTGAATGCTGCTGTATTTTCCACCACCATTGATAATAATCAGTTTTTTGAGTTTTTCGCTGGTCCATTTGGCCTGATGAGAGTGGTGACTACCATAGACAAACTTGATATGCAGGGTTTTGAAATGGATGTGAATTTTGCCGCAACGGAAAATTTACGTTTGTTTGGTGGTCTCGGTCTATTGAACAGTGAAATCAAGAAAAACATTAACCGCCCGTTATCGGCTGGCAACGATGCCCCTCAGGCACCCAATGAAACTTACAACCTGGGTGCTCAGTATGATTTTCCATTTGGTGCGGACATGCATTTTACCGCCAGAGTAGACTATCAATACGTTGGTAAAATGTGGTTCCATACCTTGCAGGGCGAAGCGGTACCCACTATCTGGCAGGTATTTTTTGGCCCTGGCCTGACTTCGGATATGAGCAAAGCCCGGCGGGATGCTTATGGTACAGTCGATGCCAGAATAGGGATCGGCAGTGATCGTTGGGACCTGGTGTTATGGGGCCGCAACCTCGCTGACAAAAAATATTTACAGGAAGTGATCCCCGCTCCAGAGTTTGGCGGGTCTTTCATCCATCCGTCGGCAACCCGCTCATACGGTCTGGAGGCAACTTACCGCTTTTAATGAAATGATGTAACAGTACGCGGAAACGGCTCCTCCGGGAGCCGTTTTTATATCCACGAATCAAAGGGCGGCTAATGTGGATTTGCTTCTAAGCCGACCAGCGGGCGAGCAAGAATGTTGGCCCCCTGAATTGGACGGTTTTAACTTTATTCAGCGGCTTAAACCAAGACCGGGACCACCGCCAAATGAAAAGTGCGAAATATTTTTGACACTACCATTCATCCGGTTCATCCTGAAAATTTCAGCATCTGTTGCCCCACCCGACTGATTTCGTCCTGGCTACTGCTCTGTTTCAGGCCAATTTCTGGCTGCAGAGCGAAAGACACTGTCCTGAACGGGCGCTTCCTCAGCAGGTGTTCCGCAGGGGGCATCCCTCAGCGGACGTTTTCCAGCACGATGGCGATGCCCTGGCCAACGCCGATGCACATGGTGCACAGGGCGTAGCGTCCGCCGGTACGTTGCAACTGGTACAGGGCGGTGGTGACCAGGCGGGCTCCGCTCATGCCCAGGGGATGGCCCAGGGCGATGGCTCCGCCGTTCGGGTTGACGTGTTCCGCGTCATCCGGCAAGCCCAGATCGCGCAGCACGGCCAGTCCCTGGGCGGCAAAGGCCTCGTTCAATTCGATGACATCCATCTGGTCGAGGGTGAGGCCGGCAATCTGCAGGACTTTGCGGGTGGCCGGTGCGGGGCCCATGCCCATGATGCGCGGCGGTACACCGGCGGTAGCCATGGCCACAACCCGCGCTTTTGGTGTCAAGCCGTATTGGGTGGCAGCGTCTTCTGATGCCAGTAGCAAGGCGCAGGCGCCGTCATTAATGCCTGATGCGTTGCCGGCGGTAATGGTGCCGTTTTCGCGGAAGGGTGTGCCCAGTTTGGCCAGTGCCTCCAGGGTGGTGCCGGCGCGGGGGTGTTCGTCCCGGGATACCACCAGGTCTTCCTTGCGCCGTTGCGGAATGGTGACGGACACAATTTCATCATCGAACAGGCCGTTGGCCTGTGCCGTGGCGGCGCGTTGCTGGCTGAGCAGGGCAAAGGCATCCTGATCGGCGCGGCTGACAGCGAAGTCCTCGGCTACATTTTCAGCGGTTTCCGGCATGGAATCGACCCCGTACTGGGATTTCATCAGGCGATTGACAAAACGCCAGCCGATGGTGGTGTCGTACATCTCGGCGCGGCGGCTGAAAGCGCTGTCTGCCTTGCCCATGACGAAGGGTGCACGGCTCATGGACTCCACCCCGCCTGCGATGACCAGATTCGCTTCGCCGCAACGGATGGCACGGGCGGCACTGCCCACTGCATCCATGCCGGACCCGCACAGACGGTTAAGCGTGACACCGGGTACGGAGTCGGGCAGGCCGGCAAGAAGGGTGCTCATGCGGGCGACATTACGGTTGTCTTCACCGGCCTGATTGGCGCAACCGTAGTAGACATCGTCGACTGCAGCCCAGTCTACGTCGGAATTCCGTTCGCGTAATTCGCGCATGGGGATGGCGCCGAGGTCATCGGTGCGGACGGAAGACAGACCGCCGCCATAGCGTCCGATGGGGGTACGGATGGCATCACAGATATAGGCATTATTCATTGCTTTATTCACCTTTGAATTCAGGGGGTCGTTTTTCCATGAAGGCGGCTACGCCTTCGCGATAGTCGTGACTCTGTCCGAGTTCACGCATGGCATTCTTTTCCAGTTCCAGTTGTTCCGAAAGGGTATTGCCGGAGGATTCACGCAGCAGTTTTTTGATCATACCCAGTCCCCGCGTTGGCTGGGTGGCGAAGTGTGCGGCCAACTTGCCCGCTTCACGCTGCAGATCATCGTCATCGACACAGCGCCAGATCAGGCCCCAGTCTTCTGCCTGTTCGGCCGGTAGTTTGTCGCCCAGCAGAGCCAGGCCCTTTGCGCGCACCAGGCCGACCGCCCGGGGCAGGTTCCAGGTGCCGCCGGAATCAGGCACCAGGCCGATCTTGCAGAACACCTGGATAAAGCTCGCCGAACGTGCTGCCAACACAATGTCACAAGCCAGTGCGATACTGGCGCCAGCGCCGGCGGCAACGCCGTTCACTGCACAGATGACCGGTTTGGGCAGGCCCATAATGCTCTCGATCAGTGGGTTGTAATATTTTTCAACCGACTCACCCAGATCAGGTGCGCCGCCATCGGCAGATACTGCCCGGTCACTCAGATCCTGTCCGGCGCAGAATCCACGGCCATTGGCAGTGAGTAGCAGGCAACGAATGGCAGCGTCTTCGTGCGCCTGCTTCATTGCGCTGCGAATTTCTTCGTGCATTTCGGTATTGAAGCAATTGAGCCGGTCGGGTCGGTTCAGAGTCAGGATGGCAACGCCTGAATCGACGTTGAACTGGATGGTCTGGAATGCCATGTGTCTGTTTTCCTCGGGCCTGTTGGAGTCCGACAGGTCATTGTGGCGGGGGAGCGATCAGAAAGGATACAAAACGTTCGCACTAAATAAAAGTTATGTATCATTTTTCTTCCAATTTGCTGTCACCGCTGGGACTGACGATTTGGAGTGACCCGGGTCTTGCGGACAGTCCGTTTCTATTTGCGGTGTTCAGTAATAGTTTGGGCCGTGTGTCGGATCGAGTGCCTTAATCGTCACGACGTGCGAGTCGTATTTTAACTTGCAGACTCCCAGTGCACTTTTTAATGTGAATTCACCGTAAGCAGTATTCCCTTTCCGAAAATCAACCATGACCAGCTTGCCGGATACCGGGTCTACTTCTCCAGGCGTTGTATTTGCTGCCGCAGCCCATCCGCCCCCCAGAGATACACCCCAGTGACAGACGTCCAGGTTCTTCGAATCCTGGAGATTGAAGACATATCCTCTTGGAATATCATCAATGTCATTTTCATCGACGAGTACCCCATTCCCAATGATGTCGTTCACAGTGTATGCATTAATTTTCGCTCCTTCGGTCAGGAACCAGGGCAGGGATCAGCAGCCTGAATTGAACAACCACATTTTCACTGCACCATAGCAGTTAGTAATGCCACCGAAACCCATATCGCTCCGCATCCTGGTAAGCTCGTTGAAAGGCTTGGCCGGATCTGTAATCTTCAAGGCTGCTTGTGCAAAATCTTCCAGTGTGACGTTGCTCTTTTGCGTGTAGCTACGGATAGCCTCCTTGACCTGTTCCTCGCCCTTTGTTTTGAAGTAGTTTTTTGCTTCGCTGCCATCTTTCGCTTTGTCCATGTGATACACCGGCGGCCTGAGATAAACCTGTTGACATAACAACAGGGCCCGGAGTGCTTTGTGGTGTCCCGGCGTGCCGGTAGACCAGAAGCCTCCCCCCTGAAGCGAGATTGCTTTGCCAAGAAGTTCTTTACTTGTACCGGCTTTCTGGCTGAGCCTGTCCGCCAGTGTCAGATCGATGTTCTGTTTGATGTAGTCTATTGCTTGCGTGTAACGATCCAGATTCGTTCTAGTCATTTTGCCTCCTTGATACTCAAAGGGCTACCCGCTATTGACCTCTGGAAAATGACTTTCATGTTTTTTTGTTGACAGGGGCCATGTGACTTGGGGGTGCCTATCATTGTAGATAGTTTCCCGTTTAAGCTGATGATTTCAATTGTATCCGGCCAACTTGCGAAAACAGGATACAAAACGTTCGCAGTAAATAAAAGTTCTGTATCATCTTTTCCTTCACAAATAAAATTGCAGGTTAAAGACAGATGCCTATTTACAGTCTCGAAGGACTGGTGCCAGTTATTGACCCCGGTGCCTGTGTTCATGAAACCGCCGTCCTGATTGGTGATGTGATCGTCGCGGACGGTTGTTATGTTGGCCCCAATGCCGTGTTGCGCGGTGATTTCGGGCGTGTCGTGGTGGAAGAAGGGGCTAATTTTCAGGATACCTGCGTCGCGCACACCTTTCCCGGCAAGGACTGCATCATCGAAGTCGATGGTCATATTGGACACGGCGTGGTGCTGCACGGTTGTCGCATCGGGCGCAACGCCATGATTGGTATGAATTCGGTCATCATGGATGATGCGGTCATCGGCGCAGAGTCCATCGTGGGTGCGATGGCCTTTGTGCGCTCGGGGTTCACCTGCCCGGAGCGCAGTATGGTGGTGGGCTCTCCCGCGCGGATCATTCGCGAGGTCCGCGAAGATGAAGTCAAATGGAAAAGCCTCGGCACCCGGGAGTACCAGCAACTGGGTGGTCGCTGCCTGGCCTCTCTGGAGAGGGCGCAGCCCCTGACCGAACCGGAACCCGATCGTCCCCGGATAAAGGTCAGCGACTTCAAGCTCAAGCATGAGTTCTGAGGATAATCTTCCTCAACAGATCAAGGAATAATCACCATGGCCGGTCCCCACCCATTCAGCAAAATGGCAGCCGCAGGTGTGCATGTCAAGACCCTCAGTCTGGCCAGGAAATATTTGGATGATGACAGCCAAATTCTGATTGCGGGATACGGCGAAGGCGGACTTGAATATCAACTATTGAAAAAGGGATTTCACGCTGATGCAATATCCGCCCTCGACATAAAACCCGAACAATACAAACTTGAGGAAGTGCAATGTCAGTTTTGTGATTTGAATGGAAGAATTCCATTTGCCGACAACAGTTTTGATGTGTGCTTTTCCGTCGAAGTTATTGAGCACCTCAACAACCCTCAAAATATTATTAACGAAACTCACCGGATACTCAAACCCGATGGCATGCTATTTCTGACAACGCCCAACGTACACTCAATTGCACAGAAGATCCGCTTTATGTTCTCTGATGAGTTGTACTGGTTCAGGGATAAAGACCACAAAAATGTCGGTCATATTCATCCCATTTTTGACTGGTTGCTGAAACGAATGATCCATGATCGGTTTGAACTGCTTGAATACGATGCCCCCAGTTTTCAGTTGCGTCTTATGGTAAAGGCGCCGGGCATTCCGATGCCGGTAAAAAGCCGCTTATTTGCCGACATCAATATTTATGCATTAAAAAAATTACCTGATTAGCTCGATATCTCAGCTACCATAAACCGGTACGTCACGCAGTCTGGCCTCAGACCAAGGCTGGCAACGTGCAGCGGCTAATAACAGACGCGGCACCATGGCTTCAAGTCGGAACCGTCGATTAAACCGCCA
>JAJRRA010000041.1 GCA_024279945.1 Gammaproteobacteria bacterium
AACGCTTGTGAAAGATGTCGGACCTACGCAAATGTTCGAATACGCTGGTCAGAAGAGCCTGGAATAACTGCCCTGCAGTAGACTACTGGCATAAAACATCGCAGATATTTATGCCAGTACGCCCTCGTTTGAACGCTTACTCCTTTTCAGTTGGGGACAAACGGCGTGGAGCGATATGAGCTTCAAGCTTGAGTCTCGCAAGCCTTTCTTTTTCGAGAATGGTTTGAAGGGAAATGTTGTCTGCCCGTATTTTCTCCGCGTCCACTGCGAGACTGGCGGATCGCTCTTTCGCTGCTGCCGCTTCTTGTTCCAATTTTGCGGAGCGCTCTTGGCTTACACTCATTTGCTCTTCAAAATCATGGTCTCTGACCCTGGTTCCCCAAAATAACAAAAGCACGCCAGCCAATGTGATACTGGCGCCAATTGCAGATGCTCGCCAGCCGTATGTATAAAACTTATTGGCAAGATCAAGAGAAATTTCGGGAATACCCACGGTTTAGCTCCCTTTTTAGTTCAGCATCAAAATGATATCTATTTATTAAGATAGTCCCTCGCTCTTTGAAGCATAGCTTCGTCTCCAGATGTTAGAACAAGGAGCCCTTCTACATTGGGGACTCTTACCTCCAACTTTCGATTAAAAAAATTTCCCAGTAATTGATTCTGCATCTCGATCTGAATGTCGTGTAAAAATCCCGCAATGTCCCAAGCGATTTCGCTGAACGAGGTTATCTTTTCTTCCAGAGTTCTAACGGCAGCTTCATCAAGAATTATTAACTTAGCCTTATCGTTGATGCCTTTTTCTGAAAGTAGCACATAAGGTAAAATCTGTATCAGAGGAACGTACTCATCGGATAGCTCCTGGATCTTCTTTACTAGCACTTCACGAAATAGAGGTAGGTTTGGTGAAATGATTTCGTATTTTTCTATTGTGCCTGCGACTTTCCAAAGTTTCGTATGCACTTCGCGATAATCGTTGTTTATGTCGTCGGGATGAAACGGCGGCGGAACGTATTCCCCAATTTCCTCAATCTTTTTTCTTGCGTTGTCCAAAGCGCTGCAGACAATAAACAAAGATGTTGCAACCCCAGTCGGAGAGCTACTCTCAATATCACTTGCTATTTTTTCGTAGGTATTAAGCTGTAGCTCAACTTTGTGTCTCTCCTCTTGCATTTCACGCTGTTTTTTCAGCTGGTGGCTCACACCCCAAATTGCGCCAATGAAACCGAAGATTTGGACTACTGTTGACCAGCCAAATTTAGGATCGAACTCAAACGGTGCTAAGCAGAATGTAAACCAAATTACTATCGTAAATAGTAAAGAAAATGCTCCCCAATAAAAGTAGCTTTTAATTTTCTTGCTCACTTACGCGTTGAGTGAATCTATTTGTGATGCCACCAGGTTCTGAACCGGGTCGTAATGAACCACACCAGGCCAACAACAGCGATTAATGTACCGAAGCCGGCACCTCCGGACTGCGCAGTAGCCAGTGCGATGATAGTGCCCCCAAAAATTAACAGAACCGAAATCAAGATATGCATCTTCAGCTTCTTGCTGGTCTCCTGGGTCGTCACCAGGTCAGATTCTGTAGCGATTTTTTCAGCCGATATCGGAGCCCCGCATTTTGGACATGCCGGTGCTTTATCAGATATCTCGGATGTGCATTCTGGGCAATTGATTAGTGACATTGTTTACTCCTCTATTTCCCTTTGTTGCGGTGGGCTGGATTTTATTTCAGGTGAAGAAGGCTTTGATCCGATCAGCGAACTTCTTCTTTGGCGGCTCGACTGAGCCAGTTTGTCTGGTCAATAGTTTGAGTTCGTCCGGTAGTTCATGGCGAAGGACGGGTACGTAGTTGCAGCGGCAAAATCCGATTGAATCACCCGGCCCTGGGCAATCACAATCCTCCGGCGGCAGAAGGTCTTGATCAGTGGGGCTGTTAGTGTCGTAGATTTTGTTTTTGTCAAATTGCTGGGCTACCCGACATTGCCGTCGATCTCTGTCTGGAGCCCAAGGATAGATCTTGTAGAACCGGCGTGTACCACCGAATGTCACTTCCTCAAGCTCATAGATTTTACTGTTTCGTAAGAATGACCTGAAGTCCATTCCAATTTCCGAATGGTACTCGGCCAGCATATAACATGCCCGCTTTTTATGACTCACATTGGAATTCTGCCGTGAGATGACATCGCGCAATAAGCTGATGTAGGCCATGTTTATCGCTGACTCTGGTCCTACCTGCGGAGCATAATGATCTACGGCCTCAGAAAGCTGGTTAGAATTTACGGCCACAGAACTCAACATATTGCACCGCTTTTCAAATTCGTAGTGGTTCTCCCATTCATTATCGATGGCCCGAGCCGCTTCTTCCATTACGAGATTCTTTTCGAGTTCCCCTGGACGGCGCTTTGCAAAGATGAATCCACCGCAATGCGGGCATTTTGTTTTCCGCTGTGGTGTCTTTTTCAGCAGGCCGTTACAGCCTGGGCAAGTGGCCATAGAGTACCCTCCGTAGCGCTGGGGTGGTTTTCCAAAATTGCCGGAATCCGGCAATTTTCATAAATCAGTCCCAAATAAATCAATATGTTACGTACTTAAATTGCCGGAATTCCGGCAATTTTATCTGTGGATAACTCACTCCTGACTGTCGTTTTTACCTTCAATAAAATCCCTTCCGGCGACCCGATTCTCGTCTCCGCTGACCTCGATGGTTTGTGATTTAGAGGCTGGTCTTTCGGGCATGGTATCGCGAATCATTTCAACGATCGTGGTTACTTCTTTGTCCACGATTTCTTCTATATCGGTGCCATCTTCTAGTACCGGCAAAATACGCTCATACAGTGCGACCACCAGATTGGCGGGTTGGAGATTCCGACTCATGTTTTCATCTCGTGCCTGGATTGATCGAGCGACCAATGCCTTTAAGAGCCGAAAATTCAACGGTGGCGAATCACTTCTCCGTCCTGTAAGAACATATTGAACATCGCCCCCCGCTGCTGCTAAAGAAATGAGATACCGCGCATCTGGGAAGCTCTTTCCTGTTTCGTAGCGACTTTGCGAATTCCTGTTTATACCACCAATATCAGCCAGAGCGCCCTGATCTAACCCAAGGTTTTCTCTTTCCTCTCGAAGGCGTGCGCCAAAATTCGACTTCATATAATATCCTGTTGACTCTATTCCATAGAAAGCGTAGCATTAACGTCAATTCAACCAATTATCTATTCATGTAGTATGAATTCATCCCAAATCAAAGCCAAAATCAGGCGTAGCGGATCCACTCAGGCCCAAATCGCCCGTGACATCGGTCGGTCTCCCTGCATGATCCACAAAGTTGTTCACGGCAGGGATCGCTCACGGCCGATTGAAGAGGCCATATCCAAAACGACCGGCATTCCTTTGTTCGAACTCTGGCCGCAATGGTACGGGAAGCCTGCTGCCTGAATCAATTTACCAATGCCGAAAGAACTTTACCACACAGAAAAGGCTTGATTTTGGAAGAACCCCCGGAGAGTACGGCCAATGAACCGCCGATATTGGAAAAACCTGAAACCGAACAGCCTGCGCGCAGCCATCGAAGCCTGCGTCAATTTCGCCCGAGAAGCCCACAACCTGAGTGTTGATCGCATTGCCGATCGCATGGCCATGAATTCCAAGTTCACCTTATATAAGTGGATGGAGAACGGCCGCATGCCTGCCATTGAGATCCCCGCGTTCGAGCATGCGTGCGGCGTCAACTACGTCACACGCTACCTGGGCCACACGGCCCACCTGTTGGTCTTTGATATGCCGTCCGGTCGCGGTCGCTCGGAAGATGTCAATGCCTTACAGGCAGCCTGCGCCGAAGCAGTGACCAGCATTTTGAGATTCCAGAGCGGCCAAGTAGAAGCATCTAAAGCACTGGGCCAGATCGAACTGGCAATGAGCCACCTGGCGTTCCACCACGCTGATGTGGAGAAATCCCACCAACCGGAGTTTGAGTTCAAATGTATTGCATGAAGGCAATCGGGCAAAGGCTCAAGCAAGAAAGAGTTCGCCTTGGTCTGACTCAAGAAGAGCTCGCCAATATTGGTTCGGTACATAGAAACGTTCAGGGCCGATATGAACGAAGTGAGTCCATCCCCGATGCCCGGTATTTAAATGCCTTTTCTGTGGCGGGCGGAGACGCGTCCTTCGTGGTAACTGGAAGGACAAGTCGTTCCACCCCTCTCAATGAAGACTTGCTACGGGACTTGTTGGGCCAGCTAGTTGTTGAGCGAGATGAAAGCGTCTTCCCTGTCAGCTCGGTGCCTGACTTAGTTATCGCCCTGTACGCTCACATAGAACCGACCATTGAAGATGACGATCAGATTGAGCCAATCGTTGATCGGGAAATTTCCCTGTTAAAGGACTTGGTCCGACACGTCTTTGAAAACAATTCTGCAAACCCGAGGGGAGGCTGATATTCAATGATCAACTCAGTAAAGAATGCGGTTTCCATCATCGATATCCTCGTAGGGAACGAAGTTACTGGTCTCCGAAACAAGGAGATATCAGAAGCGACGGGGCTCTCGGCTGCGACCATCTTCCACCACCTCCAAACACTAGAAGAACTGGGCATCGCTGAACAGATCCCGAAGCTGGAAGGCCGCTGGCGGCTAGGCCCAAGGTTTATCCAGTTCGCACTCGCGCATGAACGCCACATGACTACCGTTCAAGGGGAACTCGACCAAGTCCGTCAGCGCTGTTCTCGCATACCATCAAAAGGAAAATAAGAATGCCAAATCGTAAATGTGATCCTGCTCCATCCCTGGATGAAAAGGCCCCGGTCTGTTTCGACGGCCTGAGAGATGATGAAGGGGTGCTCATTGGACTCAAACAGGAAATTGCCCTGGCAGCAGAAGGCAGTCGCCTCACGGGTATTTTTCAGACCTATCGGCAGATGAACCGCCTCACTAAGCTCCAGGAGACATATATTCTCTCCGAAATTAAAAAGAGCAAGGCTTTCCGACACCAGGTTTATGTCGATGAAGGGGGCAACCGGATCGAGACAACGACTTGGGCGCTCTACTGTAAACACTTTGTCGGGCGGCCAACCAGTTCCGTCGATGAAGAAATTCTCAATCTTAGGGGACTCGGGATCGAAGTATTTCAGACTGCCGAAAAGGCCGGTATCCCCATGAGCAAACTGACCGGCATTCGGCTTCTCTCTGACGCTTCGCGCGAAGGTGTGCTGGAAGCAATCAACAACCGTCGCGAAGACCCTGAAGAGGTCCGGGAAATCGTGCGTGCCGCCATCGAGCAACACGAGTTTGAAAAGACTGAGATTCAGATCAAGCTCGATGAGGCCCAGGCTGATATCAAGGCCAAGGACCGTGTTATTGAGGACAAGAGCACGCTGCTCGATGAAAAAAACCGCGAGCTCGACGAACAGCGGCTGATCAAAGATCGCGAGACGCTCACTGAGGAAGAGAAAAAACAGCTTCTTCGTAAGACTGTAATGGACAAAGCCGCCTGTGTCGTTAGCGCGATCATCTACTACAACAGTGCTCTGGACGAACTCCACGAAGCCGGAATGGACACTGTGTCTACACCAGAAATCACCCGCGCTCAACTTGATGCCATGTTTGAGCAACTGGAATGGACGCGAGAGAAAAATGGCTGTGGATCACACCGGCAGTTTTTTATCCCTCCAGATATGCGAGTAAAGCCACTGGAGTTTGAACCAGTGGGCGGCCAGGAGCCAAGCCAATCGGAAGCCGACACGAGCAACGTTATCCCGTTGGGCGCCGCCGGCCCTGACGACCAAGAAGCATAAAGCACGGGAGGCAAACGGACATGCCAAGCGCAACACCGATAGATCATGCCAAGGTTGAATTCTTCATGAACCTGGAACGACAACTCAATCAAGCGACCCGGGCGGAGCGCAGAGCACTCCTCGCCAGCGCAATTGATTTATGGGGCAAGTCAAAAAAGACGATTTACCAGTGGCTGACAATATATGGCGGTCGAAAGCCAGACAGAAAACGCCGTGCCGATGCAGGTACTTCCATCATCACCGAAGAGGGCGCTCAGTTTGTTGCCACCCTGCTGGTGAATTCCATTCGCAAGAATAACAAGCAGACCATGTCGGTGAACGACGCGGTAGAAATAGCGCAGGCCCAGGGCATGCTGGATCTGTCGGTGACTCCTGAGAACATGCGCCGCGTTTTACGACAGAGACGCCTGACCCCGAAAGTACTCACCCAACCGGCGCCCCACGTTCAGATGAAGTCATTGCACCCCAATCATGTGTGGCAGTTCGATGTGAGTACGTGCTTGATGTACTACATCGAGGGCGCTTTCCACGATATGAATGACGTGGAGCACTACAAGAACAAACCGGACAACGTCGTCAAGGTGGAGAAGTATCGGGTGCAGCGCTACCTCATCACAGACCACTGTTCGGGTTCTATATTTTGTCGTTATTACCTGGCGCCTGGTGAAAGCTCAGCCGTTTTGTTTGATTTCCTGATGGAGGCCTTTTCGCACAGAGAGGACTTTCTGATGCACGGTGTGCCGCTGATGCTGATCTGGGATGCCGGCAGTGCCAATACGAGTCGGGAAATCCAAAACGTTCTGGACGCCCTGGGTGTAGAGCACAGGGCCCACTTGCCTGGAAACCCGCGCGCCAAAGGCCAGGTGGAGAAGCACCACGATATCGTAGAAAAATCGTTTGAAAGCCGTCTGCGATTAACCCAAATCACGGGTGGTGTGGACCAACTTAACCAACTGCTTGATGTGTGGCAAAAAGACTTTAACTCCACCCGGATTCACAGCAGACACTTGCATACCCGCTCGGAAGTCTGGCAAAGAATCCGCCCAGAGCAGCTTCGCCTGGCACCAGAAAAAGAGTTGTGTCGGCTGTACTTGAATGGCGTTGCGATGACCCGGAACGTCAAGGGTGATCGGACCATTCAGTACTCGATCAAGAAAGGCCAGTCATACCGGTATTGTTTGCAACACACCGAAGTGTGCGTCGGAGATTCTGTTCAGGTCATTCCCAACGCCTTCCTGTTCCCGGACATTGTCGTTGAAATCCTGGACGAAAAAGATGAGCCTCGACGCTACCGGGTTTCCCCAATCGAATTTGGTGAATACGGCTTTGCAACGCAGGCCGTTGCGTTCGGTGAAGAATTTGGCCGTCAGCCTGACACGAGAATTGAGCATCAGCGTAAGGCGCGAGACCTCGCCTTGTATGGGACCACTGATCACCGCGAGGCGGAGAAGATCAAGCATTCCGGCGTAGCCGCGTTCAATGGCGAGGTTGATGCTTTCAGTTATCTGAATGATCGTCCACAGCCAGAATTCATGCAGCGCCCGGGTACCGCACTGCATCTGCCCCACACGGCCAGTCCAGAACTCAAACCGCTGGATCACATCGAGGCTCTGAAACTCATCAGGCACGCCCTGGGACGGTCGATAACAGTAGCCGAGAACCAACAGGTAAAAGCCTGGTATCCCGATGGAGTACCAGAACAGGAGTTGGCTGAAATCACAGATCGCTTACGTCGTCGGGCCACTGCAGGCCCTCAATCCAAAGCAGGAGGTGAATAGTGTCATGGCAACAATCGCGCGAGCAATTAACGAGGACGTTGTGCATCCACTGAAACTGAAGGTACTTTTGCGCAAATATCGGATCTCTCGGAACGAACTGGGTCAGCATGTTTTGTATACCGCCGGCAGAGCGGCGGGGCGGCCCATCAGCCGGTCTATGTTGAGCGACATCGTCAACTGGAACCAATGGCCGATCCAGACTCCCCAAGATCAATTGATCGGCCAGATTGAAGCCTACCTGGTCGATGCGGGTGTGCCCCTCACAGAAGTGAAAACGGCCTGGGATGAAGATCCGCAGGCCGAGTTTGCCAGCATCCGTAAACCAATTAAGGGCGCCCCACTCAACGCCAATCAAGTAAGCGCCTTAACCGAAGACTCTGACGAGCCCGAAATACCGGAGAATGAAATGTTAACAGAACAAGCCCGGCAACACTTCAAATTATTCAAACACCCGTTCATCGATGACGTGCAGGGCCCGGAGGACGTGTATCTGTCCGCCGAGCAACGCTACATTCGTGAATCCATGTACCAGGCAGCTAAGCACGGTGGCTTTCTTGCCATCGTGGGCGAGTCTGGCAGTGGCAAGACCACGCTGCGCCGGGATCTCCTGGACCGGATCCGGCGCACGGGCGAGGCCATCCGCGCCATCCAGCCGCAGGCATTTGACAAGACCAGGCTAACGGCGGCGCATATTTGCGATGCCATCATAGAAGACCTGGCCGGCGGTACGTTACCCAGCTCGCTGGAACTGAAAGCACGTCTGGTCAAGCGTCTGCTGACCGATTCCGGCCGGGCGGGTAATGCGCATGTACTCATTATAGAAGAGGCGCACGATCTCCATATCTCCACGCTGAAGTACCTCAAGCGATTCTGGGAACTGGAGGATGGGTTCAAAAAGTTGCTGGCGAT
Organism: Gammaproteobacteria bacterium; assembly: GCA_024279945.1. GTDB lineage: Bacteria > Pseudomonadota > Gammaproteobacteria > Xanthomonadales > SZUA-36 > JAJRRA01. The sequence continues at coordinate 8,479 of JAJRRA010000041.1, forward strand.
CATCCTGGTCGGCCAGTCTGAGCTCGGCTTGCGCCTGGACGAGCGGCGCAACCCCCAGGCACGCGAGGTGATTCGGCGCTGCGAAGTGGCAGTGCTGCAACCCCTCAATGGCGACCTGGAAGATTACCTGGCCTTGAAGTTCAAACGGGTCGGCGCGGAGCTGGACCGGGTGTTCGACAAAGCGGCGTTTGATGCCATCCGCGAGCGGTTGACGTTCCGTCTGCGCAACAACAGCGCGGTGCAGAGCCAGCTCTATCCACTCATCGTCCATAACGTGTGCATCAAGGCCATGAACCAGGCGGCTGAACTGTCTGAACCACGGGTAACGGCTGAACTGGTCAAGGGGGTATGACATGCAGTTTCCCAATGCCTACCTCAATGATTGGGCTGCATCTTTGAGCGGCGCGATGCCGAGAAAGAGCAGACACCAGAAAATTCATGAACGTCGTTGCATCCGGGCCGGGATATCCGGGGCCTTTGTCCGCAACGGAAAGCTGACTGAGCGGCTGACACACGGTTGCGGTACGCGGCCCTGGCGCTGCCGGCAACCCGGAGGCACGTCATGAGCGCCGTCATCAAACCCACCTTCACCAGCTTCGTGCAACTGCTGGAACGCGAGGACCTTTTCGATCATTGGGTCGCCGCTTTTCAGCGTGATGATGTGATTGGTATCCGTGGCTGTACCGATCAGTCACCGGTGGAGCGCTGGCTGTCGGTCAACGGTTACCCGGTCAAGGTCTATCCGGATTATTCACATTCCCTGGTGGCGCGCTGTACCACCCCGCGCTGGGCGCGGTTCCTGTTGAGCGAACTGGATGCATCAGGCCAGGCCAGGCATCCGGTTTATGCCTGGGAGGTACAGAAAATCCGGCGTTTTTTTGATAGCAACCTTTTTGTAGTCGGAGGTCAACGATGAGCACTTCAACTCCCAGTCAGGTGCGATTTGTTTTGGAAAGTGCAGAAAAGCCCATGCGGGCCAGCGAGATTTATGAGTACTGTCCTGATGCACCGACGATCCAGACAGTACATGCCGCCCTGTCATACATGGTAAAGAAAAATGCTGTTCTGAAACACAAGCCAGATGGTTCACCCGCCACTTTCGAACTGAACCGGGGCAAGAGGAACCAGCCCAAGCTGTGGCCGGTTAAGGCTCCGGCGGCCAAACCGAATAAAACGACGACGGCTAAGCCGAAGAAGGCGATGAAGCCCAAGCGGAAGAATCCGAAGCCGCAGGCTCCCGTTCCTGAAAAGGAGATTGCTGTTGGTGCGACACCGAAGCTTCGGATGGACTTCCTGGAGCGCTCTCTGGAGCGCGCCCAACTGACATTGGATGAATACCTGGCCGAGGTTGCGGATCCACTCATCCTGGAGCCGCTGATTGAGATCCGGGACCTGGCAATCAAGCGTCTCAACCAGGTGAGTGGCTGAGGTGAATTTGCGTGGCCCAGGATGTGGTGCCCAATTCAGTCTGGAGACGGTGATCCAGGGCAGGCGCGCGCGTGAGGCGATTGTTGCTGCACTGCACTTGCCCAGAGCGATTTCCAGTCCCCTGGTTTCCTACCTGACACTGTTTCGCCCTGCCAAACGGACTTTGTCCTTTGACCGGGTTGAAAAGCTGTTCTCAGAGCTGCGTGAATCGATCGAATCCGGTGTCATTAAGCGCAACGGTATGACCTATCCAGCCCCCATCGATATCTGGTGCCAGGGCCTGGAGGCAGTGGTTCAGGCACGCGACGACGGCCGGTTACGCCTGCCACTCAAATCACATGGTTATCTTTTAGAAATTATCGCCACCCTGGCCGGTAAAGCGGCGGGTGCGGCAGAACGTGAAAAGCACGAGGCCTTACGCGCGGGCCGGCGTGGCGATCGCAAGGCTGCACCCGCTGCTCCGACCCTCGATGTGGACGAATACGGACTGGATCGTAACGCTCCTCTATATAAGGAGTTGCGCGAGTCCTATGAACAGACCCTGCCCGGAGTACACAAAAGTGGAACTGGATAAATCGAATTTACTAAGCGCTCTGTGCCGCCATATTGGCCGCGCCCAGGGTGTTACTGCAGCACGACTGGTTACAGAGATCTGCGGTACTGATGGCGCTGAGCATCGGCGCAGACTGAGATACCTGGTGCAGGACCTGCGTGAAGAAGGTCATCACATTTGCGCCCACCCGAAACACGGTTACTTCATCGCGGAAACCGACGAAGAACTGCAAGAGACCTGCATCTTTTTATACAACCGGGCAATGTGCTCTCTCACCCAGGTAGCGGCCATGAAACGGGTCAGCTTGCCGGATCTGAGGGGCCAGCTACGCCTGCCTACTTGAGGAACATTAATGACTACCCATGCCGAAATGGTTCGAATCGAAACCGCCGCCCTGAAACACTCCGAGGCCCGCGACGTGCTGCGCGATGAAATCCAGGGCTACCAGGATGAACAGGAACAAATTCGCCGCCGGCGCCATGAGTCCCTGCGCGCTGCCCTGCGCCGGTACCGCGAAACGCACCAGCGTCTGGAGACCAACCTGGACAAGTACCCCCACCTGTTCAAAAAGCCCAAGACACGGATTCTGCACGGGCTCCGGGTCGGCTACATGAAACGTAAGGGTAAAACAATCATCAAGTACCCAGAGAAAACAATCACCGCCATAAAGGCCAAATTCGCGGACCGTGCCGACGATCTGATCAACACCAAAGAAACTGCTTCCAAGACAGCACTTGCACAGCTCACGGGTGCGGAATTGAAGCGCATCGGCGTCGAAGTGACGGCCGATACCGATGTGGTGATGATCAAGGGCACGGATACCGAGCTGGACAAGCTGATCAAAGCGTTAACCGAAGATGATTTCGAAGACCCGGAGAAATAGCGCATGAACCACAGAGCGCCGGAGTTTGGCTGCACGCAACCAAACGTCAAAGCATGATGATCCGCTGGCTGATTTTAGCAATCGTGACTGCTGCCGTGCTTGCGATAGTGGCGCTGACGGAGGATGAAGGATGATTGCGGACATAAATCAACCAGCAAAAGAGTGGCTTAGCGACTTAATAAAAAACATGGGGACATTGCTTGATAACGGCGATGACCCGTCCATGCTTATTGATATTCAGGGCGTAGTATTTGAGTTCCGGTTGAATGCTCTTCCCGGTGTTTTTAAACGAGTCGAATTTGAAATGATGAGGAAGCCCAAGGAAACAGGAGAATGCGTGAGTGCCAATTAAGCCTGAAAACAAAGCCCGCTATCCAAATAACTGGCCCGCTATTCGCATGGCTATCGCGATTCGCTCAGGAAACTGCTGTGAGGGATCCCCAGCCTATCCGAAGTGCCGGGCAGAGAACGACAAACCACATCCAGAGACGGGCTCAAACGTCGTGTTGACGGTGGCGCATCTTGATCATCAGCCAGAAAACTGTGACGGACTGGAGCTACGACCAATTGATTTCCCGCTCCGTGCGCTGCCGAAAAAGGATTCAAACCTGCGTCACTGGTGCCAACGGTGTCACTTGACTTATGACGCACCGCATCACGCCATTAATGCGTCTGCCACCAGAAAAAAAGGAAAGGCAATTGGAGATTTATTCGGTGGGTGAGGCGCAAATGAAATCCATGAGCCGCCGCTTCCTGGCACGGAAATTCATTCTCCCGATGGTAGCCATCATCCTGGGCGCTGTAATGGTGCTACTCGATGACCTGGATGGATCTGCCTGGGCTGCGATGGCCACCACGCTGATTACTGGTTTCTACGCAGTGACGGGATGGGCCACGAATCACCACGAAGTGAAGCGTGAGCAAGTATTGTCGAGTGCCGAGTAAATGGATGTGACAACAAAAATAGATTTGAGAAGCCCACTGGCCAAGGCCAGGGACGAATGGTTGAATAGTGATCAAGCAGCATTACTCATTGAACTCACTCTCGTGTTCCCCTCTGTCAATGAATCGCTCATCAGAAACAGGTTTGAGCGTGCGTTCCTGGCTGGCGCAAGAGCACAGCGAATCATCCTGGAGCAGGAAGATGTCACGTAACACGGACCTGGCCAAGATCCACATCGGTGCCCAGGAACTGGGGATGATTAAGCCGGGTGACGACTCCGAATACCGGGACATGTTGTGGGCGATCGCCCGCACGCGCTCTTCCGGATCCCTGGACAGCCATAGCCGTAATGAAGTGATCAAGCACCTCAAGCGCTGTGGGTGGAAAGTTAAGAGGAAGGGAACGCCGAAACGCAGTGATGCTCAATCCAGGAAGATACGCTCGATGTGGTTGCAGCTGCGCGACGCGGGTGCGCTCGGCGATCCTTCCGAGGCCTCGCTACGCAAGTGGGCCTCTCACCAGCTGAAGACGCCAGGCAATGACCAGGTTGCCAAGCCGATCGAAATGCTCACACGGCAACAACGTGCCTGGCTTATCGAACGATTGAAGCACTGGCATGAGCGCCTGCAGGTGGGGGCGTAGCATCATGGGCGTGATTTCCTCCAAGCTGCCTGAGATCATCAACGACCTGGTTGACGTGTCCTCTCGGGCAATCGCTGCTGAGCTTGATCTGGAAGAGCAGAAAGCGCTGCAACTCGGTGAAATGATCGCACAACATTTTTGCGACATGTATGGCGGTTGCCAGATCTATATTCCGGTCGGTTTCGTGCTAAAACTCAGTCAGAGAGACCGGCAGATATTCGCAGAGTTTAATGGTAAAAATCACTCCGAGCTGGCCAAGAAGTGGGGCTGCTCTGAGCGTACAATTTATGGTGTCATCCGGCGTGTCCGCGCCCAGGGTTTTTCACCCGATCAAATCGAACTTTTACCCTGATTTTTTGGGCCTTCGTTTGTTTGGCTATGCTAAAAGTCTTTTAGTTTTGCTGTCCCGGTATATCCCTTAACATTCCACTAAATCCCGTTTATCACTTACATCCCCTGATAGTGAGTATTCCGGTTCAAGGTTGCCACCGATTCCGGTGGAAGGTTGCCACCCATTCCGTTTAAAGATTGCCACCCATTCCGGTGAAGGTTGCCACCCCTTTTAGGTGCATATCTGATAACGATAACTGACGCGGGATAACCA
>JAJRRA010000042.1 GCA_024279945.1 Gammaproteobacteria bacterium
AAGGTTGCTGTCCGGCTGCAGGGTCAAGGCCAGCAAAGCGGATCTGCGAGCCGACTGTGAGGCTTCAAGCTGGGCCAGAAATGAAAAGCCCTGTTCGCGATCCAGGCGCTGCAGCATCAGGTGGATTATTCCGTCACAGCCCAAACCAAGACTCCAGACCAGGTCATCACCGGCATGCATATCATAAGTAACAAATTTTGCCTGTCCGCTGTTGAACACCTCCGTGGCATGGTGCAGCAGATCACCTTCCAGGCATCCACCGGAAATCATGCCCTCGAAGCAACCCTCGTGACTGATCAACATCATTGCCCCCGGCTTGCGATAAGTTGATCCTTCCGTCCCGATGATAGTCACCAGTACCAGAGACTCCTCACCGGAGTGAGCCCGGTAAAAATCCAGAAGAGCAGGAATGCCCAAATGCATGTATTTTTCCTCCACGCCTGAAACACAGCTATCCGGCAAGTGTTATCAGGTCCAGACCTGTTAGAGGCCACAGGCGGCCCACAGTTATTGTAAGAGGCCGCTTGCGGCCGATGGTCTTTCTTCATACGATTATCGCATGAAGAGGACTAAAATATGATTCAAGCGGAGAGATAACGATGAAAATAATGGCGATCAGTGTTTCCCCACCCCTGGAGTTCGAGTTCAAGGGACGAACCATGCGTTCTTCCATATTCAAGAAACCGGTCAATGGCCCCGTTGCGCTGGGAAAAACCAGCCTCGCAGGCGATGGTCAGGCCAACCTCGATTTTCACGGAGGTTGCTACAAGGCAGTTTATGCCTATTCGCATGATCACTATGCCTGGTGGAGCGAAAAACTGGGCAGGAATGACCTGTCATTCGGCCAGTTTGGTGAAAACCTCACGATTTCAGATCTGGACGAGGATGACGTCGCCATCGGTGACCACCTGCTCGCAGGAACAAGCCTGACCGTGGTGACCGGACCGCGTATTCCCTGTGCCATGCTGGGAGTGAAATTCGATGACAAAATGATGCTGCGCAAGTTCAGCGATGCCGGGCGACCCGGTTTTTACCTGCGCGTGCTTGAAACCGGCGTGCTTGAAGCCGGTGACCCAGTGGAAAAAGTCAGGGCGGGTGAAGGTGGGCTGAGTATCAGGGCAATGTATAACGCTTATTCCAAACCCCATTCCCGCGAAGCCTGCGACATTCTGAAACATGCGCTGACGCTGCCAGATCTCGACCCCGATTTTATTCCCCGGATCAACAAGCACCTGCGTGCGTTCATCGAGCAAAACAAATGAGCGACGAGCACTACGAAACCCTGGATCCTGAAAATTGGCCGGAAATGCGCCAACTGGCGCACCGCATGGTTGACGATGCCATGGATTACCTGCAAAGCGCTCGCGAGCGACCGGTGTGGACGCCCGTGCCCGATGAGGTGAGGGAGCGGCTCAAAGCGCCGGCGCCGGGTGAGCCTTCCGATCCGGCCAGGGTGTACGAGGAGTTCCGCCAGGATATACTCCCCTACCCCATGAATACCACCCACCCGCGTTTCTGGGCCTGGTACATGGGCGCCGGTACCGTGATGGGGGCGCTGGGAGATTTTCTGGCTGCCGTCATGAACCCCAACCTGGGAGGCGCCAACCACGTTGCACCGTTGGTAGAATCACAAGTGATCGGCTGGCTGCGGACCATGATGGGTTTTCCGGAAGATGCCAGCGGCCTGCTGACCAGCGGTGCTTCGATGGCTAATTTCATCGGTATCGCAGTGGCCAGAAACACCCATTGTGGCTATGACGTCCGGCGTAAGGGTGTACTGGCGGCACCGGGACCGCTAACGGTCTATGGCTCAACGGAACTGCACAGTTGTAACCAGAAAGCGGTCGAAACCCTGGGTATGGGTAGCGACGGTATGCGCTACATCCGGGTACATTCCGATTACACCATCGACCTCAAAGCGCTTGAACAAAAGGTCGCCAAGGACCGCAAGGCCGGCATGATCCCATTCTGTGTGATTGCTACCGCCGGCACCATCAACAGCGGTGCGATTGATGACATGAACGCCATTGCCGACTTCTGCCAGCGGGAAAAGCTCTGGTTTCACGTTGACGGCGCCATCGGCGCGGTGGCCATCCTGGCCGACCATGTTCGCGACCAGCTCAGCGGCATGGAACGGGCCGACTCCATCGCGCTGGACCTGCACAAGTGGATGCATATACCGTTCGAGGCAGGCTGCATCCTGATTCGCGACGCATCTGCGCACCACGATTCCTTCAGCCTGGTTCCTGAGTACCTGGAGCGTAGCTCCGAACCCGGCGGCCTGGCCTCGGGCAGCCTTTGGTTCAGCGATTACGGCCTGCAACTGTCACGCCAGTTCCGAGCATTGAAAGTCTGGATGTCGATCAAGGAGCACGGCCTGGCCCGTTTCGGACGCATGATTGCCCGCAACGTGGACCAGGCGCACTACCTGGGTAAACTCATTGAATCCACACCTCAACTGGAATTGACTGCCCCCATCGGCCTGGACATCGTCTGCTTCCGCTTCAATCCGGGTGGAATGGAAATTGAGGCTTTGAATCAGCTCAACCAGGCCATCCTGGTCAGCTTGCAAGAAAACGGCATTGCAGCGCCTTCCTACACCACGCTCAATGGAGAATATTGCCTGCGCGTGGCGATTGCCAACCACCGCAGCAGGCCAGAAGATTTCGATGCACTGGTGAAGGCAGTAACAGAGCTGGGGCGGAATATAATGTAAGAGCCCGCTTGCGGGCGATGGGCCCTGGAATAGTCGCCCCCGAGGGGGCTCTTACATCAGAACATTTCCGAGTTGTCTATGTCTTCCTCTTGGACCAGGCTTCGGGTCGGCATAAAGTCACCGGTGATCATCTGATCGTAGGTCAGGCCCGGCCCGACCATCGGGTAAACACCGGCATCGCGGTCGATGATCACTTCGAGAAATGCCGGTCCCGGGAACTCCAGCCATTGCTTGATCACCCGGCCCATATCAGCCTTGTTATCCAGGCGAACTGCAAATTTAAAGCCATCGGCTTCCGCTGCCTTGACAAAATTCTTCTTGCGTAAGGACTTGTCACTGGCGGACATGCGTGCATTGTAATAGAGTTTCTGCCACTGCCTGACCATACCGTCGCCAAAATTATTGAGCACCATGACCTTGATCGGCATGTCATAGCTTGCCGCGGTCTCTAGCTCGCCGATATTCATGCGAATGCTGGCGTCGCCATCGACATCGATAACCAGGCGGTCAGGCGCAGCGAATTGTGCACCGATCGCAGCGGGCAGGCCATAACCCATGGTGCCCATGCTGCCGGACGTAAGCCACAACCTGGGGTGCTTAAAATCAAAGTACTGAGCGGCCCACATCTGGTGCTGCCCCACACCGGTCGAAATAATCGCCTCCCCGCCGGTGATGTCGTTAATAGCTTCAATCACCGCGTAAGGCTGAATGAGGTCACTGCCCCGATCGTAGTTGAGACAGTAGGTTTCTTTCAGGTTGGAAATCTCCTCATGCCATTGCTGGAAGTCCGGTGAAATATTGAGACGGTCCCCATAGGCGCATAGATCCTGCAAGTCTTGCTTCATGAGCCCCACGTGAAACCAGTCAACAGATTTAACCTTGCCGATTTCAGATGGATCGATATCAAACTGGGCGATATACCGGGCTCCTGGGGCAAATTTCCCCGGCACGCCTGCAACCCGGTCATCAAAACGAGCGCCGATGGCAATCAGGAAGTCACAATCATCTACCGCATAGTTGGCGGAAGCCAGACCATGCATACCCAGCATATGCAAGGATAAGGGGTCTTTTGTATCAACTGCCCCGATACCCATCAGCGTGGTGGTCACGGGGATACCAAAGCGGGCGGAAAACCGGCGTAGCTCCTCGCTGGCATTCCCATTAATGACACCGCCACCGGCATAGATCAGGGGCCGTTCGGAGCCCTTCAGCATGGTGAAAAATGCCTCACAACTCGCCTCATCAAGCAGGTTGTCCTGCAGGGAATGGATACGCTGGCGATAACCCCGCACCGGCAACAGGCCGGAACCCTTGAACGTACCGCTCCAGTTCTGAACGTCCTTGGGTAAATCCACCACCACCGGACCAGGCCGACCGGTGCGGGCGATTTCGAAGGCGGTACGAATCGTTTCTTCGAGTAATTCCGGTTTGGTGACCAGAAAGGTGTGCTTGGACACCGGCCCCAGGCAACTTGATACCGGCGCTTCCTGAAAGGCATCGCTGCCGATCGCGGCTGTGGGGACCTGTCCGCAGATGACCACGATGGGAGTGGAATCGGCCATGCTGTCGCGCACCGGCGTAACCATATTGGTGGCGCCAGGACCGGAAGTCACCATGACCACACCCACCTTGCCGCTGGCCTGGGCATATCCCGATGCCATGAAGCCGGCGCCCTGCTCATTGGCCGGTACGATCAACGGTATGGGATCCTGCCCATTTTCCTTACGATGCTCGTCGTTATAACGAAACACGGCATCATAAGTTGGCAGAATGGCTCCGCCACTGTAGCCGAATATAGTATCCACACCGGCGTCAGCCACCACCTGGATCACCATTTCGGCGCCCGTCATGGTTTTGCCTGCCAGGGGATGGGATGCAGCTTGCGTATTTTGTGAAGAACTGTCCATATTTCGCAGTGTTAAACAATTATTCCTGCATTGCAATAGCCGCTGTTCTGCGCGACTATTGCAGCCTGAACGATATTTAATTACTGGCAGCGGAAATCAGAAGCATGCGGCATATCATTTCCATCCTGATGCAAAACGAGGCAGGGGCGCTGGCTCGCGTTGTGGCTCTGTTTTCATCCCGTGGTTACAACATCGAATCCCTCAGTGTGGCGCCGACTGAAGACACCACTGTATCGCGGCTGACCCTGGTTACCAGGGGCTCGGACGATGTCATCGAGCAGATCAATAATCAACTGCTGAAACTGGTCGACGTGGTCAACACTGCAGATATGACCCGGGATGATCACATCGAACGAGAACTCCTGTTGATGAAAGTAAAAGTCCGCACCGGGGCGAAACAATCCCTGCCGGAACTAATTAAAGCCGCCGGCGCCCGCGTGCTGGATGACAGCCCCGAGACCTACACGCTGGAACTTACCTGTGCTAATCGGCACATGGACGACTTTATCTCCCAGGTCGGTGACTGTGCTGAAATCCTCGCCGTGGTGCGAAGCGGCGCCATGGCGGTTGCACGCGGTGAAAAAGTCCTCAGCGCCGAATCGTAGAACTCCAGGAGCCTGTCATCTGCCGGGCCTCAGAAAGTAAACGGTGAGCGCACATTAACGGCTATTGCCCTGTATTGCCTGTTTGAACTCCATTTGTACGATAAGCCGACATGTTCGAAGCTGATGAACCAGAATTTCATCTTTTTGCCGCCTTTACTCAGTGCGAGACCGATTTCCCACTGGTCAGCGACTGATTCGACCCGGTCTTCATCCACGTGGAAATTAAGTTTGTCGAAAAAGTAGTTGTAGGTGATATGCCAGTTCAGCCACAGGGCATCACCGGCCAGTTCGAAATCTCTCAGAGGGTGGGTAGATTCCAGTCCGGTCATGAAGGAGCCGAACCTCCCCCGGTCTTTGAATTCAGGTTGGTAGCCGGCAAAATACAAGCCATTGAGAAGCGACCATTTGACCCTGCCTTCACCCAGGCTGTAGCGACTCTTGATGCCACCGTAGTAGATCCATGCAGAGTCGGAAGAATTGGTTTCGGTCCCCCAGCCAAAGTGGGCATAAGGCCTGACATACCATTTTTTGGTGATCGGGATTTCCACTTGAATACCGGGTGTGAAGCTAATCGTGGCAAAGTTATTAAAATCAAGAAAATCAGGTAGTTTGTCTAACTGCTGCAGGCCAAAAGTCAGTGGATACAGGATTTCAATGCCAAGCTTGCGCTTGCCGTTCTCACCGGTGGATGATTCGCTCAGGGTCTGGCGAGACGATATCCGGAAAATGTACATGGTCCGGTTGTCATCGACCTGGTACCAGCCGGTGCCGAAGAATGCGCCCATGGCCCAGTGAACCTGCCGGGCCGGATCCTGTAGCGGCTGGGAACTGGCATCCTGTGCCAGCACGTCTCCTCCCATAGCGCACGTAAAAAGTGCCAGCGCCAGTACGATGAAATGGCTATTGAAAGGTAAGCGATAACGGTACTTCATGACGCAAAGTATACTTGCTGCCATCATCTGACTGCCATGTAAACGCCCTGAATAGCGCTGATTCATACCCGGTAACCGGGCCTGCTATTTGAAATCTCTTGCATTTTTGATTGAAAGCTACAGCCAATCTGGCACAATGGCCGGTGCCAGCGTTACGAATACGGGATGAATCCAGTAATATTCGCCTGAAAAACCGGTACCCGAAAAATTCAGATGGCATGGTCAGGCAACTATAAATGAGGAAGAAGATGTCAGATTTAGTAGAAGGAACAGTCAAGTGGTTCAACGACTCTAAAGGGTTTGGTTTTATAGAACAGGAAGGCGGGAAGGATGTATTTGTTCATTTCAGCGCAATCCAGGGCGAAGGCCGTAAAACTTTATACGAAGGCCAGAAGGTAACGATGCAGGTTGTCGCTGGCGAGAAGGGACCTCAAGCCGAAAACGTCACGGCCGTATAATCCCCATATTGTAGTCTTTAGTGCCGGGAGCCTCTTGGCTTCCCGGGCGTTTGTCGTGCTTGTCAAAAGGGCATTCAACCAGACTGAAATCGCTTCGCACTCCGAACGGGCTCAGGTTCGGGAACCTGACCCCGGCAGTTCATACCGTCATCCCGGACCCCCTTCGATACCGTCATCCCGGATTTGCGCAGCAACATCCGGGATCCAGTCTGCGAAAAACCATTCGGTTGGAAACACCCCCCCAGTTGGGGTGAATCATACGATACAATAGCCGCCAGCGATTTGACCTGTTTGAAAACCAGTTTATATTTTTGGAACAGATAAATGACTCAGCAGGGACAAAAAACCACGCACTTTGGTTACCGGGAAGTTCCTATTGAAAAAAAAACTGGCCTGGTACGCGAGGTCTTCAATTCCGTGGCCGGCAAGTACGACTTGATGAACGACATGATGTCGCTGGGTGTACACCGGATATGGAAAAGGGATTTTGTCGCCAACAGTGGTGTACGCCTGGGTCACCGGGTGCTGGATCTGGCGGGCGGCACCGGCGATATTGCTGCCCTGTTGAGCAAGCGCGTGGGCAAAAATGGGCATGTCGTTTTATCTGATATCAACCAGGCTATGCTCGAAGTCGGCCGCCAGAGGCTGGAAGACCGCGGTATCTCCGCCAACGTCAGTTACTCGCTGGCCAACGCCGAGAGCTTGCCCTTTGGTAACGGCGAATTTGATGCGGTGACGATTGCTTTCGGCCTGCGCAACGTGACCGACAAGGACGCTGCAATGGGCGAGATGTACCGGGTGCTGCGCCCAGGCGGAAAAGCCCTGATCCTGGAATTCTCCGAAGTACAGCCCGAACCCCTGAAAAAAATATACGACAGTTATTCATTCGGCATCCTTCCGGTGCTCGGCAAGCTGATTGCCGGCGATGAGGACAGTTATCGCTACCTGGCCGAAAGCATCCGCCAGCATCCGCCACAGGAAGAATTGGCTGAAATGATGCGTACAGCGGGTTTTTCCAGCGTCCGCTACCGAAACCTCACTGGTGGAGTTGTCGCCATTCATAGTGGAATTCATGCCTGATCATGCCTGAGTACCGCACTCCACTCCCCTCGCTCCTTGCGGTTATGCTGGAAACTGCCATCAACCGTGTCCTGGCACTGGATGAGAACACCCCTTCCCGTTTGCAGCGCCTGGATGGCCGCATACTGCGACTGGATCTGGACGGCGCCGGCATTAGCCTGTTCTTCATATTTTCCGCGCTGCGTGTTCATGTCAGCATCGATTCGGATGATGAACCGGACACGGTGATCAGCGGCTCACCGATCGCCCTGTTTTCCATGGCTGTGCCTGAGGGGGACGGCAGTTGGGGGAGCCCTGACTCTCGTGTCAATATCAGCGGTGACGCCAACCTGGCGCGGGACCTCGAGCGACTGTTTTCACGCCTTGATCCCGACTGGGAATCCACACTTTCACGCCTGTTTGGAGATGTATGGGGCCACCAGCTTGCCGCCGGTATCCGCAGCGGTTCGGAGCAGGCGAAACAGGCGGCGGGTAATGCTGCGGAGATGGTCAGCGAATTTCTCAAGCGGGATACCGGGCCACTGGTTCCTTCAGCAGACATCAAGACCTTTGCCAATGCAGTTGATGAAACCCGCGATGCCGTTGAACGCCTCGAGGCCAACTTGAGAATCAGGCAGGAAGCTCAGCAGTCGGAGGAAGAGGTGTGATCCACGGCCTGAAGCAGTTTATGCGTCTGGTAAAAATCAGCGCAATCCTGTCCCGCTACCGGCTCGACGAATTTTTCGCGGCCACACCTCTGTACCGGCCAATGCGCCTGTTGCGCGCAATCATGCCCCGCGGCCGGCGCAACGTTGCCGATGCGCCGCGCGGCGAAAGGCTGCGGCTGGCCTTGAATGAAATGGGCCCGATTTACGTAAAATTCGGCCAGATCATGTCCACCCGCCGCGACATGATTCCGGTTGACATTGCGGATGAACTGGCGCTGCTGCAGGACCAGGTTCCCCCGTTTCCCGGCGAGCAGGCACAGGCCATTGTTGAGGAAGCACTGGAGAAACCTGTAACGGAACTTTTTCAATCCTTTGAACTGAAACCACTGGCCTCGGCTTCGATTGCACAGGTTCACACGGCTACTCTGCACGATGGCAGTGAAGTGGTGGTCAAGGTCGTCCGACCGGGTATTCGCAAACAACTCAGACGCGATATTGACCTGCTTTATTCCCTGGCGCACCTGGCGGAGAAGTACTCCGAAGCCGGTCAACGCGTTAAACCCCCCGAATTTGTACGAGAGTTCGAATCCTTTGTTTTCGATGAACTCGACATGTACCGGGAAGCGTCCAACGCCTCCCTGCTGCGCAGTAATTTCGCCGGATCGAAGGATCTTTACATCCCCGAAATCTACTGGCCTTATTGCCGTGAACCGGTACTGGTGATGGAGCGGGTATCCGGTGTCCCGGTCAGTGACATCCAGGGCCTGCGCGATCACGGCGTCAATCTTGACCGCCTGGCCAGGATCGGTATTCGCATCTTTTACACCCAGGTTTTCCGCGACAACCTGTTTCATGCCGATATGCATCCTGGCAATATCCTGGTGGATGTCACTGACCCGGAAAACGCCAGTTATATCGCGCTGGACTTCGGTATTGTCGCCAGCCTGGCGCCGATGGATCTGTACTATATCGCCGAGAATTTCCGGGCCTTGTTCAACCGCGACTATTTCCGCGTCGCCCAATTACACATTGATGCCGGGTGGGTGCCACAGGATACGCGCGTAGTCGAATTCGAAGCCGCCATCCGGACGGTGGGAGAACCCAACTTCACCCGTCCCCTGAATGAAATCTCATTCGGCGAATTAATGCTGAAGATGTTCCAGGTCGCTTACCGCTTTAATCTGAATATCCAGCCACAGTTGATCATGCTGCAGAAAACGTTGCTGAATATCGAAGGGCTCGGCCGCGAACTCTCTCCCACCTTCGATGCCATAGCGGTAGCCAAGCCGGAGCTGGAAAGAATCCTCCGCGAAAAACACGGCGTGGACCAGGCCGCCAAAGACCTTCGGGAACGGCTGCCGGGCTGGCTGAGCCAGGCTCCGGACATGCCCGGCTTGTTGTACGACTACTTGAAACAGGCCACCGAGGGTCAGTTGACGAGGCGCATCAATTCACAGGATATGGCCCAACTCAGAGCCGACCGGCAGGAAAACAGCCAGCGTACTCTGCGCGCCATCAGCGGAACCGCGTTGTTGGTGACCGGCGCGCTACTCACCGGCCTGGAAGTTGGCCCCTGGTTCCTGAACGGTCTATCCGTCACGGGCATTACTTCCCTGTTCATCGGCGCCTGGTTGCTGACTCGGGCACACAGGCGTTAGCGGAGTGTCCTATATTAGTATGGTGTAGCTTGTGATAAGCCACTCTCAACCCGGATCGACATTAAATTCAGGAGCAACAGGAAAATGATTGGATACATCACCATTGGCGTAAGTGACATGGAAAAAAGCAAGGCATTCTGGACAGAATTACTGGAACCGCTGGGCGTAAAAATCTTACTGGATATGGGCAGATTAGCCTTGATTGGCCCCGGAATGGAGCAACCCATGCTCGCCGTTTGCGTCCCCTGGGACGAAGGCGACCCTCAGCCGGGCAATGGCAACATGGTCGCCTTCCCTGCCGGTTCACGCGAAAAAGTTGACGAGCTTTACGCCAGAGCCATCGCGATGGGCGCCGCCGATGAAGGCGCGGCTGGCGAACGCATGCCCACTTTTTATGGTGGTTATTTCAGAGATCCTGATGGCAACAAGGCGGTGTTTTACCACATGGGATAAAGCATTTATGAGTCAGCGACAGGCGCCTGACTGACGGCGCTTGTCGCTACAAAACCGGGGCTATAAATCCAAAAAACGAACTGAGGAACATCACCGTTACCTGCCGGCGGGTTCGAATCACATCGGGAAACCTGCCGACAGATTGATAATTCCGGTAAAACTCGGCGGTGCCCGGAAGGGCAGGCGTACCTTCCGGCACCAATTCATACACCGATGTCGAATGGTATGGCCATAAGTCGAACAGGGGCAAAGTCCTCGACACCGATTCAATCGCGCCATTAACCTCATCCAGGTCGGGCTTCAAAGCGACAACCCAGCTATTCTGTGGTTCGATATCATGCCGGATCAGGCTTTCCAGTTTACGCGCGAACGCCTCGTCCCAGATCACCAGGCAATTTTCCGTATTGAAACCTTCGGACCTCGGGTCAAAATTATGCGACCCAACCATGGCGACCCGGCCGTCGACAACAAAGGACTTGGCATGAAGGCCGGAACGAGGTGCCGGTATCGCGATAGTGGAATTGTCACCTGATATAACGGATCTACTACTGATTCCCTGCGCTTTCTCTTCAATCAACTCACTCCAGCGGGAAAAGAACTGTGGGGCATCCACCGGATAGGGTTTGAATTCGTACATCATGAAACCCAGCGTCTTCACATAGTATTTTTTGTGCTTATGGGTGTTGGCGTACACCGTATCGGCATCGGTTGAAGCAAGGGAGTTGGTGGAAAAAATCAACTCAATTTCAGGATGATCCTGCCGCAATTTCTGGAAGATTTTGCGGACCTTTTTTGACAACACCATGTAGGGCGACTGAATCACAATGGATTCTCTGGCCGAAGACAGCACCTGATGAATTTCAGTAGTTATGTCCTGCTTGCGCGCATCATCCGGAAATTCTGCTTTCCTGGGTTTGTCGGAGTAATATTCGATACGGTCTACTTCGTACACCGTATCTACAAACAGAAGCCTGAGATGTTGATCATCTTCGATATTCTGCAATAAGGGCCGCAGACGATCAGCCGGCTGAAAGGGCTCAAGAGTAAATTCATCACCGTTCAGCAACTCGGCGGCAACGTCCCGCAGATATTGCACCGGCACCGACTTCTCGTACGCCCAGAACCAGTCAAATGACGCCCTCATCTCCAGAGCGACCGGCCCGTAGACCAGGATATCCCGGTCCTTGAAATCATAGTTCGTGTCGAAGTCAAAATACCGGTCTGCAATATTGCGGCCGCCGGTCAGACCCACCAGGTCATCGACCACCATTAATTTATTGTGCATGCGCTGGTTGACCTTGCGGAAACAACAGGCCATCCCGCCGAGCCAGTCGCTGTTTGACATCTTCGCCTTGTTGAAGGTCGGGTTGTAGAAGCGGATTTCGAAGTTCACATGACTCATGGTCAACAGCACCAGGTACTTCAGGTCGGAAAAGGTGAACATCTGGTCCAGCAACAGCCGCACTTTCACACCCCGGCGTGCAGCCACCAGCAATTCATTCAGAAACAATTCACCGGTATCGTCACGCCGCAGAATAAAGTTCTGCACATCAATAGATACCCGGGCTGCACGAATCAGGTGAATCCTGAGCTCAAGGGCATCCTCACCGTATTCAACCAGGGTCACATGATGCCGGCCACTGCGAATGTCCGCCCGGCCAAGATCCAACAGGGCAGACGAATCTGCGCAATGGTTTGTCTCTGCCGGAGCGCAGGTCAAACCGTTCTCACGGGTCGCCGCCACTCTTGATTTCACTTCCTGGACCTTGTACGGTGAGAGCGAACAGGCCGACGCAGCCATGAGCACAAGCAGGAAAAGAATGGAGTTACGGGTCATGAAAGCTGGGAATTATGCTGATGCCAGCTTGAAGGCACGCACTTCCAAGTGCGGGTGGTGCAAGGCAACCGCACCGATAAAATCATCGTCCGCCTGCACCATGGCCAACGACCACTGAGCCGGATCATCCTGTTCAAATTCCAGAATACCGGGCGGCTGATCCGGGTCGGTCTCTACGGTAAAACGGCAAAACTGGTTAGCGATGCCCTGTCCGGAAGCCTTGACCACAGATTCTTTACAGGCCCAGGCACGTAAGAAAGCTTCATCCAGGCGATCCGGGCCGGCGCGTTCCAGGCCCCTCGCTTCCGCCGCACTGAAATAACGCTGTGCGATACCCGATGGATCGTGCGCATGCCTTCCGATTGGCTCCAGGTCCACGCCGAGCGGAGCAGTGCACGAGAAGCCGATGAGCACGCGATTCTCACTTTTTGCCATGCTGAATTGCAGATCACTGTGGTGCTCGGACCTATCCAGCGAAGGCTTGCCGCGCCGACTGCGGTTGATCTTCACCGATTTGCCTGGAATTCCAAGGTAGGCGCCCAGTAACAGTTTGAGATAGAAGCGCCTGGCAAACTTCAGTTGTTCCACGCTCAGGGCCTGTTGTTCGGGCTGGGCCACCCCACCGCCCAGCGCATGCCGCAGTGATTGCCCCAGGTCGCCCAGATCCAGGTACCAGAGATGTGCTTGCCCCGGGCGCGGTTGATCCAACTCATGCAGAGGCATTCTGCATATGCTGAATTTTTCAGGCCTCACCAGACCATCCTGTGCACTTTTTTTGTCATTGTCTGATGTTTTCCCCTGGGACTGTTTTTCAGCACCGGAAAACCATACATGCGCTCCCGTTCAGTCTATAATGCCCACCGCACAGATAGAAGCAGGAAACCCATGAAATTCAAAAATGTCGTCATTCAGTCGCTGACCGCGATCGATCCTCCCATCCTGGTCACCTCAGATAATATCGAAAAACAACTCCAGGTTACTTTCGACCGACTGGGTATCCGCGACAATTTGCTGGAGGACGTATCCGGTATCGGCGCCCGCCGTTTTTGGGAGAACGGGACCCTGCCTTCAGACGCAGCCACACTGGCAGCGGAAAAAGTACTTGATGATGCAGGAATTGATCGCGGAAAAATTGGCGTCATCATTAATACATCGGTCTGCCGCGACTACCTTGAGCCCTCCACCGCCTGTATCGTACACGGCAATCTCGGGCTGGCTGAGAATTGCCTCAATTTCGACGTTGGCAATGCCTGCCTGGCGTTCCTTAACGGCATGGACATTGCCTCACGCATGATTGAGCGGGCAGAAATTGAATATGCGCTGATCGTGGATGGCGAATCCAGTCGCCCGATCACGGAAGCCACCATCAAACGCCTGCTGGCCCCCGATGTCAGCGAAGAACAGTTTCGTGCAGAATTTGCCTCACTGACCCTGGGTTCAGGAGCAGCCGCAATGATTCTGGCCCGCAAGGAGCTTGCGCCGCATGGCCACCCCTACCTTGGCAGCGTGTCCCGCTCGGCAACGGAGTTCAACAAGCTCTGTCACGGACAGATGGATCGCATGGTCACGGATACCCGAATCCTGTTATCCGAAGGCCTGAAGCTGGCATCCAAGACATTCCAGGCGGCCAGAATCGCTTTTGGCTGGGTTGCCAGCGAACTGGACCAGTTCATCATTCACCAGGTCAGCAAGGTGCACACCGACTCGCTGATCAAACTGCTTGGGCTCGACCCGGAAAAAGTACATGCAATTTACCCGGAGATGGGTAATATCGGCCCGGCTTCGGTGCCGATTGTTTTGGCAAAAGCTGCAGAAATGGGAAGAATCAAGCCGGGTGACCGCGTGGCGCTGCTGGGCATCGGCTCAGGCCTGAACTGCTCGATGGCTGAAATCATCTGGTAAACCAAGGACTTCCTATCTCAAGGCCACCCGAACAACTGTACCCGTTCACCAGTCACTACCTGGAGATTCGTAGTGGATTGCGCTTGCACTACCTCGATGAAGGGCCAGCAGAAGCTCCACCGGTCCTGATGCTTCATGGCAATCCCACCTGGTCTTTTTATTATCGAAACCTGATCGATGCGCTGAAAGAAAATTTTCGCTGTATCGTGCCCGACCATATTGGTTGCGGCCTGTCCGACAAACCGGGCGATGATAAATACGACTACCGCCTGGCCAGCCGGATCGAGGACATCGCTTCCCTGCTCGACCATCTGGGCCTGTCCACACCACTGAGCCTGATCGTTCACGACTGGGGTGGAATCATCGGTTTTGCCTGGGCCGTACAGAATCCGGCCAGCATCTCGAAAATGGTTATTATGAATACCGCCGCTTTCCCGATACCCGAGGATAAACGCATGCCTCCGGCGCTCAGCCTGGTACGGGACCTCAGGATCGGGCAATTCCTTACCCTTCGTTTCAATGCTTTTTCTGCCATTGCCGCACGTGTCGGCTTCAAGAAGCCGGTCCCCAAAGAGGTCAGGGATGCTTACAAGCTACCGTATGATTCACCCGCCAACCGTATCGCCACGGCGCGCTTTGTGCAGGACATTCCATTGACGGAAAAAGACCCCGGTTTTGACATTTTGCTCCGAACAGCGGAGCATTTACCCCGGTTAAAGGACAAGCCATGCCTGATTGTATGGGGAGAAAAGGATTTCGTGTTCGATAAAACATTTATGAACCGCTGGCTGGATTACTACCCGCAAGCCGAACTTCACCGCTATCCGGACTGCGGTCATTACATCCTCGAGGATGGCGGGCCGGCCCTGGTCGATGCGATCAGCAAATTTATTCAAATCAAGGAAGATTCGAATCATGGACATGCCAGTGGGTAAATCCTGGAATACGGAAATATTCAGTAACGTCGCCGCCGCATTAAGCCGGCAGGCGGAACGACAACCGGGCGCTATCGCCATCCATTTCCCGGCGGGGAACACTTTTGGTCGTACCAAATACTCAAATTGCAGTTATCTGGAGCTGAACGAACTCAGCGACTGTTACGCCAGGGGGTTGCGGGAATACGGGATTGAGGCGGGGACCAGAACAGCACTTATGCTCACTCCCGGTCTGGACTTCTTTGCCATATTTTTCGCCATGTTCAAAGCCGGTGTGATTCCGGTTCTGATTGACCCGGGCATTGGTATGAAACCTCTGAAGCAGTGCCTGGCCGAGGCATCACCCCGGGCATTTATCGGTGTCACCAAAGCCCACTTTGCGCGCAAAGTGCTGGGCTGGGCGAAGGAGTCCTGCGACCAACTCATCACCGCCGGGCCAACGTTCGGCCTCGGTGGAATCAACCTTAAGGGGCTGCGTAAACTGGGCAGCAGAAGTTCAGGCGAAATGCTGCATGTGCCTGATCCGGATGACATGGCGGCAATTTTGTTCACATCCGGCAGCACGGGATTACCCAAGGGTGTCGTTTACCGTCACCGTCATTTCAGCGCCCAGGTGGGCATGCTGAAAAATGCCTTCGGCATTGAGCCCGGTGAAGTCAGCCTGCCAACTTTTCCACCATTCGCCTTGTTTGATCCTGCGCTCGGCATGACCACGGTAGTGCCGCAAATGGACCCTACCCGGCCAGCAAAAGCAAATCCGGAACTGTTGGTGCGGGCCATAAATGAATTCAAAGTGACCAACATATTCGGCTCCCCGGCCTTGCTCGATACACTCAGCCGTTACGTAGTTGAGCAGGGCAAGAGGCTGGAGAGTGTCACCCGCGTCATTTCAGCAGGTGCGGCGGTACCCATTCGCACCATCAGGCGGATGGAGAATGCGCTGTATCAGGATGCCAGCATTCACACCCCCTACGGCGCCACCGAATGCCTGCCCGTCAGCAGTATTTCGGCTCAACAATTGACCAGTGATATCCAGGACAAGTCCGAATCGGGCGAAGGCATCTGCGTTGGGCGGCCGGTCGAACCGAACCGTGTCAAGATCATCAAGATCAGCGACATGGCCTTTAATGACTTGTCCGAGACCATGGAAATGCCGCCTGGAATGATCGGAGAGATCGTGGTATCCGGCCCCAGTTGCACCGACAGCTACTGGAAACGCGATGCCGATACCACCATGGCCAAGATCGGCGATGCGGACGGCACAATCTGGCACCGTATGGGCGATGCCGGCATGCTCGATGGGGTCGGTCGCCTGTGGTACTGCGGCCGGGTATCGCAGAGAATTGAAACCGGCCAGGAAGTCCTGTTTGCCGACCAGTGTGAAGCAGTATTTAACCAGCACCCGGATCTTCTGCGTTCGGCCGTTGTTGGTATCGGCGCCCGGGGCGCGCAGATTCCGGTCTTGTGTATCGAGGTAAAAGGTAAGCTTTCCCCGGTAGACTCCGAGCGAGTTCATTTTGACCTGCTCCAACTTGCCCAGGCATTCACCCTCACGCGCAGCATTCGCACCGTTCTTTTTCACCCGGGTTTCCCAGTCGATATTCGCCACAACTCAAAAATCAACCGGGAAGAACTGGCGGAGTGGGCAGCCACGAAGATGCAGGAGTGAGGTCTTGAAAACCCTGGTGACAGGCGGCGGCGGTTTCCTTGGAAGTTCCATCTGCAGGCAGCTCCTCCTCCTGGGTCACGAAGTCATAGCCTTTCAGCGCAGCAGCGCAAAGCATCTCGAAGCCCCGGGTATTCATATTTTCCGTGGTGACATTTCTGATATATCAGTCTTACTCAAGGCCGCAAAGGGTTGCAATGCCGTCATCCACACTGCAGGCAAGGCTGGCGTCTGGGGCGATCAGGCCGAGTACCAGAGAATCAACGTGGAAGGCACTGCCAATGTAATCCGGGCCTGCAGGGAACTGTCCATACCAAACCTGGTGCACACCAGTTCGCCCAGCGTAGTTCATACCGGCGGTGACATTGAAAACGGCAACGAATCGCTGCCGCTGGCAGAACACTTCACCTCACCGTACCCAGCGAGCAAGGCACTGGCAGAAAAAATCGTGCTGCAGTCAAACCGGGACGGTTTGCAAACGGTCGCGCTACGGCCCCACCTGATCTGGGGCCAGGGCGATCCCCACATCCTTCCGCGCCTTATAGCAAAGGTCAAATGGGGCAAACTCGCGCTTCCCGGACCGAAAAAAATAATCGATACCATATTCGTAGAAAACGCCGCGCAGGCGCACGTTCTGGCGCTGCAGGAATTGCAGAGAAAAGCCAGGTGTGCGGGCAAACCCTATTTCATCACCAACAATGAGCCACTACCCCAGGGTGAAATTATTACGAAACTGATGGCTGCGGTTGGCATTAAGGTTAAAATCCGTGCGGCGCCCACCGGGCTTGCCAGGGTTGCAGGATTAGCCTGCGAACTCACCTGGGGTCTGTTACCCCTGAGCGGTGAACCTCCGATAACTCGTTTCGCCGTGGATCAACTGGGTACGGCCCACTGGTTTGACACCCGCGCGGCAGAACGGGATTTTGGCTATCGGCCGGCAATTTCCATTGCTGAAGGCCTGCAAGAACTCGCAAAGTCAGGCCTGTAATGTGCTTCCTAACGAATTCCCCGTCATTCCGGATCGACGAAGTCGCATCCGGAATCCAGTAGAACCGGTACTCTTCGCCACGACTGGATCCCGGATGTTGCTCCGCAAATCCGGGATGACGAGTGTGAAGTGTTGGGCGCAAACCTGGGATGACGAGTGTGAAGTGTTGGGCGCAAACCTGGGATGACGAGTGTGAAGTGTTGGGCGCAAACCTGGGATGACGAGTGTGAAGTGTTGGGCGCA
>JAJRRA010000043.1 GCA_024279945.1 Gammaproteobacteria bacterium
CTTTCTGGCCCTGGTCACCTTTCTGGCCCTGGTCACCTTTCTGGCCCTGGTCACCTTTCTGGCCCTGGTCACCTTTCTGGCCCTGGTCACCTTTCTGGCCCTGGTCACCTTTCTGGCCCTGGTCACCTTTCTGGTTTTGACCACTTTGCTGATCCTCATTTTTTTGTTTTTGCTGGCGCAGCAGCGCCTCGACTGCAGCCTTGTTGGCCAGCGCATCTTCCATTTTTGGTGCAGATTTCAACGCTGCGTCATAGGCAGCAATGGCATCTTCATAGCGACCGAGCTTTGCCAGTGCGTTGCCCCGGTTATAATCAGCCGTGGTGCCGTTGGCCTGAGAAAAATCCTCCAGCGCCTGTGAGTAGTTGCCGCGCCGGTACTCGTCGCTGCCAAGTTGCATGGGATCCTCCGCCACCTGCCTGACTCGATCATAGTCTTCTTCCGACAAGGCTTTTGCTGCCTGTTGATCGGGACGCTGCCAGAGGTCATCCCAGCCGGAGGCCATTGCTTGCTGCGGTGGTGACAGCACGCCGACCATTAACACCATGCTCAGCAGCCAGCCGCGGCGGAAGGCCAGTGCCGCCAGCGGCAGCAACAGCACCGCCAGCCAGGGGCC
The DNA here is from genome assembly GCA_024279945.1 of Gammaproteobacteria bacterium. Taxonomy (GTDB): domain Bacteria; phylum Pseudomonadota; class Gammaproteobacteria; order Xanthomonadales; family SZUA-36; genus JAJRRA01. The sequence goes on from JAJRRA010000043.1 coordinate 614, forward strand.
GCGATCTTTCCAGTCCTGCCCCTGTATCTCGCTACTGATCAGGTTTTCTGTACTCAGTGGCCCGGTATTGTCCAGCAAGGCATTGATATCAGCATTGCTGCTGGTGAACATTCGGTAGCGGCCGCCACCCGCCTCAGCCACGGCCTCAAGGGCCTGGGTTTCAAGCTGTGGCACGATGAGCTTGTCGCCGGTAGCGCGCAGCAGTTGACCTTTTGCGTTGGTAAGCGGATCGGCATTTTCAGTACCCACGCCAAGTACTGATACACGGTAGCCTTGTTCACGTAGCTTTGCGGCGGCTTTACGCGCTTTGTCGCCGACCACGCCATCGGCGATCATCAGAATCTGGCCGCTACTCAGCCCTGCCTGGTGCAACAGTTCGCCGGCCTTTTGCAAGCCCAGGTCAGCGCGACTTCCCTGTACCGGCATGAGGCCCGGGTCGAGCGATTTGAGCAGAGCACGAATGGTATCCACGTCTCGGGTCAACGGAGTGACGGTAAATGCGTCACCGGCAAATACCACCAGCCCGGTTTGCCCTTCATCGTTGCGAGCAAGGATGTCCTCAACCTTGAAACGTGCCCGGGCCAGTCTTGAGGGCTTGAGATCGTGATCAAGCATGGAAAGTGACAGGTCCAGCACGATGACTCTTGCTGAACTGGTCTGGTAAAGCGGTCTCGCTTGTTTTTCCCACACCGGATTGGCGAGCGCCACGGTGGCGAGCAGCCAGCCGATGCCGAGCAACCACAGCAGGGAGCGATTGAACCCTTGGTTGTGACCCGCCAGCAACAGGGGCTGGAGACGGGCGTCAATGATACGGGTCCAGGGATTGTCGCCGGAAGTGGCCCATCGCAGACGCCATACAAGCAATGCCAGCGGGATCATGCCGAGTAACCACAGAGGTTGAAGAAAGTGGAAATGTTCAGGCATGGTGCACCTCCAGAGGGCCCGGAGTCGCTCGCCACTGGAAAGCAAGGGACAGGGCGATCAGTACACTGAGCAGCAACGCTACGCCCAGTGGCCAGAAATAAAGTTCGTCCACCGGGCGCCAGGTCTGTTCGTCTTCGGATATTGGCTCAATGCGATCCAGCAAGGTGTAGATATTCGCCAGTTGGGCCGTATCATGGGCGCGGAAATAGCGTCCGTTCGTTTTATCGGCTATTGCTTTGAGGCTGGCTTCGTCCAGGTCGCCAGTTGCTACCCGACGGAGGCCGAAAGGCGTTCGCACCTGCATTTCACCACTGCCGATGCCGATGGTGTAGATACGCACGCCTTCGCTGGCGGCTAAATCAGCGGCTTTGAGGGGGTCAACATTACCGGCTGTATTGGTGCCATCGGTCAGCAGGATCAGTATTCGGTTACGGGCCGGTTCCTTGCGCAAGCGCTTGATGGCCAGGCCAATGGCATCGCCAATGGCAGTCTGCTGGCCGGCCAGGCCAATCTGGGCTTCGTCCAGCAGGGTGCGCACGGTGCTGCGATCAAATGTTAACGGCGCCTGCAGATAGGCCTGGTCTCCAAACAGGATCAGGCCGAGCCGGTCGCCTTTACGTTTTTTTATAAACTCACCGGCGACCAGTTTGACAGCGGTTAGCCGGCTGAGTTGGCGGCCGTTGATTTGCATGTCCTCGGCCTGCATGGAACCAGAAATATCCACTGCAAGCATCAGGCTGCGGCCGCTGACGGGCAGGTGTACGGTCTCTCCGATCAGTTGTGGGCGCGCCGCCGCCAATACCAGCAATAGCCAGGCCAGTACCGCCAGCGTCAACCGTAGCCGTGAGCGCTGAGGGGGGTAAGCTTGCGGATGAGTTTTCAGCGCCCCATAAAAAGGAAAATGTAGTGCAGCAGGAGTGGTGGTGGCTGCACGCGATAACAACAAAGCCAGCAACGGCAGCGGCAGAGCGGCAAACAACCAGGGCCAGGCAAATTCAATATTCATGTCAGCGTTCCGTGTTTTTTTTCACCCAGTTACGCACCAGGGCACCCAGGGCTCTGGTATCCAAATCGGTGATCAGGGCTGATTGATAGGGCCCCGAAGCGAGTACTTGTCCGGGGCCTTTGCAGAAATTGCCGTCGCCGCCAGACTCATCCAGAAAGCCCAGCCAGTCGGTGCCGGTCAGGGCGGCGACCTGACGGCGGGGATAGCGCATCAGCGCCAGGCGACGCAGCAGGATGGAAATCTGTGCAATCCTTTGGGGTGTCACCTTGTCTCCGCTTTCCTGTTCCAGGTCGCCGAGCATGGCGAGGATGCGTTGCCGCTGGCGATACAAACGATGGTGGCGTACAGCGACCCATACCGTCCACACAAGCAATACCATTAACAGCGCAGCCATGAGCCACCAACCCAGTGCCGGTGGCCACAAGGGGGGCTCTTGCGGCATGTGAATGTCGCGTAGTTGCAGTGCTGCCTGGGTAGCCGGGCTCATGCAGCCATCTCCTTTGTAAGGACGGCTGGCGCCGGGGTAAAGCCGCACTGCAATGTGCTGGCGATATCATCCTCGGTGGACATTTGCAGCAGGGGGATAGCCCGGCTGCGCATGAGATCCTGCACGGAACGATGATGCTGGCTGAAGAAATCTCGATAGGCTTTTCGCGCCCTGGCCGAACGGGTGTCGAGAATACCCTGCTGCCGCCCATCGCTGACGCTGTAACGTGCCGGCAACGGAGGCTCAAGCTCCAGTGCGTCAAGCAACTGGATAGCGACCATATCGTTGTGCTGACGTAGCCGCATCAGGTGGTTACCGGTTTCTTCATCAATACCGTAAAAATCACTGAGTAGAAAAATCAGGCTACCAGGACGGCTAACCCGGCGTAGCCGTGCCAGCGCCACATTGAGCCCTTGCGGATGAGGTGGGTACTTGAGGTTTTCCAGCGGATCACTTTGCGCTACCAGTTGACGGATCAGGCGCAGCACCCCGTGTTTGCCGCCACGGGGTGGCAATTCGTGATGCTCACCGTTGAACAACAGGGCGCCGATGCGATCACCATGGCTAATGGTTGCCCAGCCAATCAGGCTGGCGGCACGGGAGGCGACCACTGATTTGAGGGCGCCCCGGCTGGCGAAGAACATACTCGGGTTCAGATCGACGCACACGACAACCGGACGTTCCCGTTCCTCCTGGTAGAGTTTGGTGTGAGGCCGGCCCGTACGTGCGGTGACACGCCAGTCCATGCTGCGAATGTCGTCTCCGGGCTGATAGATACGCGATTCCTGATAATCCATACCCCGGCCACGAAAGCGCGAGGCATGGTTGCCCGCCAATTGCGCCAGCGCCGTTTGCTTGCGGTACAGATTGATCTTCCGGGCCTTCAGGCGCAGGGCAATAAGCTCATCGATTCCCACTTGGGTGGCTGGGTTGAGCGCCGGGTTCACCGGGACGCCCGTCTGAATCGCAGACCCGGTATCAAGCGGGTTGTGGCTCTTTTTCTGCCGCCAGAAAAGCCTGTCCGTAAGTTTCATCTCAGGCAACCGGGATCAGTTTCAGTAGTTCACGGATTACATCGTCGGAGTCCATTCCATCGGCTTCGGCCTCGAAAGAAACCAGCACCCGGTGGCGCAGCACATCAAAGGCCACCTCCTGCACATCAGCAGGTGAGACATAGTCCCGACCGTCCAGCCAGGCATGGGCGCGGGCACAGCGATCAAGGGCAATGGTGGCACGCGGACTGGCTCCATAATTGATCCAGCGGGCCAGTGCCTCACTGTAGGGTGCTGGCGCGCGACTGGCCAACACCAGTTGTACCAGATATTGCTCCACCTGTTCAGCCATGTGGATAGCGAGCACTTCGTGACGGGCGGTGAAAATCTGTTCTTTGGCCAATTTAAATTCGCTTATTGCCGGGGTGGCGTCCTCTCGCTCGGCCTGCTCGCGGGCCAGCTTCAGAATCGCGTGTTCCGATCGAGCATCCGGGTAATCAATCCGAATGTGCATTAAGAAACGGTCCAGCTGAGCCTCGGGCAAAGCATAGGTGCCTTCATGCTCGATGGGGTTCTGAGTAGCCATGACCAGAAAGGGGCGCGGCAAGGGGTAGGTATGGCGGCCAACGGTGATCTGTTTTTCTCCCATGGCTTCGAGCAGCGCCGACTGTACCTTGGCTGGTGCACGGTTAATTTCGTCGGCCAGGATCAGGTTGTGAAACAGCGGCCCTTGTTGAAAATGAAAATCGCCGCTCTCCGGTCGGTAGATGTCGGTGCCGGTCAAATCGCTGGGCAGCAGATCCGGAGTGAATTGCAAGCGGTGAAAATCACCTTCCAGTACTGCAGCCAGTTCTTTCACGGCTGTGGTCTTGGCCAGACCCGGCGCACCTTCCACCAGCAGATGACCATCGGCTAGCAGAGCAATGAGTAGCCGGTCGATGAGTACTTCCTGACCAATGATGCGTTGCTGCAAGTGCTCGCGGATCTGGAGGAAGGCATGATGATTAGCGCTGTTGGCGGTTTTTGGCGCCACCGCTGCGATGTCTACATTCATTATCTGTTAACTCCTTGGCTATGTTCCGTGTGTTGATGGCACAGTTGTCCGGCCCGCTTATCTCAAACGACCACAATGCAATGCTGGCCTGGGACACAACAGTACGTCAGTAAGGTTTAACTGGAGGTGGAGCGGGGATTAAGATTTGTTAATATTTATCGAACGGGAGGTCGGGAACTCACAGCGGACCCGAAGTCCAGGCTGGTTGTCTTCCAATCGCAGTGTCATGTCGTGGATTCTCGCCACAGCTTCCACCAGGCTCAAACCCAGTCCGCTGCCGGGGCTGGTACGGCTTTTTTCCAGCCGGTAGAAGTGTTGGAATACCTGCTGTCGTTCAGACTCGGGGATACCTACGCCATTGTCGGAAATAGTGATCTGGCCATTGTTGGCTTGCCCTCCGAGAGTGATTTCAATCAATCCCTGTGGCGGGGTGTACTTGATGGCATTGTCGAGCAGGTTGGCCATGGCCTGGAACAGAAGGTCACGATCACCATGCATGTACACGCGGGCATCTGCCTGCAAACTCAGAGACTGGCCCTTTTCTTCAGCTAGCGGTTCATAAAGCTCAACGACATCGCGCAGCAATGCTCCCATGTCCGTCTCGCCGAATGTTTCACCGTGTTGCCGGGTCTCGATGCGAGCGATGCGCAACAGTGCATTGAATGTTTTTAGCAGGCCATCTGCATCAGTCATGGCCTGTTCAACCAGAGCCGGATCCTGACCGGTCTTTTCCAATTCAGCCTGCAGTAATTCGAGCCGGTTGCGGAGCCGCGCCAGGGGAGTACGCAGATCATGGGCAATGCTGTCTGATACACGCCTTACGCCTTCCATCAATTCCTCGATCCGGTCAAGCATAGCGTTGAGGTTGCCGGCCAGTAAGTCAAATTCATCACCACTGTGTTGCCGCGGGATACGGCGCGACAGGTCACCGTTGATGATTTCACGGCTGGTGGTGTTGATGGCCTCGATGCGTTTCATAACCCGGTGGCTGAGTACGAACCCACCGGCCCCACCCAGCACCAGGGTGATGATCGAACCCAGGATAAGGGTGCGAATAATACGTTGCTGGGTTTCTTCCAACTCGTAGATATCACGACCAACAAGGAGGTGAAAACCTCCGGTCAGGGTGAAACTGCGAGCTCGGGCCAGGTGGATGTCACTTTTTTTTCGACCGGGATTTTCCAGCCTGAAATTCAACCAGCCATCCTGATCCGCTTGCGCCGTCGGCCAACGATTGAGGTTGCCGGCGATGGGCGTGTTGATGGCCGTGGTGAGCAGGTATATAGATGAGCCGGTCGGTTTGCGAGAAAGGCGCTCGTTGATAACCTCGATCAGACCGGAGAGACCATCCATATCGTAACGCTCCGACAAGCCGGTAATCTCGGCGGCAATGGTAGCGTCCGCCTGTCTCGACATGTAGGCCGCCGTCGACCAGTAGATAAACCACAACAGCAGCAATACCGATGCGCCAAACAGCACCATGTAAGTAAAGGCCAGGCGGAAGCTGAAGCTGCGTAGCAGGCGGTGTTGCATGGATTATGAGGATTCCGGCACCGGTTCGCGCATACAATAACCAGCGCCACGCACCGTCTGCAACAGTGGGACTTCGAAATCTTTGTCAATCTTGTTGCGTAAACGGCTGATGTGTACATCGATGATGTTGGTTTGTGGATCAAAATGATAATCCCAGACATTTTCGAGCAGCATGGTGCGGGTGACGATCTGCCCGGCATGCTGCAACAGAAATTCGAGGATCATATATTCCCGCGGTTGCAGGTCAATGGTTTTTCCGGCCCGTTTGACCGTATGGGTCAGGCGATCAAGTTCCAGGTTAGCTACTTTCAGCAGGCTGGTTTCGGGCTTCATTTCTCCTCGCCGCAACAGCGCCTCAATGCGCGCCAGCAGTTCAGAAAAGGCAAAGGGTTTGACCAGGTAGTCATCGCCACCAGCCTTCAGCCCCTGTACCCGGTCATCGACCTCGCCGAGGGCACTGAGGATGATCACCGGTGTCTGTCGATCTGAACTGCGCAGGGTTTTTAAAACAGACAAGCCATCGAGTGCGGGTAACATGCGGTCGAGAATAAGGACATCGTATTCATTTTCCAGCGCCATAAACAATCCATCCTTACCATCGTTGGCCTGATCGACCACGTGGCCGTGCTCTTTCAGGCCCTTGGCAATATAGTTAGCCGTTTCAATATCGTCTTCGATTACAAGGGTGCGCATGGTATTTGTCCCAATGGAACACCAGTGTACTGTATTGTCGTTGGACTCAAGATGGACGAAACATTAAACATTGTTAACCCGGTTGTATCTACGTGCTATTTTTTTCGGCCAGGGCCATGCAGTGGTTGCTGTACACGTGCAAGAAACGCCCTTTGCCTTGATGCACGGTGGTGCAGATGATGATAGACCTGAACTTTAATGAGGTCAGTTACCACGGCTGAAACGATGGAATAAGCCCAGATGAGGGCAACCTCCGGCCAGGTGATAGGCGTGATGAGACCGAAACCATAGGCCGCCAGAAAAGTGGCCGCCAGTTTGGTAATCAGTGCCGACCAGACCATGACTGGGGCGGGCCAGGGTTGTTTCCAGAAGTATCCTTTGCTGCGAGCAACGAACAGCACCAGATGGCCGGCCACGGCCATTTTCAAAAAAATATAGGTTTGGATATGTGCTACGTCAAGCTTCAGCCAGTCCATAGCAATCAGCAACATACCGAAGCTACCCACCACACCGACGATGCCCATGGAGGTGGCCACGGTGATGACCTGACCCATCTTCCAGCGCACCGGGTTTTTCTCCAGCCCGGTGCGGTCAAAGGCGATGGCCATGATGGGCACATCATTGAAGAAGGCCAGCAGGATAATCATGATTGCCGTGATCGGGTAGAAATCGAAGAACATCATCGTCAGCACAACAAAAAACATGATGCGGATGGTTTCGCTGATGCGATAGATGGCGTAGGCATTCATGCGCTCAAAGATGCGTCGCGCCTCCTCAATGGCATCGATAATCACCGACAGTCCGGGAGCGGTGAGCACCAGATCCGCTGCAGCCCGCGCCGCGTCCGTGGCGCCGCTCACGGCAATGCCCACATCCGCCTGCTTCAGGGCCGGAGCATCGTTGACACCATCGCCGGTCATACCGGTGATGTGATCACGTGCCTGGAGCAGTTTGACGATGCCAAATTTGTGTTCCGGGAACACTTCGGCAAAACCGTCCGTCTTCTCTACCAATTCACCTGCAGCCTCACCCCACTGCCCATCCGGGTCAGGAAATAGTTCTGTGGCAGGCAATATGTTCATTCCCAATCCAAGCTTGCTGGAAATTTGACGGGCGATGGCCTGGTTGTCACCGGTGACCATCTTCATATCTATGCCATATTTCCGGGCGCTGGCTATGGTCTGTGCTGAATCTTCCCGCGGCGGGTCAAACAGAGAGAGTATTCCGAGAAATTGCCACTGTTGCGCAGCCTGCTCCTTGCGCGCCACACCAAGGGCGCGATACCCCTGCTCTGCAAAGGTATCAACCACCCGTTGGGCCCGCTGGATTTCTTCATCTGCAAGGCTGGACATCTGCATGATCACCTGTGGTGCGCCCTTGGCGACCTGGAAGGTTTTACCCTGACTGTCCACTATCGTTGCTTCGGTGCGTTTGTGCACCGGGTCGAAGGGGACGAAGGCGGTCTGATGGAAGGGCTTGAGCAGTTCCGGACTTTTCAATCCGTCCAGCACCGCCTGATCAATGGCGTCCTTGTTTTCCGCCTTGGAGGCCAGTGATGCCGCCAACAGCACCGCCTGCTGGTCTTCGGCGTGGAATAATTTCACCTCACCCAGAGTGAGGCGATTCTGGGTCAGCGTGCCGGTCTTGTCCGAACAGAGCACGTCCATGCTGGCCATCTCTTCGATGGATTCCAGTCGGGTGACGATGGCCTTGCGTTTGGACAGCGCCATAGCCCCGACAGCCATGGTCATGGACAGTACCGCCGGCATCGCCACGGGAATTGAAGCCACCGTAAGAATCAGGGCAAACTGCACCAGATCCAGCCAGGGTGCATTTCGGTATAACTGGTACAACACCAGGATTACCACCAGTGTCAGGCTGACATAAATCAGATAGTCGCCAATGGTCAGCACTGCCTTCTGGAAGTGGGAAACAGTTTTTGCCTGTTCCACCAGGCTGGCGGTCTTGCCAAATTTGGTCAGCGCGCCGGTGGTGCTCACCTCGGCCACCACCTCACCCTGCTTCACCACCGTGCCCGAATAGGCTTCATCCCCGCATTGCTTGACCACGGGCAGAGACTCACCGGTTAGGGCCGACTGATCCACACTCAGGTAATCACCCTCGATCAATACCACGTCTGCAGGGATCACATCTCCCGGGCGGATGCGGATGATATCACCGGGCACCAAAAGCTTGGCGTCAATTTCCAGCCATTCCCCATCACGCAAGGCCCGCGCCCTCAGGGCCAACTGTTTTCTCAGCGCCTCTACCGCATTGCCCGCAGTGAACTCCTGCCAAAAACCAACCCCGGCATTAAAGACCAGCAGCGCCAGGATGATCCAGAAATCAGCCCAGTGCCGAACAACACCGGAAAGAATAGCCGCCACTTCTATCATCCACGGAATGGGCCCCCAGAAATAGCCCAGCAAGCGCAGCAGGGGTGAAGTTTTTTTCTCCTCCAGCACATTAGGGCCATATTGCTGAAGCCGTTCCGCCACTTGTGCGGAGCTGAGTCCCTGCGGCGGAGTTTTGGTATGCAAAGCCGACTCGGTCATCATTGTGTCCTTGTTTTTCAACTCAAAAAATAGCTCTCACCAGCAGGAATCCAGAAAAACTGATCCGGGTCAGACGAGCTTGAGTTTCATGTAAAAAGTTACTCCGTTCTAAAAAATATATGTCGGTAACTGCCGGCAATCAGCGCCGCAATATCTACCAGCAGGGCCGGCAATGGTGTCAGGATCGGGTAGGCCAGATAACTGCTGCGCCATTGTGGGTGAAATTTTTCCTTGAAGCTTCGTAATCCTTTGTAGTGGTAATAGCGGTTGCCGTATTCATAGGCAAGGCGTGCAATTTTTTCCACTCTGCGCGCATAAGGTGAGTCACCCACGCCGCTGAGCGGGGCCATGCCGAGGTTGAAGAAAGTGTAATTCTGCTCTTTGGCATACTCGATCAGGTTCACAAACAAATAATCCATGGTGCCTGTTGGGGCATCCTCATTATGGCGCATCAGGTCAATACTCAGTTCGCGATGCCGGGTGTAATCCGGCATCAAACTGGCAAAGGCAACGATACGTTCATTGACTGTGACAACAGCAATATCACTACGTGCCAGATAAACCTCACTAAATGCACCCAGTGAGTAGGCTTTTTCTACTGCCTTGCCCTTGCGCAACCAGTCATCAGAGACTGCTCGTAACGCCTGCCAGTTGGCCGGGGACAAAGGATTTTCGAGCCATTGAAACTGCACACCTTCGCGCTTGGCCCGGTTGAACGAGTGACGCAATGAAGCACTTGGTTTCCCGCTTAAGGTAAAAGCGTTGACATCAACCAGTGCCGCCTCGCCCAGCTTGAACAAAGCAAAGCCGGCATCGTGATAGCGATGCAATGCAGTTTCTTCAACTTCATAAAAACAGGCCGTCAGACTATGCCGGTCTGCATACTCGCGAAACGCAAGCACCAGTGATTCCGAGGCGGCCGCATTGCCGCAGGGGTCACCCAGCGCCACCATCCGGTCACGGATCAGGCCATACTGGATAAAGGCATCGCGCTGTGTAGACCAGAACAGGCGTTTGTCGCCCAGAAAAACCAACTGTGAAAAACTGGTTCCACCATGGCGCTCAAGCCCAGCCTGAGCTTCCGCCAGTTCCTCTGCATCAGCACAGGAGACGGCGACAGGAGGACGGCGAAACAAGGTCCAGGACAGAAATATCAATACCATAATGGCAGCAACCAGCAGCGAGCGAGCAAAGCGTGGGGCTTCAGCATGCGCCGCAAAATGCGACAATCGTTCCCACCCCAACGGAATGGTGCCGTGAACCCAGTCTCCCAACCAGGCGAATCCAATCACGGCGAATACAAGCCCCACCAACCAACGCAACTTACGCGTGTTGAACAGGGGAAAATCAGTCCGATAAAAACGTTGCCGCTCCAGGCGCAACAGGAGAGCGATGCCCGCTAATAAAACAGCTTCTTCGTAGTCAATCCCCTTTAACAAGCTGAAGGCAACACCCGCCAACAACAGCAGCAATGTGAGGCGGTAAGCGATCCTGACTTGCCCGGCAATGCCGCGTGACAGGGCTATCAAAAGTACCCCCGTGGCAACTGATAGCAGGTGAGAGAGCTCAATGATCCCCAAGGGCACAAAATCATGTAAGACGCTGAAACGATCAACCAGTGCAGGAAAAGCAGCAGATACCAACAATATGCCACCAGCAAAAAATGTCAGGTAAGCAAGTACCCGTACACCCAGCGAGGCCAACAGGTTCAGCGGTGGGCGCAATAGCGCCAGCCAACGATTCTCACGGGAAAATTCTTCCAGGGCAAAGTACTGTATCGTGCGGGTTGCCATCAAACGCCCCGCACCTAGATAGAGCCCAATGAACCAGGGAATCAGAAAATAGCACAGGCGGTAAACCAATATACCGGAAATTAAACTGGCCTGCTTGTCGGTCGCGGGTGCCAGCAACATGAATAATGCCGCATCAAACACCCCCAGCCCACCGGGTATCAGGCTGACGATCCCCAGTGTGCAGGCGAGAACAAAAGCAGTCAGAAAAACCATCCAGGGAATGCTCGCGCCACTGATATCAACTGCCAGCCAGGCAGTGGCTGCTGCGAACAACCAGTCCAGTGTGGAAATTGCGATCAGTGCAGCGAGTGTAGACAAGGACAACGGTGGAAGCGATCCCGTTATGCGTTTTAGGCTACCACGATGAAGCACAACAGCATAAACCGGCAGATACAAGGCGAAGATACCCAATACAAGCAGCAATACCCACCGGGCTACAGGTAATTGCTCCGTACCGGGAAGTGTCAACATCAACGCCGGCCAACTCAGCACAGACAAGCCGACCGGCACCGAGAGCATAATCAGCCCGGCCAAGGCAGCGGCGGTTGATGTTGACACCTGTTGTGCAGTTAACAGTAACAAGCGTATGCCGGAAGCGGCCATCCCGGAGAGTCCGACAACATTATTGAAGCTGTTAGCAATCCATGCATTGCGTAGCAGCGTGGATATGCCAACGGGTAGTCTCAGCGTGCGTGCCGCCTGCCAGTCATACATCCCCATAACGAGCATTCCCACAAACGCCACCAACTGCACAGCGACCAGCGAAGAGGGGTTCAAAGCATTCAATGTCAGGCGAATGGTATGAAAATCGAGTTGGTGCAGTTCATAGCCCGCGATCGATATGACCAGCACAAGGAAGAGAATGGGTATTCCCCGGTGCAGCCAGACAAGTACTGATTCCGGTAGCTTTAACTTAAGTCGAAATGTCATCAACGTATTCGTCCAATTCATTGCCACGGTCCGGATATCCAGGTTTCAAAGCACTCTCAGTTATACACCCAAAGCGCCCCTTGGCAAGGAGGCCAACTGAATACTGTGGTCAATACCGCCGCCACGATATCTTCCCGGATTGGAGGTGTCTCACTCGCAGTCCCTCCAGCAGTGGCGTTTGCCATAGTTTTCGCCAACCACAGTAGTTGACCAATCCCTCGGGAAGAGGGTACAGGATGTAACGGAGGAACGAGGGTTCACGGTGGTCTACGGATCGTCATAAAAAAACCCCCACCGATTGCTCGATGGGGGTTTCCTGTTTGGCGCCTGGCAGTGACCTACTCTCGCACGGGAACTCCCGCACTACCATCGGCGATGCATCGTTTCACTGCTGAGTTCGATATGGGATCAGGTGGTTCCAATGCTCTATTGCCGCCAGGCAAATCGTTTGAGGCGCTTGCGCCGAAAGCATCCCGGATTTTACATCCGGGACCTCATCACGCTCGCAGAGCCTCCCACTGGATTCCGGATATCGCTATGCGAATCCGGAATGACGGGGGAGTAAAGCTGACGCAGTCAGCACTCCGGCCTCATCGGAAGCAAGCCAAGGCTTACTCCCTACATTAGGGAATTCTGTCAAAAAGCTGTGTCTTACAAAGAACTTTTGGCTAAGTCATTTCTGTGTGGGTGGTGCCAGGACACGGAACCAAAGAGGGAATGTACACAAGTACATGACCGATTTGGTGTAGTGTTTTGGTGCCGCCCACGCGTAAATGACGACGTCAAAAGGGTTTTGGTGTTATATGACCAAGTCACTCGGGCAATTAGTACTGGTTAGCTTCACACATTACTGTGCTTCCACACCCAGCCTATCAACCTTGTAGTCTACAAGGGCCCTTACAACATCAAGTGTTGAGAGATCTAATCTTGGGAGAGGCTTCCCGCTTAGATGCTTTCAGCGGTTATCCCGTCCGAACATAGCTACCCGGCAATGCCACTGGCGTGACAACCGGAACACCAGAGGTTCGTCCACTCCGGTCCTCTCGTACTAGGAGCAGCTTCCCTCAAATCTCTAACGACCACGGCAGATAGGGACCGAACTGTCTCACGACGTTCTAAACCCAGCTCGCGTACCACTTTAAATGGCGAACAGCCATACCCTTGGGACCGGCTACAGCCCCAGGATGTGATGAGCCGACATCGAGGTGCCAAACACCCCC
>JAJRRA010000044.1 GCA_024279945.1 Gammaproteobacteria bacterium
ATTTGTTGGTGACTGCGACAACGAATCATAGGTGCACGCTTTTTAAGGAGTTTGGCTTGTTTTTCGTGCACTATTGTACCATAAATAAGTCATTTAATCCTTTTATATCAGTGTATTATGACTTTCTGAGCAGGCTCTAGTCAGGGTAGATTTGGGGAATGGACGAGACGAGGCCGTTTACTGCCACTGTTTTCCCGCTCAGTGAAGGCTCCAGGCGGTCCTCCAGAACCTGTTCAAACTGCCACAATGTCCAGCAACAGGCCAGAATCGCAACAGCCACCCAGCGGGTAGCCGTTCGAAGCAGAAAAAACACACCGGCGAAGGCGGCTGAGCCAATCATCCACAGGGGAGGCAGTGCAGTGAACAGATAGGCGCAAAGCACTCCCAGGGCCAGCCATACCGGTAAGCCCCCCTGCTCCTTCAGAGATCTCACATTTCCTGCAGACAGCCCATATGCAATTCAAATTGCTGGTCCATTCGTGCGGCCAGCCGGGTGTCATGAGTAACCAGCAACAGGCTGGTCTCCAATTCCTGGTTTAACTCCAGCAACATTCCATATACCCGATCAGCCGTTCGTTCATCCAGGTTACCGGTAGGTTCATCTCCAAGCACAACCCTTGGATTCCCCACCAGGGCACGCGCAACGGCGGCACGCTGGCGTTCACCGCCGGATAGTTCACCCGGCTTGTGATTAATACGCTCAGCCAGCCCCACGCGGCCAAGTAGTTGTGAAGCCTTACTGACAGCCTCCGCTGTTTTGTCGCCACGAATCAACAAAGGCATCGCCACGTTCTCCAGGGCAGTAAACTCGGCCAACAGGTGATGGAACTGGTACACAAACCCCATCGTCCTGTTGCGCACACGTCCACGTGCGGCCTCGCTTAGCGCCCACATGGAGGCTCCCTCCACAAGCACTTCACCTTCATCGGGTTTATCCAGCCCCCCCAGTATATGCAGCAGAGTGCTCTTGCCGGCGCCGGAGGCCCCGACAATGGCCAGCGACTTGCCCGCCGGCAATGCCAGGTTTACATCGCGCAAAACCCGCACTTTTTTGGGCCCCTGCCGAAACGTTTTCTTGATATGCCGTGCTTCCAGCGCCAGTGCCTGTGATTGCCCGGGCAATTGATCACTCATAGCTCAATGCCTCTGCCGGGTGGGTTTTAGATGCACGCCACGAGGGATAAAGTGTGGACAGAAAAGACATCGTCAGGGTCATCAGGGCAAACCCTATGACATCGCTGCTTCTGAGCTCCGACGGCAATGCCGTAATGTAGTAAATGTCGGCCGGGAACAGACTGAAACCGAAGAAATGCTCAAGGACCGGAACGACCGAACCAATATTCTGCGCCAACAATATTCCCCCGACGACCCCCAGTGCGGTGCCGATAATTCCAATCAGGCTGCCCTGGATGACAAAAATCCGCAGAATGGTTCCCGGTCGTGCGCCCATGGTTTTAAGAATCGCAATATCAGCTTGTTTGTCCGTGACCACCATCACCAGCATGGAAATGATATTGAACGCGGCGACCGCAATAATCAGCGACAGGATGACCCACATCACGGTCTTTTCCGTTTTCACCGCCCGGAACAGGTTACCTCGTTCCTGGGTCCAGTCCCGCACGCTGTAATAACCCGGCAGATCCTCCGAAATGTCTCGTGCAACCTGCCATGCCCGATCCATATCCTTTAAATGCAGGCGTACGCCCCCGGTCGAGCCCTGGGGCATACGCAACAAGCGGGCAGCGTCCTGAATATTGATCATGGCCAGGGTTGAATCATTTTCAAATTCACCGAATTCAAACACGCCGGTCACGGTAAAGCGGCGCATAAGCGGAGTCGCTCCGATGGGCGTCGCCTTGAGCCTGGGCGCGATTGCGGTCACCCGGTCACCCGGACCGACCTGCAAGCGCGATGCCAGGCCAAGCCCGAGGATGATGTTGTATTCGCCCGGTTTAAGATCGGTGAGTTTACCGGACAGCATTTTCTCACTGACTTCCGATACCCGTACCTCAAAAGCTGGATCCACACCGCGGATGAAAGCGCCTGATGACGCTTCACCCTGCAGCCATACGCCCTCTTCTATGAAGGGTGCTGCACCGTCCACTTCCGGGTGCTTTTCAACATCTTTGATCACCGAGCGCCAATCCATCAGAGCGCCATCCATCGGCCGAATCGTGGCGTGTGCGATCGCACCCAGAATACGGGCTCGTAGTTCCTGCTCAAAACCATTCATGACGGAAATCACCGTGATCAGGGTCGTCACACCCAACGCGATTCCCAACATGGAAGTGAGGGAAATGAACGAAATAAAATGATTACGCCGCTTGGCGCGCAGGTATCTCAGGCCAATAAAGGCTTCAAGTGGCTTGTACATTGCGCGAATTAGATCACAGCCCGCAGGCCATCACCAGTGGATGATGTGCCGGTGGCATGTAGGAAATCTACTCTTTGTTGAGCATCAGGAACGCACATTAATCTTCCAGGTGATCCAGTACCGCCTTCAGGTTTGGCGGCAAGGGTGCGTTGAATTCCATTTTTTCGCCCGGGGATATCTCGAAACTCAGTCTCTGAGCATGCAGAAAAACCCGGTGCAGACCTCTTTTTTTCCACTGTTTGACTGATTCCTTCGATGCATAGCGGGATTCGCCCGCCAGGGGCAAACCAATGTGGCGTGCATGTACCCTGATTTGGTGTGTTCTGCCGCTCAGAAGTTCCACTTCTGCATAGGTAGCAGCACAGTAGGCCTGCAGGCGGCGGAAACGGGTTAAGGCGGCCTTTCCCGCCGGGTTAACTTCGATCTGCCTTTCGGCGCCGGCCTGCACCTTCAGCAAAGGGGCGTCGACCTCGATCATCGATTCCTTCATTTCACCAGCCAGCAGACACAGGTAGAATTTCTGTACGCGCCCCTCCCTGAATAACCCACTCAGGCGCTGCAACGCTTTGCCGTTTCTCGCCAGCACCAGGCAACCGCTGGTCTCGCGGTCCAGACGATGGGCGAGTTCGCAGTATTCTCCTGGGTGGAGTTGCCGTACTACATCGATCAGCCCCCAGGGGAGCCCACTGCCGGCATGAACGGCCATTCCGGATGGCTTGTCGAGCACCAGAAAATCATTGTTTTTGAACAGAATTGAATCCCGGATTTGACTGCAAACAGGGGCCGAAATGAGTATTTTTCCCGGCTCCCGAATGCGCGCGGGCGGAACGCGAACCTGGTCCCCTTCACACAATCGGGTAAAGGGTTTGCACCGTCCTCCGTTAATTCGGACCTGGCCGGTGCGGATCATGCGATAAACAGCCGCACGGGGCAGACCTTTCAGCCGGGCCGACAAAAAGTTGTCCAGGCGCTGGCCATCGTGGTCTGCAGAAACCTTCACCAACTGGACACTTGTCTTATTCGATGTTGACATTGAACGGCAACTCATTGATTGGGCGGTAAAACGCTGCTATATTACATCGCTTCGGAATTCCGCGCGCTGGATGATATCCAGACAGTACGTCGCTCTCCGGTCAGCCCGACAGCGACCACCGGCCACAAGCCGATGAAATGACCCCAGCCGTTGTACGAATCTGTGCCTGAATTGTTCAGAAAATCGTATCCGAACGTGTCCCTGATGCGCATGGCGCAACTGGTAAATTATCAGCCGAAAATATTTTCAGGCTAAGAAAATCCGGGAACAAAAACCCGGGCAGCCAGTATAAAACCCGGACACGAATTTACAAAATTGCGATGGCAGCCATGGCGGCTGTTGTCATGGAGCGGGGTAATATTGCCCTGTCAAAACATTATTTGGCACACCTGGCGCGCCCTTGAAAGGGGACCGGGAGCACGAATCGCGTAACAGCAGGGATACCACCTGCCTGCATTGCGTGCCCAGGCCAGGATGCCTGAGGTATATAAAATGAAAAGAATGCTGATCAACGCGACTCAGCGAGAAGAGTTGCGTGTGGCCGTAGCAGACGGTCAGGTATTACTGGACCTGGACATAGAAGTACCGTCCCAGGAACAAAAAAAAGCTAATGTTTACAAGGCTCGAATTACAAGAGTTGAGCCTTCACTTGAAGCCTGTTTCGTGGACTTTGGTTCCGAACGCCATGGTTTTCTCCCGCTAAAAGAAATCTGCCCCGCCAGCTATCACCCTTCCGCGAAGAAGATTGAAGGTAAAATCTCCATCCGCGATGCGGTGAAACAGGGCCAGCAGATCATTGTCCAGGTTGAGAAGGAAGAGCGCGGTAACAAGGGGGCCGCACTGACCACCTATATTTCACTGGCGGGCAGATACCTGGTTCTGATGCCAACCAACCCGAAAGCCGGTGGCGTATCCCGTCGCATCAGCGGCGAAGAACGACAGGAATTGCGAGAACAACTGCAGAAAGTTACTGCGCCCGACAATGTCGGAATCATCGTTCGCACCGCTGGTGTCGGCCGCGAAGCTGAAGAACTTCAGTGGGATCTGGATTACCTGCTTCAACTGTGGAATGCCATTGAAAAAGCAGCCACCGAGCGCCCTGCTTCGTTCCTGATCTACCAGGAAAGCAACCTGTTTATCCGCGCATTGAGAGACCATTTACGCAACGATATCGGGGAAATCCTGATTGACAACCCCGAGGTCTTTGCAGATGCGAAGGAATTTGTGCAGCAAGTCATGCCGCACAATGTTCGCAAACTCAAGCTCTACACAGATGATGTTCCCCTGTTCAGCCGCTACCAGATTGAAAGCCAGATCGAAACGGCCTTTGCCCGCACGGTGCACCTGCCCTCGGGCGGTGCCCTTGTTATCGATCATACCGAAGCGTTGCTGTCCATCGACATCAACTCAGCTCGTGCAACCAAGGGTACTGATATTGAAGACACGGCCTACAAGACCAACCTGGAAGCTGCAGACGAAATAGCCCGGCAACTGAGACTGAGGGACCTGGGTGGTCTCATCGTGATCGATTTCATCGACATGATGGACCGCAAACACCAGAGAAAAGTGGAAGAGCGCTTGCGTCATGCCATGCAAATTGACAAGGCCAGGGTTCAAACCGGGCGTATTTCGCGTTTCGGCCTGCTCGAAATGTCACGCCAGCGCCTGCGACCATCCCTGGGTGAATCCAGCGAGGAGACCTGCCCCCGTTGTGACGGCCACGGCACCATCCGGAGCATTGAATCACTGGCGCTGTCCATCCTTCGTCTGGTGGAAGAGGAATCCATGAAGGAGTTCAGTGGCCAGGTCATTGTCCAGGCACCGACCAAGGTGGCAAACTTTTTGTTGAACGAGAAACGCAAAAACCTGGCGGATATTGAGTCGCGCCAATCTGTGCCCGTCGTCATACTGGCAAACGATCTCATGCAGCGACCCAAGTTCGAGATCCACCGTTTGCGCAAAACTGAAATCACCGATGACCCCAGCTACTCACACATGTCCGAGGCACAACCTGAGCTGGTGGCCAATGCCGAAACACAGTCAAGCGCAACCGCGATTGCCAGCCAGGCTCCGGTAGTCCAGAGGGTCACGCATACGCGCCCAGCGCCTACATCCACACCCACACCCGTGTCTGAGGCAGAAAAAAAGAGCAAACCCGGACTGATCGGGCAGTTTTTCAGCAAGCTGTTTTCCAACGACGAGGAGGAAACAGAGAGCACAAAGACGGTAGCTGCAAAAAAGACAGCCAAGAAAATAACTCGTGCGAGCACTTCGACGTCGGAACAGGCAAAACCCGGTTCGAAACAACAGGGCCAGAGACGCAGCGGCCAGCGCCAATCGGGCCAACGGCAGCCCGCTGATGCCAAGTCTGGTGGCGGCAGGCGCAGCAGCAAGAAAAAGACTTCACAGTCAAGAGATCAGGCAAGATCAAAGAAAAAGGCCACACGCAAAAAGACTGCTCGGAAACCGGCAACCCCGGTAACGGATCAACCGGCACAGATGAAACAGGCAGCCGCTCCCGACAGTGGCGATACTCAGGGGCAGAAGAAGAAATCTTCTTCGCGCCGGGGCAGAAGAAGACGCTCACCCTACCAGACAACCGGAGCCAAGCCGCATGATGCAAGGTCGGGCAACACCAGGCCTGCGGAGAAAAAAGACAGTGCCGACATAGACGGCAATAAGCCACCCGTCAAGGCAGCACGCCCGGAAAATATAAAACGGCCGGAGAAGGATCTTCCAGTAAAGGAAGCGACGATCAGTAAACCGACTGAAAAGACTGCGACCGAACAGAAACTACCGCGCAAGGACAAGCAGACCGAGGCCGGCAAGATCTCTGCTGCAGAAAAGGTGACTACTCCCGAAAAACCCACTGCTCAGGCAGAGACCGGGCAAAGCGGTCAGCAAAAGAAACCGGCCAGGAAAAAGGAGGCCCCGCAAAAAACAAAGCAAGCGGAGAAACCCGTTCACACTGTTCAGGTGACGGCGACCCGCAACAGCAAGGGCATATACACTTTGAGCAGTTCTTCCAGCGACAAGGCAACAGTATCCAGCGGGAAAAAGACCGACAAATCACCGCTGGAGAAAAGCCCGGAAAAGCCATCTGCTGAAAAAAAGGCTGGGAAACCGCCCGCTGAAAAGAAGGCCGGAAAACCACCCGCTGAAAAAGTGGCCAAAACGCCACCCGTTGAAAAGCCGGCTGCTGAACAGAAAGCTGAAAAAGTACCTGCTGAGAAACAGACCCAACAGCCACCTCCTCCAGCATCCCCATCTGAATAAGCCTTTGAGTTGCCCGGATACACATCCGGGCAACTGTTTTCAACGACCGTTTTTGTTCACCGAAGGGGCTACCACACCGTAGCGCATGGCCATCCGTGTCATATCAACGTCACTGCGGGTTTCCAGTTTTTCAAAAATACGGTATTTGTAGGTCGCCACCGTTTTGGGGCTCAGGTGCATGATGCCCGCGATATCAGCCATCCTCCTGCCATCCACCAACATCAACATCACCTCCATTTCCCGGGTAGAAAGCCGATCAAATGGAGATGCCCCATTTCCTGCCATTGCGGCAAGTGCTATCTGCTGAGCGACCCTGGAACCAATATGACGTCCTCCTTTCGCAACCGTATGAATAGCCTGGACCAACTCAGATGCCGGGCAGCTCTTGCTCAGGTATCCCAGCGCGCCAGCTTCCAGCAAATTGCCGGGATATGGCGCTGCTTCATGTACGGTCAGAATGATAATTCCCAAGTGCGGATCAATCTGCCTGAGCCGGGTGGTAACTTCAAATCCAGACAGACCCGGAAGACTGATATCGAGCAGTACGACATCAGGCTTTAGTTCGCGATTCAGCCTGATGGCAGTTTCCCCATCCACCGCCTCAGCAACAATTTTGATGGATGGATAGCCATCCAGGATATAACGCAGCCCCACGCGGACGAGTTCGTGATCGTCCACGACCAATACTCTGATCATAATTTTCCCCTTTTTGGTAGATTCCCCTCAAAAATTTGACCCGGTATTTATCTTAGGTGCTGACTGGTGCTCAGTCGAGCAGCAAATTCCAAAACGCACTGATTTCAGCAAATCCGACGACATTCGAGTCAATTTCCTACAGGACGGAAAGCAATTTGTGCCGGGCAACACAATCAGCAGCCATCTGAGTGGCGGTATTATCCGGACAAACGGTACCCGGCGATTTCTCCCGGCTAACTATACTTGTGAGCAAGGATAGCCTTTGTTTCTTTTCGAAACCGGGGCACCGACAGCAGAGGGCATCGCATGACTACCAGGTCAGTGACAACGAAGAATGCTGCCTTACTGGCAGATGACAACTTTGATTTCGATATAGAAGTAAGGGCTGGTTCCTCAACTTCAAAGAAATCTGGCTGCGGCATAAAATCGCAAAAAATTATCGCAGGTTTTTTGGAACCATCCTGCGAGCACGATTGGTTCGAGTTGGCGGAAGATCTCCAGACACTGGCAAATGAGGGCAAAACCATCTGGAAATGCCGCGATTGCAATGAGATCACCAATACCTATAGTTGGCGGACGCCCTGATCCAGACTACGAATCCGGCTCAATTGTATATTCACCAGCACGGGAATATATGAGGCGGCCTTCAAAAAACGTCATTTTGACTTGTGTTTCACCAACATCGTCAATCGGTATCTCGAACAGGTTCCGATCCAACACGATGAAATCGGCGGATTTACCGGCTTCGATAGAACCAGTCGAATCATCCAGTCTCAGTGCACGGGCTCCATTCAGCGTATAGATCCGGACTGCTTCTGCCAGCGTTACCGCTTGTTCCGGCCACAATTGACCCGGTGATTGCCCGCTCGGGTCGCGGCGGCTCACCAGCGCCTCAATGCCAATCCATGGGTTGGCGGTCGGCGCAACGGCAGGCCAGTCGGTTCCGGCCACAACCAAAGCGCCGGAATCGAGCAGGTCCCGCACCGGAAAATAGTGTTCTCCACGCGGCCCTACCGCTGATATCACCGCGTCGATGATTGGCGATGGATGCCAGAGTATAGGTGAAATATCCGCAACCGCATTCAGCGCCGCGAATCGCGGCAGGTCATCCGGATGAATATAGCCTGCGTGCGCCAGTTCGTGCCGCAGGCCACTGGGTCCGTTCGCTTTGCGCGCAGCTGCTATCGCATCGAGGCCAACGCGCACGGACCGGTCACCTGCCGCATGCATCTTGACGGTGAATCCCTTTCTGTCGAGTGCAACAAGGTCCGCTGACAGCGCTTGCAGTTCAACGTGCAGATTGCCGGTGAACTGGTCTCCGTGGACATCATCGGGTAGATAGGGATCCAGCATCGCGGCTGTTCGGGCGGGCGTGGGCACTCCGTCGAGGAATATTTTGACGAAATTCGTATGCAGATGGGGGGATGCATAGCGGTCGCGTATCTGTTCCAACTCGCTGACCACCAGTGGCTTGGTGCGGTGGCCATAAGGAGTCCTGATACTGGCGGCGACATGCAGGCTCAAGCCATCAAGCTTATCCACTTCCTGGAAAGCAGCCAGCGCCGTTGTTTCATAAGCGCCCGCATCCTTGAGCCCGGTAATCCCGAAACCGGCCATCACCCGCATGACTTCTTTTACGGCCATGACATATTGCTCCGGCGTCCAGTCCGGAATAGCCTCGGCGCCCAGGCGTGCTGCGGTCTCAAACAGCAGACCATTTGGTTCGCCATCGGCGTCCCGACCGAAGGAACCGCCTTCAGGATCAGGCGTGGAACGTGAGATCCCGGCTAATTCCAGCGCTTTCGAATTGAACCAGAAATTATGGCCGGAATCATCATTAAGGGCCGCTGCAACGTCACCGGTGATCGCATCCAGCCATGCCCGCGGAGATTCAATTTCGTACCTCTGAAAAAATGCACTTCCCCATTGACCACCGACAATCCATTCAGCGCCAGGGTCCTGCTCAATGCAGCCGCGCAGTACGTGCGCAATCTCATCCGGCCCTGACTGAATCGGAAAACGGCAATGATAAAGTGAAGAAATCGCGCCCATAACGGGGTGAACATGGGCATCGTTAATACCCGGCATCGCCATCTTTCCCCCGAGATCAGTGACGCCTGTCTCCGGGCCAACATATTGCCGGGCTTCCTCATTTGAACCAACAAAGACATAACGGCCGTCCTTTATTGCAACCGCCTCCGCCCATGGATGAGTTGTATCAACAGTATAGACCGCACCATTGAGCAGGACAGTATCGGCAAACGGTGGCGAAGTTGCCTTCTCGCTACTGGAATTGTCACAAGCAGACAGGGCGAATAGCGACAGGACGAAAACAGATCTCGATACTGGGGTCATGGCTGGATACCTCGCAAATTGAAAGACGCGTTATATTCCCGAGACCGGCAAGCTGTTGGATCGGGTTACATCCGAATGGCGAGCCGCAGGTTTTCTAGAAACGGTAGAACAGCGTAACCCCGTAAGTCAGCGGCACACCCACACTGCGAACATAGGGTCCGTTACCGCCCTGGTACGCGGCCGGGAAGTAGTATTCGTCAGTGAGGTTCCTGCTCCACAGCAACACCCGCCATTTACCGTCACCTGTACCAATGCCGAACCGTGCGTTGAAAACCGTAAACGAGCCAGTTGCATCGCTCTCCTGCACACCGCCAGTGGTATCATCCTGATAACTGAAATCACCGGCAACTTCCATCACCAGATTATGGCCAATCGGCCACTCGTAAGAGACCAGGCCTGCCGCTGACCACCTGGGCGCCATCGCAAGTTCAATACCCGACGCGTCACGCGTGACCGTGACCGGCCACTGGCTGGCTTCACGATCGACAGCCTGCCATTCCTTCACTTCGGTATCGAGATAGGCGAGACCGAGGTTGACGGTCAGGCCATCGACCGGTATCCAATTAATATCCAGTTCGGTACCGATGATTTCAGACTTGGGCACGTTGGTCAGGCCGGAAATATTTCCGACAAAAGTGACGGCAGCATCCTGCTCCTGCTTATCCTTGTAATCATAGAAAAAACCCGCTGCGTTGAACTGCATCCTGCCACCAAGCAGGGTCGCCTTGACTCCCACTTCATAGGATGTCAGTACTTCTTCACGATACGGTTTGAGCTGCTGGGTCGTGTTGGAATTGGCGCCATTGAAACCGCCGGATTTGAAGCCGTTGGACCAGGTTCCGTACAGCAGCACATCTTCCGACACAATATAATCCAGTCCGATCTTGCCCATCCACCGGTCCGTATTGATGCTGTCCTCATAAACGCGAAATGCATCGTTTACATTGGGGCCGCCGATCACGGCAAAAATATAGGTCGGCGATGCAGGATCATCATTGATGGTGCCACAATCACCGGGGACCAGCGACGAACCAAAATTAGCATTCAGAAAGTTGGCCAGACTGCCATCGTCGGCCACGAAGGTACACCCCGACCAGTCCCGGTCTTCCTCGGTGTAGCGCGCGCCCAGAGTCAAACGCCAGTGTTCCGCAAAGCTCCACTCCACGTGCCCGAATACTGCTTTGGAGGTCGTCTCCTGCTGGTACTTGGTATCCAGTTCCAGGATGGGTGTGGCGGCAAACGGGGGGATGCCCCAGGCAACGGAACCAAATCCGAACAGGGAGTCGGACATGAAGTAGTGGTAGTACTCGTCCATTTCATCCCAGGAGTAATAGAGACCAGCGATCCAGAGCAGATCGTCACTCTGGCCGGACAGGCGCAGTTCCTGGGAAAATACCTCGAGATCGGTCGTGTTGATATTGCTCGAGTCGTTGTAGAATCCGCCGTCCCAGTCATTGGCTTCTTCACGCTCGAATTTATCATAGGCGGTAATCGAAACCAGATCCATGCGGCCCAGGTCCCAGTTCAGTTTCACTGACAGGCCCTTGAGTTCATTGTCCCGGCGGGGCCGCAGATTAAAAGTATTGCCGGTGATCGGGCTGGTGTAGCTGTTGGTCCAGTCGGCCACCCGATTGTCACCGGTGGAGTACCAGGGCGGTACTTCACCGAAGTGGGGCCCGGTGGGGAGAAAATATTCATCCAGCGGTGTGTATGGCAAGGCAAATGGCGCCAGGCCGGCGACTCTCCCATCGTAAGCCGTATTGGCCTTGTTGTCGGACTGGTCTTTCACGTAGTGGAGATTCAGCAGGATGCTGACATTGTCGCTCGCATCAAAGTTGAACAGGGCTCGGATGGCGTTGGAGTCCAGTTCACCCAGCGTATCGTCCCGCGTCAGGCTTTTTTGCCAGCCTTTACTGGACTGGGTGGTCTTGAAGGCCAGGCGCGCCTGCACGCTGTCCCCCAGCGCGCCGGTTACATAAGCCTCCATATCGAACACGTTGAAGCGACCGTAACTGGCAAAAAAACCTGCATCGAACTCTTCACTGGGTTTGTTGCTGATGAAATTGATCTGGCCGGCGGTGGTGTTGCGGCCGTAGAGGTCACCTTGCGGGCCTTTGAGCACCTCTACCCGTTGCACATCAAAAATCACCCCACGGCTCATCACCGTATATGGAATGGCGACCTCGTCGAAGTAAATTCCGACCGTAGAGGATGCGGCAGTGGAATAATCCTGGAAGCCGACACCCCGGATGGTGTAAAGGGGCACGCCGGTGGCCGCTGTTTCATTGACGGTCAACCCCGGCGTGAACTGGGCAATCTGCTCGGCGGTAAAAACCCCCAGATCCTGGAGTTGCTCGCCGGTGAAGGCATTGACGGTGATACCCACGTCATTGACGCCCTGTTCGCGCTTTTGCGCGGTAACCGTGATCTCCTCAATCACTAATTTGTCTTCGTCAGCCCATGCCTGGCTTCCAGCGAGCATGCCGGTGATAAAAAGTGCCAGACTCAGCATGAAAGTGATGTGCCGGCTCAGTCCTGGCCTGGTGTGACCATTGCCTGTTTTTTTCAAAGAAAAGTATCCCATGTATTTTACCCTCTATAGCAAGTGCCCTACGTAAGTTTGTGGCATGAGTTCCCCAAACATGCCCGTATATCCTGGATATGATTCCTGATTTTCACTAAATTTTTTCGACTGGAAATCACCAGTTTTTTCACAAATTTGCCAGCATGCTTTCCGCCCGCCGAATGGCCTCGTCCTGGTGCGGCTGCAGTTCCTGACCGCCCAGTCCAGCCATCAACGCCAGAAATGGATCCTCTACTCCGCTTCGCTCGCCCGACAGCTCTTCAATCACCGCGAGAGCGAAAAAGGGAACTGTGGGTACGTTGTAACCACCTTCATGGCACATGACGATATGCCCGCTGCACAGTTCCTCTGCCGCAAGCATCAGTCTCCGCGTCAATGAGCGGTACCCCTCACTGTGCATCTGCATCCGGCCGAGCGGATCGTGCGCCCCGGCGTCAAAGCCGGACGGCACAATAATGAGTTCCGGCCGGTACCTTATTAATGCGGGAATCACGACGCGATCGAAGGCTGCCTCATAGGCTCCGGTGCCGGAGCCGGAGGGCAGCGGGATATTGATATTAAACCCTTCACCCGGACCGGCGCCATTATCCTCGAACGCTCCTGAATCGGGCGGAAAACAATTGTCCTGGTGAACCGAAATCGTCAATGCACGAGGATCTTTCCAGAAAGCAGCCTGTGTGCCATTACCGTGATGCACATCCCAGTCGACGAAGGCAATACGCTCCAATCCCCGGGCCTCCAGGGCGTGCAGTCCGGCGATCGCGCCATTGCACAGCAGGCAAAAGCCCATCCCCATATCGGCAAGGGCATGGTGGCCGGGAGGCCGCACCAGAGCGTAGGCGTTACTGACGGTTGCATCTAGCACAGCATCCACCGCCGCAATAACGCCACCTGCAGATAATCTGGCGATCCTGTAACTGTCCTTGCCAAACGGCGTGAAGGCGCCCGCGTCTCCACCTGTTTCAGCACTCATTGCAGAAAGTCTGTCCAGGTATTCCCTCGTATGAACTCGAAGCAATTGTTCCTCGGTTGCCTCCAAGGCCACGACAGGAACCAGTTTGTCGAGTAAACCACTAACTTCCAGCAGGTTCCTGATACGCCGCTTGGTTTCTGGATTTTCGGCGTGCTCGTAGGGCTGAACTGGGCCACCCGGTGGCATGATGCCCGCATGGGTGCCGGTGTCGTGCCACATGTAGATTTCGTGCCATACAAAACCAGTAGTCACTGTACTCTCCTGCCCACAAAATATTTTTTGACCGTAGGCAGCTTAACAACGGCACAATTGACTGTCCCGACCCGGAAGTAGGGTACGGTAGCGAACAGCTACCCCGACTAAAGTAGGGTTCAGTGGTTGAAAATCTGGAGTTGCTGCGCAGCGAGTGCGGCGGAGGTGCGGTTCTTTACACCGAGTTTCCCAAAGATATTTTTGACATGCCACTTGACTGTGCTTTCGGTAATGGCCAATTGCTCACCGATCTGCGCATTCGATTGGCCGGACACGATGAGCTCAAGCACCTCAAGCTCTCGCACGCTGAGTTCTTCGACCAGGCCGCGGCGCATGGCAACACAATCATTCCGGTCAGCGGCAACCTCACCAAGGTCGGAAGTCGCCGCCAGGACCAACTGAAGTTGATGGTGCGTTGAGGTCGGCAGATCTTTCCTGACGTGGTTTCGAACCCATTTAAGCATCGATTCAACTTTCTCACCTTCGTCAAGGAATATCCTCAGGAACCCTGATGTCGGTGACAGGCTCAGGGCCGAAACGAGATGCTTCCGCATCAATACTTTCGCTCCACGATCAAATTCCGCTATGGCCATCAAGGTCAGGATCTCAATAGATCTCCGAATCCGTCCTGCCTTGACTGCCAGATTCCGCAGGCGCCGGAGACTGTGCAATGCCTCGTCCGCTTGTCCGTTCGCAAGCAACAAACGCGCCTGGATCAGGCCTCCCAGGCAGTTGACCGGTTCCCAGCGCTCCGTGAGATCGGCTGGTATGCCTTCCATGCTGATGCCGAGCCGGTTTGCGACGCTCTCAGCCAGGGCAACATCACGCTGCCTGATCAGCATGCGGACATAGTCATTCTCGACCAGTAGTAGCAAGCGGGTGAAATTGCCACGCTCACAGGTCAGCCGTATCTTCGCATAGCATTGCCTTGCATCTTCCAGGCGCTGTTGTGCAATCCTGATCCGGGCAAGGGTAATGTAACCGAGCACCAGTGCTTCCGGAATCGTGCACTCCTCAACCAGCCCGATGTTTGCCGTTATCAGGCGCTCAGCCTCGTCGAGCCGATTCCATTCATAGAGCACGACACCCTGCAGCATCCGGGCCACAGCCGCGCTTGCCGATCGCTCCCTGCTGTCGAGAATGGAAATATCTTCGGATTGCCGGAAGTCTGCGGCCGCAGCATGCATTTTTCCCTGGGCGAGGCTCAGCATGCCGGAGAAAATACTGCAATAGGCGAGGCCGAATGAGGAACCCGCCTGTTCATGGTAGAGGCGCGACTTTCCCAGGGCATCGCGCGCGAGCCCGAACTCACCTCGTACGAGGCGGGAATAAGCCAACATGTTATACATGGCGCCGATGTGGAAAGGCAGAAGCAGTCTTTCCTGTAACGGCTCGCTGGCGAGTTGCTCCAGGAGCTCGACATCATCGTGCACGCAGGCGACACCGGCACGCAAAACTTTCATCTCTTCCTGTAGAGCAATCAGTTCCTCATTTTCCAGCCCGATCATCTTGTCCTGCATCCGTTTTAGGACTTCCTCGGCTTGCCGCAACGCCTGCTCCGCCTCTTCCGGCTGGGCCATGTGGAATAGCGCCCAGCATCGCAGCATGGGCAACTGCGGCCGCCGTTTGGTGATTCCGTTCGGGAGTTTCCTGAGCCAGTGGTACAGGCGCGGCATCTGGCCACGCTTCAACAGGTGTGTCGCATGCTGTTCAACCAGCAGGGCAGCATGGTCGTAGTCCCCAGATTCCAGGGCATAGTTGACCGCCTCGTTTTCGTAACCGTGCTCGGCAAACCACTGGCTGGCCCGGTGATACAGGTCCTTGACGACTGCCGGCCTGTGTCTTTTGAGCTGGTCCAGAAGAAACTCGCGAAACAGATAGTGGTAACGGTACCAGGTGCGCCCCTCATCCAGCGGCAGAAGAAACGTATTGCTGTCTTCCAGATAATCCAGCACGTCCTGGCAGTCTTCCCGGCCAACAAGGCACTGGCAGGACTGCGCACTCATCCGTTTGAGTATCGAAGTGGACAATAAAAATTCCTGCACATCCAGTGGCAAACGGTGCAGGACGTCCAGCGCAAGATATTCAGCGACCTCCCTGGCATTACCCGAAAACGATTGGATGAATTCGTCGCGGTGCTCGTTCTGGCCCAGTGACAGGGAAGCGAGTTGCAGACTAGCTGCCCAACCCTCGGTACGATTAAACAGATGAGCAATGTGTTCATCACTCAGATCGAGTCCGCGTGCAACACGCAGAAATCGCGCCACTTCCTCGGCGTTGAAACGCAGATTTTCGGCAGTAACATCCAGAATATCCGCGTGGGCCCGCAGGCTTGCAACCGGCAGATTAGGCGTTGAACGGCTGGCCAGCAGGAAGTGTAGATTGGGTGGCCCGTGGGCGAGAAACTGGCCAACTATCTCCGCAACATCGTTCGATTCAATATAATGAAAATCATCAAGAAAAACAGCGATCTCGTGGCCAGTTTCCGCGATTTCATTAATCAGACCGATGACGATCTCGCCAGGGTTGATTTGCGAGCGGCTTTCCAGCGTACGCAGACTTTCTTCCCCCAGATCTGCGATCTCAGTCCGCAGCGCGCTCGTGAGATAGCGGAGAAACTCTACGGGTTCGCTGTCACTGGGGTCAATGGATAACCAGGCGCAGAGAAAGTCCTGGGAACGCAAGAGTTCCACCCACTGTGCCAGCAAGGTAGTCTTGCCGTAGCCTGCCGGAGCGGTTACCAGGACCAGCTTTGGTAATCCACGAGGCTTAAGCAGTTTGCCGAGACGCTGCCGTGGAATCAGGCCAGACCGAGCCACAGGCGGATAGAGTTTGGTGACCAGGATGCCCTGTTGCAGTTGCATGGCGCTTCAGCCTTGAAACAGTTCAGTCAAATTTACCACGTATTGATCTGTTCCGGAGTTCGAATCTCGCAACTATGCAGAGCTGTATGTTGGTAAAACCGGGTAATTCTTGTAGGAATTCTGTCCAAAAGCATGGATAGCTTGATGTGGGTACAGTAGCGGGAGTAAAATAAAGCCTATTATTAAATGGGCTGTTTTTTACTCGCTAGATGGAAATGTTTGAGTACATCGCCGTTCTCACGTCAATAATCATCGGCCTTGGTATCGCGCGGTCATCGCAGTTGGATAGGCGACACATCACGCCACCCTTCTGAACCCACGCCTCAAGCTTGATGAAGCACGGTAGCCGTTGCCATCATTCACGCCCTGGTGTTCGCCAGACACAAACGCACACAGGTGCACGATCCGACCCCTGGCATACAGTGCCCCACCGGCAATCCCCGGCGTAGAATCAAAGCGGAAATCATCACCCTCGCCCACGGCCTTGTGCGTGGTGTATTTTGCAGCAGTCAA
Organism: Gammaproteobacteria bacterium; assembly: GCA_024279945.1. GTDB lineage: Bacteria > Pseudomonadota > Gammaproteobacteria > Xanthomonadales > SZUA-36 > JAJRRA01. The sequence continues at coordinate 16,921 of JAJRRA010000044.1, forward strand.
CTTGGCTATAACCCCGGCGGCCGAGCTAATGCCACTGGCCTCATAACCACGATAGCCCGGGTCAATGGCATCCAGCGCATAACTTCGAATGATCTTGGGCATCAGCAGTTGACAGGTATCGGCCGTATCAAAAAGCTCCAGTCCGCTCACCCGTCCCTTGATGGAGAACACTGCCCCGACCTGCTCCTCGACACAACTCAACTGTGCGACATATCCGGCCAGTACTTCCTCGTGATCCTTAAACACTTGCTCAACGGCCGAGGTGCTTGAGTGACTGCGCATACGTGAGAGTTTGTCATCAATATCCGCCCACACTTCAGCCTGGTCAGACCTGGCTTCACTGTGTTCAGACAGGTTGGCGCTCACCTGTGCTGCCTTTTTTGCCCGGCTCATAGAAAATTGCGCTCTCGGCACCGAGGAAAAATCAGGCCTCGAATGGCTCCATCGCCCGGCCTCGACACAGGAAACCGGAATGACGGTATCCTTGCCGGCCGGCGCCAGAACCGTGATATTGAGGATGCGGTTCTGCTTGGCGCCCACCAACTCCTCGCCATCGAGCAGGAATACCGCCTGCTCACCACGGTTGGCGAACAACAGTTTCGGAACCGATCCGTCTGTTGAAACCTCATGCACACTGGCAAAACCCAGTTCCAGAGCTTCGTCCAGGGTGAGATAGTCCTTGTTCAACAGACTTTCACAGAGTAACGGGTGCGCCGTGAGGCCCTCATGGCTTATTGAATCCCCAAGCTGCAGGCCGGATAAAGCTTGCGCTACTGTTTTCATATTTTCCTCCTCGAGTCCTTCACTCAGTTCGCAATGGAAATGCGTCCAGGGTCAATATAGAAGGTGGTGTTCTCAATAGCTGAGAAAGTGGGAATTTCCCTGTCAGGAAAACTGAATCCCGTGCTATGATTACAATGTAATCATTGTAAACCGCGATGAACCTGGAGGATGGTAAACAGATGGGCACAGAAGCATTTAGCGTCCGGGCGGACAGCAAAAAAATCAAACAAATAGACAGAATTGCCAGGCAGCAGGACAGGTCACGCAACTACCTGGTCAATCAGGCGATCGACCAGCTTCTGGAATTGTATGCCTGGCAGGTCGAGCGCGTTAAAGAAGGCATCAAGGCGGCCGATGAGGGTCGTTTTGCCAGTGACGTGGACATGGCCACGATATTCAATAAATACGAAAACGCCTGATTGTGCGTGTTCGTTGGACCGAACCTGCTGCGGTCGCGTTGGGTAAGATTCAGGACTATGTTGCGAGCGAAAACCCGAGGGCAGCCTTTGAACTTGTCCTGCGGATACGGATTGCAGTAAGTCAGCTCGAAGAACATCCGAGAAGCGGCCGAACTGGCCGTGTGCGTGGCACATACGAGCTGCTTATCCATGATCTGCGGTATATCGTGCCATACCGCATCAAGAAAAACGAAGTTCAGATCCTGAGCGTGTACCACACGTCACGGAAGTGGCCAGATGTGTTTGATTAGGTGTGTCTGGGAAAATGTAGTTAGACACCCTGTTTTATTTGGCGGAGAGGGTGGGATTCGAACCCACGAAGGGCTATTAACCCTTGCTGGTTTTCAAGACCAGTGCATTCAACCGCTCTGCCACCTCTCCTGGTTTAGGCCTGGGCATCTTTTCGCCCTGTGGCGGGCTACTGTTGTGGATGATGCCGAGGCGCGCAAGAATACCTGAAAATGGGCTGAGGCTCCAGCCCTGACCACTGGCACAGGACAGATCACACCATTTCGATTAGAGTGTAGCCCTTGAAGCCCGAAACTAAATCCCAAACTTTTGGTCTGTTACTATAGCTTTCATGCCTGTTGATCAGGCTGTAATACTTTGGATTCAACTACTTTAGGAGATCATGTTATCCATGAATAACCAGGTTTATTCTGTCCCAACCACTTCACGGGTCCCTGTGACCACGGTCAACAAGGTGCTGCGCAATACCTATGCCCTGCTGGGTCTGTTGTTTGTGTTCGGCGCCGGTACCGCCTGGGTGGCGCAGACCATGCACTGGCGGATTGGCTTCTGGCCGTTCCTCATTGGAATTTTCGGCTTCTCCTACCTGATCGCTAAAACACGCAACAGTGCCTGGGGGTTGCTCGTTTCCTTTGGCTTTGCTGGTCTGCTGGGTGTGGTTACGGGTGCGAACGTTGACATGGCCCTGGCCCAGTACAGCAATGGTGGCCATCTGGTTACGACTGCATTTGGGCTGACAGCCGCTATTTTCTTTGGCTTGTCTGCTTATGCGATGACAACCAAGCGTGATTTCAGCGGCTGGTTTGCTTTCCTGGGTGTGGGCACGATTGCTGTTGTGGGTGCTTTCATCCTGAATTATTTCCTGCAGATTCCGGCTCTGGCTCTGGCGCTGTCCACCATCGTCATCCTGATTTCCAGTGGCTGGATTATCTGGCAGACTCAGCAGATCGTGCGCAACGGGCAGACCAATTATATTCTTGCCGCAACCAATCTGATGGCGGATATATTCGTGCTGTTCAACAACCTGCTGGCATTGCTTGGTTTTGGATTCGGCAGCGACTGATCCGGAATCAAAAGAAATTCAGAAGCCCGCTTTGTGCGGGCTTTTTTTGTAGAAACATGCTGGTGAGCAATTAATCTTCAAGATGTCGGCCGCAAGCGGCCTCTTACTGTAAGAGCGCCCTTGGGCGCGATGGTCAGGCCGGTCGGCCGCAAGCGGCCTCTTACACTATCGATTCTTGTTCGCCCATGTAGTGTCGCAGTACTTCCGGAACCTGGATGGAGCCATCCTGTTGCTGGTAGTTTTCCATTACTGCAATCAGGGTTCTGCCTACGGCCAGGCCGGAGCCGTTCAGAGTATGCACGAGTTCGGGTTTGCCGGTCTCCGGATTACGCCAGCGCGCTTTCATACGCCGTGCCTGGAAATCGGTACAGACACTGCAGGATGAGATCTCCCGATAGGTGCCCTGCCCCGGCAGCCAGACTTCCAGGTCATACGTTTTAGCTGCAGAGAACCCCATGTCCCCGGTACACAGAATAATGGTCCGGAAAGGCAACTGCAGGCGCTTGAGAATGGTTTCGGCGTGCCCCGTCAGTTCATCCAGTGCTGCAGTCGAATCTTCCTTCCGGGTAATCTGCACCAGTTCTACTTTTTCGAACTGATGCTGGCGAATCATGCCTCGCGTGTCCTTGCCGTATGAGCCGGCCTCACGTCTGAAACAGGGAGTTTGTGAGGTGTAGCGCAGTGGCAGCGTTTCAGCATCCAGTATTTCTCCGGCCACCAGGTTGGTCATGGGCACCTCGGCGGTGGGTACCAGGTAGCGCGGTGGGTCATCGGTGGTAGCGAATGCGTCATCGCCAAACTTGGGTAACTGGCCGGTGCCCATCATGGCCTCTGGGTTCACCAGGTACGGCAGGTAGACTTCCGTGTAGCCATGCTCCTGGGTGTGCACATCCAGCATGAACTGGGCCAGTGCCCGGTGCAGGCGTGACAAGCCACCTTTGAGCACGGTGAAGCGGGAACCGGCCAGTTTTGCCGCAACTTCCGCATCAAGCAAGCCGTTCATGGCGCCCAGTTCAACGTGATCACGGGGCTCAAAATCGAAAACCGTCGGTTCGCCCCATTTGCGGATCTCCAGGTTGTCGTTTTCGTCATTCCCTTCCGGTACTTCCGCCAGGGCCATATTTGGCATTTCCAGCAGCCATTCCTGCTGGCGTGCCTGCACCTCGTTAAATTCAGACTCACTGCGGCCCAGTTCTTCACCCAGGTACTTCACCTCATCAAGCAGGGGTTGGATATCCTCCCCCCGGGCCTTGGTCTTGCCGATAGATTTCGCACTCTGGTTTTTTTGGTTCTGCAGTTCCTGCACCCGGATCTGCAGCTCTTTTCTGCGCGATTCCAGCTCGCGCCAGGCTGAAACATCCAGTTCAAACCCTCGTGCTTTCAGGGCCGCCGCCACGGCCTCCGGGTCGGTTCTTAATAAATGTGGATCAAGCATTCTAAAAATCTCCGATGACGTCTACGCCTTCTGGTGGAGTGAAGTGGAACAGTTCCTCTTCGAGTGGTGGATTACGTTCGATGTCCCTGAAGCGAATTTCAGTGCGTAAGCCGAAGGCATCCTCCATGGCCATCATGACGATGATATCGTTATCCAGGCCAAGCAGAACCCGATCAAACTGACTTTCCGGGTTTTGAGCACGCAACTCCAGCAAGTCCAGTCCGCTGTCATCACCCAGTTCCCTCACCTCAAACTGCACATCAAGTTGACTGAGGTCCGTCAACAGGCTCAAGGGTGAGTCTGCCGTCAGGCTACTCTGCGGCCTGACGGTCACCTGCTCAAGCATTTCATCGTAAAGCCAGACTTTTTCGCCGTCCGCAACCACCTGTTCCGGAAAATCACCACCGTATTCCCAACGAAAGCGGTTGGGGTGAGCAATCCACACCTGGCCACTGCTGTTTTCCTCAACCAGGCCATCTGAGTTCACCACCATTTGCTCGAAGCGTGCGTGCAGTGATTTGAGTCCGTCTGTAAACCGCTCCAGTTGGACCCGGGCCGGGCCGGACTGGGCGTTGGCGACCGAGGGAAGCGCCAGAGCGAATAGGATGGCCAGGAGGGCTACTGCGAATCGATTCATGTTAGTTTTTGACTTCCGGCTTGTGGCAGTTGTGCGCTTAATCGCCTGGAGGCGGTGGCGCAAGGACTTCCCGCTGTCCGTTGTGTTCAGGTGAACTCACCACGCCAGCGGCTTCCATATCCTCAACCAAACGGGCTGCGCGATTGTAACCGACCCGCAATTGCCGCTGCACGCTGGAGATAGAAGCCCGCCGCGACCGGGTTACGAAAGCCACGGCCTGATCATAGAGCTCATCCTGTTCGCCGCCCACGGCCTCGGGCAGACCGGTTGCGCCAATTGACATGCCATCCGTAGTCAGTTGCATTTCATTTAGAACCTCATCCACGTAATTCGGTTCCCCAAACTGCTTCAGATAGGCGGTGACAGCATGGACTTCTCGATCGCCGACAAAGGCGCCGTGAATCCGTTCCGGTAAAGCCATACCCGGTGGCAGGTAGAGCATGTCGCCATGCCCCAGCAATTGCTCGGCGCCCATCTGGTCAAGGATGGTGCGCGAATCGACACGGGAAGACACCTGGAAGGCGATACGGGCCGGAATGTTTGCCTTGATCAGGCCGGTGATCACGTCCACTGAAGGTCGCTGGGTGGCAAGAACCAGGTGAATACCGGCCGCCCGGGCTTTTTGGGCCAACCGTGCAATTAATTCTTCAATTTTTTTGCCGACGATCATCATCAGATCGGCAAACTCGTCAATCACGACCACGATGTACGGTAGCGATTCGAGCAGTGGAGTCTCCTCTTCAACATCCGGTAGTGCGGGTCTCCACAGCGGGTCAGTCAACGGCTTGCCCTTGTCTGCAGCGTCCTTTATCTTTTTGTTGAATCCGGCGAGGTTACGTACGCCCAGCGAGGCCATCAGGCGATAACGCCGCTCCATCTCAGCGACACACCAGCGCAGGGCGTTAGCCGCCTCTTTCATATCGGTCACGACCGGCGCCAGTAAATGCGGTATGCCTTCATACACCGACAATTCCAGCATCTTGGGGTCAACCATCACCAGGCGCACCTGCTCAGGCGTGGCCTTGTACAGCAGGCTGAGGATCATCGCATTGAGGGCGACTGACTTGCCCGATCCGGTGGTTCCGGCCACCAGTATGTGGGGCATGCGGGTAATGTCGGCGATCACCGGCTTACCGCCGATGCCCTTGCCCAGTGCCAGGGTAAGCGGCGAGGATGAGCGATCGAAGACCTCCGACTGCAGTATTTCAGACAGGTACACCGTGTTGCGAACTGCGTTGGGTATTTCCAGCCCAATGGTCGATTTACCGGGGATCACTTCAACCACGCGCACCGAGATCACACTCAGGCCACGAGCCAGATCCTTGGCCAGGTTGGATATCTGGGCTGACTTGATACCGGGTGCCGGTTGTAACTCGAAACGCGTAATGACCGGCCCCGGATGCACCTCAACCACATCGACCTGCACGCCAAAATCAGCCAGTTTGAGCTCAACCTGGCGTGACAGGGCTTCAAGCACCTCGGTGCTGTAGCCCTCGGTCTGTTCCGGCGGGTCATCCAGTAGTTCCAGCGGAGGTAATGAGCCGACTGGCAGATTCTTGAACAACACCCGTTGCTTTTCGCGGGTAGCGCGTTTGCTTGGCTGGGCCTCCGGTGAGTTGATCCTGGGTTCAATCTTTCGCTTGGGTTTGCCCTTTTGGCGCACCAAATCGGCCCGTCTGACCTCTACCCTTTTCGCCTTGGCCCTGCGTCCGGCAAACCAGTCGCGCAGGCCGGCGACGGAGTCTGCCAGCCAGGCCAGGCTCGCAAGGGTGTACTTGCCGATCGCATCCATGACCCCAAACCATGAAATTCCGGCGAAAAGGGTCAGTCCGACCAGCAGCATGGCCAATAGGAATAAGGTAGACCCCAGCAAGCCGGACCATTCCAGCAACGGGGTGGATATCTGCAAGCCAATCACACCGCCGCCACCGGCAGGCATGGTTCCAACAGGAGGTGATGCATGTATGTGGGCAAGCCCGGTAGCGGACAGAATAAACAGCAACAGGCCGGTCAAGCGGGCCAGCCACTCGACTGCACTAGATTTCTCCTCCGCTTTTCCCGCTTTGTCGTGAACCAGCCAACCGATATAAACCAGCAGGATCGGGAAGGTATAGGCGAGATACCCGGTCAGGAAGAGGAAAAAATTCGCCAGCCATGCACCGAGCAAACGACCGATGTTGTGCACCTGGTCAGAGGCCACTGAGCTGAACGGTCCCGGGTCAGTTGGGTTGTAAGTGACCAGACATGCGACCAGGAATACAGCCAGCAGAATGGTGAGGATAAAAAAACTCTCACCCATCCGCAGCGCAATCTGGCTACTGACGGTCGCGCTATTACGGGCTTTCTTACGGGCTTGCGGCAAGCTGACGTTCCTTATCAGATGTTGATTTCAAGTATATATTTTTATTGATTTTTATTCAAAGTTTATCGGGGGTTCAAAAACATCTTCCCTGACATTCGCCAACCGCAGTCCATTTTGTGTGGAATCCGCATAGAATTTCGAAGCATAATGAGCCTTTGAATTTCTCACAATACAACATTACCGGAGCAATTATACATGAGCAATGTTAAGCATTGCCGCCTCCTGATCCTGGGATCAGGACCGGCCGGGTACACGGCATCCATTTATGCCGCGCGCGCCAACCTGCAACCTGTCCTTATCACCGGCATGGAACAGGGTGGTCAGTTGACCACGACCACGGAAGTGGATAACTGGCCGGGTGATGTTGAGGGATTGCAGGGCCCTGACCTGATGCAGAGAATGCTCAAGCATTCTGAACGATTTAATACGGAAATCATCTTCGATCACATTCACACCGCAGATCTGCTGCAACGACCCTTCCGGCTGGAGGGCGACAGCGGGGTGTACACGGCTGAGGCCCTGATTATTGCAACCGGCGCCAGTGCCATGTACCTCGGCCTGCCCTCTGAAGAAGCCTTCAAGGGCAAGGGTGTTTCAGCCTGCGCCACCTGTGACGGTTTTTTCTACCGGGGACAAAAAGTCGCAGTGATCGGTGGCGGCAATACGGCAGTTGAAGAGGCCTTGTACCTGTCCAACATCGCTGCGGAAGTTACCCTCGTTCACCGGCGTGATGAACTGCGCGCGGAGGCCATTCTCCGGGATCGTATACTGAAAAAAGAGCAAGAAGGAAACATAAACATCCTGTGGGATCACGTACTGGATGAAGTGCTGGGTGATGACAGTGGCGTAACCGGTATGCGGGTAAAAAACGTCAAGAACGATGTCAAAACCGATCATGATCTGGCCGGTGTGTTTATCGCGGTTGGTCATGCCCCTAACACCCAGCTTTTCGAGGGCCAACTGGACATGAGCGGCGGTTATCTGCGCATAGAAAGTGGCATTGACGGCAATGCCACCGCAACCAGCATAGCCGGAGTTTTTGCGGCCGGGGATGTTTGTGACCACGTTTACCGCCAGGCGATTACTTCGGCCGGCTTTGGTTGCATGGCGGCACTGGATGCGGAGCGCTGGCTGGCCAATGAGGCCCACAAGGCATAATTGCTGCAGAAGGTGAAAACAGTCCCTCGTATCATCACGGATTTTTCCTCCATCGACGAGCGGGACTGGGAGCAACTGAATCACGGGGACAACCCGTTCCTTGCCTACGCGTTTCTCAATGCGCTGGAGACTTCTGCTTCCGTCAGTGCGGACACAGGCTGGCAACCCCACCACCTGGCGTTGTACCGGGGTGATCACCTGGTGGCCTTTGCGCCGACCTATATCAAGTCCCATTCACACGGTGAATTCGTGTTTGACTGGGCCTGGGCATCCGCTTATCAGCGTCACGGCCTGCCCTACTATCCCAAGCTGTTGACCGCGATTCCGTACTCTCCGGTGAGCGGTCCGCGCTTGCTGGTCAAAGCGGACCATCCTGATGCCGACCTGTTGAGACAATCGCTGCTGGACCTGGCTATTGGGGAATGCAGGGTTCGTAATTATTCATCCTGGCACTGCAATTTCTGTGACCATACCGACTCGGCAACCCTGAACCGTGAGCCCTTGCTGGCCCGGAGCGACTGGCAGTACCACTGGTACAATCGGAATTATCGGTCCTTCGATGATTTCCTCGGCCAACTGCGTTCCAGAAAACGAAAAAATATCCGCCGCGAGCGCAGGCAGATCAGCGAATCAGGTGTCCGCTTTGAATGGAGGCGGGGGGCGGACCTTTCACAGCAGGAGCATGAGTTCGTCTACGCCTGTTATCGAAACACCTTCATGGCTTACGGCAATCACGCGGCCCTTCAAGCCGGGTTTTTCCAGGATATTTCGCACAATATGCCGGATCGTGTGCATATCGTGCTGGCCAAACGAGGTGATCAGCCCATCGCCATGAGTTTTTTCCTGTCGGGTGGAGAACGGCTGTATGGCCGTTACTGGGGCGGTATGGAAGAAGTACCCGGTCTTCATTTCGAGACAGCCTATTACCAGGGAATTGATTTTTGTATTGAACACGGCATCCGGGTTTTTGAATCGGGAGCCCAGGGAGAACACAAGATCAGCCGGGGATTCGTCCCTTCTGAAACCCGCTCTTTCCACCTGATTCGCAATGAGGCTTTTCGCGATGCCATTGCTGACTTCCTGATCCGGGAAAAGCAAGGGCTGGATGATTATCGTGTACAACTGGACCAGCACGATCCCTTCCGCAGAGATTCCGTGTGAAAAGCCTCCTGGATATACCCCAACTGGACACCGATCCCGGTTCCCCCTTCCCTGCTTCAAACCAGGCGCTTGAAACGCCAAACGGTCTGCTCGCCTGGGGCGGAGACTTGCACAGCGAACGCCTGTTAAACGCATATCGTGCCGGGATATTCCCCTGGTACAGCCAGGGCCAGCCCCTGCTGTGGTGGAGTCCCGCGCCGCGTTGTGTCATTTTTCCAGCCGATATCTATATGTCGAAGCGGACCTGCCGCAGGTACAACAGCGGCCAGTTCACACTGACTGCGGATAAGGATTTCACCGGCGTGATTCAGGCCTGTGCTGAAAGCCGTGCCGATGAGGGTGGTACCTGGATTACTCGAGAAATGCTGGACGCGTATTGCGATTTGCATCAAATGGGGCACGCTCATTCGATAGAGACCTGGCAGAACGGTGAACTTGTCGGTGGCATCTACGGACTGGCCATTGGCGCTGTTTTTTTTGGTGAATCCATGTTTACCCGGCAAACCGATGCCGGAAAAATCGCCCTGATCGCGCTGTGCAGGCAATTAGAACGCTGGTCATTCAGCATGCTTGACTGCCAGGTCAGCAACCCGCACCTGATGCGGATGGCTGCGGTGGAAATATCGCGCCGGGAGTTCGAACAGCACCTGGTTCAAGGCATCGCCAGGATTCGTCCCGCTGGGCCCTGGACAGGCGATTTCAGCCCCGGCTTAAGTTGGCGGCGCTCTCCAGGATCTGACACGGGCAAAAGCTGAGCGGCCGGTCAGCCCAATGATCAACAGCGACCAGGCCTCCAGTGAGAAAGGTGTCTCGCGCAGGCAACTTGTCATTTGCTCTACACCTCTTCTTCTGGCGCCTTCAAGGAAGTAGTAGGAAGCGCGTAAGCGTTGAAGTTTCCGGTGAGTTGGCGCTGCGTGTCGTCTGAGGGCGTCACCATGGCATAAAAGAAGTTGGTCCAGGTCTTCACCCAGGGCTGGGGCGTGACGTATCGCAACCTCGGGTTTACGCATCAGAAAACTTGCGCGGTTACCCGCATCCGTATGGATTCGCCCGAGCACCTCATTTGAAAAATAGCTGCGATAGCGCGAAGCAAAATCAAGATGATAGCGGGGGTAGCTGAATCTGCGGGAATTTTCAAATCGTACTTTTTCAAATGTACAGCGACGAGTACACGATAGGAAATCATACAAATCAAGGCATTCCTGCCAGCCGAGAAAAGTGGCGAAATCCATCTCCCGGTTACCGGGAAGTGGGCTGGGAGAGAGACGTCCATCATCTCTCTCGTAGGTGAATCCAAAGCGGTCTATCGCCGGGTTGGCAACTCTGATGGCAGCATCCATGAATGACAAAGCACCCGGCAAAAGCTCATCATCGCTGTCGAGAAATACGATCCACTCACCCGATGCTGCATTGACTCCCGAAGTGCGTGCAAAACCCTCGCCGCAGTTCGAATCATGGCAAAGCAGCCGCAAACGGGGATCATCCCATTTCCGGACGACCTCAACCGTGGCATCTGTTGAGCCGTCATCGACGACAACAAGCTCGAAATCGGCATCCCGTTGAGCCAGACAGCTTGCGAGCGCTCGATCGACTATCCGCTCACGGTTAAATACGGGAATAATGATGCTGAAACGGCAACTACTCAAATCATGGCCCTGCAATTGTGCCCGTACAGCCGCGCCAGTAGTTTAAGTGCGGCAGGACGGAACCACGGAAAAGTTAATGCATGGTTCAGCGCAGGCCGGGCGATTCCATGCTGGAGTGTGCGTTTCAAGCCCAGGGTTTTCCAGTAGCGATGTCTGAGCACCTGGTCCACAGCAACGATCCCGGTCTTCCCTCTGTGGGTGGACAGGCCAATTTCCCGCAGCGTGGCTTTAAGCAGGTTTAAGGCCGCATCAGCTTCGTCCTGTCCAAAGCAAAGCAGGCGAAAGTCATCCTGCAGGCGAACAAAAGTGACCCCTTCCGCCATCAATCGATCATCCACTTGTTTGAGATAAAGCTTAAGCAAAATTGCAAAGGCCGGAACGAGCGGAACGCCGGGGCAACCAGTCCGCTGCCAGGAGTGGTGCATGTTTTCCAGGATCGAAACTGCTTTTTCATCTGCATTGAGTTCATTTAACAGCGATAAAATCCGGTCCGGATCCAGGGATTCGCTACAGCGGGCGATGTCTACATAAACCACGTGCGTGTACCCGTCTGCCAGATGAGCTGTGAGCGCTTTTTCCATCTGTGCCCAGTAAAACCACATCAGTGGATAGCATACCCACTTCCCCTCGAAAACTTCGCTGACCAGTGGGGGGCCAAAATCGTATTGACTCGAATCTGCCCCAAGATACTGAAAGATATCCTCCAGGCAAGCCATCATGCACGAAGTGTGAAGAAGCACGTCATCGGCGCTCCCGGCAATGTGCCAGATACGATCACCGCGTTGAAGTTGCAGTGTTGGAGCAACCGCACCGCCCGAAGCTTGTATCAGACGAGCGATCCGGTTTTCCAGGTCATCAGCAAAAAGCTCAGGAACGTAGGGCGCTTCACAGAATAGCCTGAGCGAAATAGGATGGTGTACCGCCTCAACTGTCCGGCCAGGCTGCCAGTTCCAATCGTGCTGTTTTGCTGATTTGTTCACGTGTTGGAACACTGAACTGTTTCATGGCCACTCAGCAGGAAATCCAGACGTTTGAGGCTGGCTTCATCCAGATCCCCCCTTTCCAGAGCAAGTTCAAAGATCGTGCGGGCAAGAACACGGTAGACATCAACATCGGCAGGATGTCCTTCCTCCAGGGCTCTGAGATGAGCTTCCACGGTACTGGTATCACCGCGGACGATGGGACCGGTAATGGAGTGTTTTGCTCCGGAACGCGCAATATCATCCACCGTAATTGACAGCAGTGTTTGGACCAGATCGGCGGCTATTTCTTGTGGAACCCCCGCTCCTTCCAGCCAGTTCTGCGCCTTCCACGTCACGCCCTTGGTGACATTACTGACAATGCTCAGCGCTGCGTGGTACAGGCCCCGGTCGATGTTTTTGACTGGAAAAAACACCCCGCCGATGGAAACGAACAGGGTTTCCAGCGCATTGAGCGTACTGTCCTGGCCTTCAGCGATGATGGCGGTACCTTTAAAATCTGCCAGCAAGATTTGCTCATGGGTCAGTGAGCGTACCGGATGGACTGCTGCAATCCGGTGTCCACTAGCGGCCAATGGAGCCAGAATGTCGGTGCCGTACCTGCCGCACAGGTGAAAGAAAATGCTGCTCCTACAGCCTTCTCGCGCTTCGCGCAGTTTCAAAGCCGTGACTGCGATCTGCTCGTCGCTGGTTCCGATCAACCAGAAATCAGCGGCTTCGAACTGCCTGAGATCGGCGATTGCCGTACCGGCTCCGAGCGCCTCAACAGCCTTGCGGGAACTTGCCAGGCTGCGATTAAAAACTCCACCAATATTGACCAAGCCAGTCTGCCTCCAGAGGCTCGCCAGGCTGCCTGCAGCCCGACCGCAACCGATGATGTTGATGCAAATCATGGTGCGATCTGGAAGTAGATGTAGGTGATCAGGTCGTCCTCGGCCGTTTGCAAAGGATCGGAAACGTAAGTTTCCCAGGATACCGAACCTTCCTTGAGAGCATGTGCCGCCATGAAGGCAGCGAGTTTCCCGTAGCTTGGCGCCATGCTCTGGTATGGACCCCGGTGGATGGCACGAACGCAGGGCCCCGATGGCGACCGCCCCACACGCAGGTTTCCGCTGAGTTCAAGTGGCCTCATATGTACGGGTATCGCAGCATCAAGGCGGTACCCATCTGTATCCCAGCCTCGTGTAATCGCCATTCGCTCACCGCTGACCTCTAATTCATTTTCCACGATGAAGGCTGATATTTCCGTGTAGGCAGTTTCAAGCACATCTGCCAGATCGCCATGGCTCTGGCTCTCCTCACTGGAAATGTACAGAATGTCCAGCGCCTGTGCATCCAGTACCTCGATATTCAGATCTGAAAAATCGTCCGGCGGGAGGGACTCCGCATACACTTTAAGGTTCGCCAGCCCCTGCTTATAGTCAGCGCCGATCCAGGTGTCAAAAAACAAGCCGAAGTACCGTGTCAGTATGCTACCCAGAAAAGCCTGACCCTCATCAAGGTCGGTATCAAAGCCCCAGGTCAGGTGCACGCCGGAATGGGTTTCTGTGAGCTGAAAATAGACTTCTGCCTTGCCCTGCTGGTCAAAATCAAGCTGAGAACGAATCATTGAATATGGCTCGCTGGCGGTTATCTCCTGCCATCCACTACCCACCAGGCGGGGATCGCCGGACCAGTCCATCCGGGCGCCAACACCTGTTTCGGGGCCGCTGTATTCATACTGGGTATCGGGATCCCTCGCAACCCACGGAGACCAGGAAGTAAATGACTTGTATCCGTTCAGCAAGACAAAAACGGTTGCCACCGGCCTGTCAATTTCAATGCTTCGTTCAACGTGCACATAACGGGGCAGCAACAGGCCGCCCAGAAGAAACAGCAGCAATGAAATACCAATGACGGTTAATATTTTTCTAAACATGAAATTCCATTTCTTTAACGGTGATCATCCGGCAAATCAAGGTCTTTAGGCTCGCTGTCAGGATACCACTCAGGTAAGGAATCATCCTCCTCCCAGTCATAACGAATGACCGGCACCCGGTCCCACTTGCGATAGAAAAAGGCCAGCAGGACTCCAATAAGACCGCCGGAAAGATGTAACTCCCAGGACATATGGGGCCGGATTGGAAGCACTCCCCAAATCATGGACCCGTAGAGAAAACCGACCAGCAGCGATACCGAAACCGAGCGCATATCCCGGCGCAGGATTCCACTGAAAAACACGTAAGCCAATAAACCATAGATAAAACCACTCGCGCCGAAATGCAGGCTCGGGCGCCCGATAATCCATGCCAGCAAGCCCGATCCCAGCCAGATCAATGGAATGACCCTTGCTGAAGAATTTGGATAAAGATACAAAATGGCGGTCAGGGAAACCACCAGCGACATGCTATTGGAAAAAATATGCGCCAGGTTTCCATGCAACAACGGCGCTGTGACAATCCCAATCAGGCCCGGTATGGAACCGGGGCGCAGACCAAAACGGTTCAGATTCAGGCCAAACAGGGCGTCCAGCAGAAAAACCAGCCACAGGGCGGCCAGGAAAAGAAATGATATCTTCAGGGCCAGGCGAAAATTTGCCTGCGCCTTTTTTCCATGAGTATATCGGGGGTCTGGTATTCCCAACGCCATTGAGTCTATATCCGGGTTATTGCAATTGCTGTGGTTGCGCAGATGAAATTTGCTTTCTTGCCCTGTTCAATACATCTTCTGTGTCCGCCAGGCTCATACCCTCAGTTACAATGGCAGGATGGATCACCATTTCAGTGCGGCCCGGGAACGGGTTTAGCGATTTCGGCGGCAGGATATCCCGGGTTCCGATCAGGGTGACCGGCAGTACCGGCAACTGCTGCTCGATCGCGGTGCGGAACGGTCCCTTTTTAAATGCCAGCAATTTTCCGTCCGGGCTACGGGTTCCCTCAGGAAAATAGAGGATACCTACACCGTCACCGAGACGATCCAGCGCTTCCCGGATGGTTTGCCGAGCCAGGCCGGGGTTGTTTCGCTCGATGAATATGTGGCCTACTTTTTCACAAGCGATGCCGAGCCATGGAACCTTGCGAAGCTCCTGCTTTATCACCCATTTTAAATCCAGTTTCAACCAGCCATAAACCACCAGGATGTCAACCGCACTCTGGTGGTTACACACCACGACGTAACTGCGTTCCCGTTGTGCGTGCTCCCGGCCTTTCACAGTCACGCCGAGCGGCGTCAGCCGGGCCAGTAATCGACCCCAGCATGAGGCAACCACGCGACTGGCAAAGCGTGGACTGACCAGGACTGAAGCGATCATGGCCAGGGCGCTGAAAAGCAGGGTCAGAATAACGACCAGTGGCAGCAAGATCAGCCAGGCATATAACTGGTAGGGCCAAAAAAAATATTTTTCATTGTATTCAAAAAATGGGGCGCAAAACTGCGCCCCATTAAAACATCAGCTATTCAAGCCAGGCCAGTCTGCCGGCTTAAGCGGCTTCTTCGTGAACATTGCTTTCCAGCAATGAACCGGAAGACTGAATTACGATTGTTTTCGGCTTCATGGCCTCAGGAATATCACGCTCCAGTTCAATATGCAGCAAACCGTTATCGAGACGGGCGCCGGTGACACGAACATGGTCTGCGAGATTGAAGCGTCGCTCGAAAGAACGTGTAGCAATGCCACGATACAGGAAGCGAGTTTCCTCTGTTTCCTCTTCTTCGGCTTTATCGCCGGTCACGAACAGTTTGTTGTGTTCTGAAGTGATTTTCAGTTCATCTTCTGAAAAACCCGCCACGGCCATCGTGATGCGATAGCGGTTCTCACCAGCGGTCTGGATATTGTACGGCGGGTAGCCGCTGCCCTGGTCCGCCCGGTGTGCTGTATTGAGTAAGGATGCAAGCCTGTCGAAACCAACAGACGTGCGGAACAATGGTGAAAGATCAAATGTAGTCATTACCGTATCCTCCTGTGAAGCAATTCGGTATTTGTCAAAATACTTCCGCCGTCAGGCCGGAAGCGCCTGCAATCCCTTTCGGCGACTGCATAACGAATATTGGAGCATTGAAAAAAAATTCAAGGATCTGATGACAGATGACGGAAACTTAAGAATAGGTGATTTTTAGCACCTGAAACGTTGCCGTGCTGGCGGGTAAAACAACCGTCACTTCGTCATCAACGCACTTATTCAGCAGTGCCCGCGCCAGCGGAGAATCTACCGAAATATAGCCCCGTACCGGATCAATTTCGTCTGCACCAACAATGCGATAGTTGACGACAGCACCCTCCCCGTTTTCCAGCGAGATAAAGGCGCCAAAAAATATTCGATCCTGATTTGGCGGTGTTCTGTCAATGACTTCCACGTCATCCAATCGCTTGGACAGGTACCTGATTCTGCGGTCAATCTCTCCCAACTGTTTCTTACGGTAGATGTATTCCGCGTTCTCCGAACGATCACCTTCAGCCGCCGCCGCCGACAGGGCGGGCACAACATCCCTTCTTCGCAACCGCCACAATCCCTTCAGCTCCTTTTTCAGTGCTTCCTCGCCCTGCGGAGTAATGTAAGGACTGCTTTTTTCGGGAGGTGGTCGCCAGCGTGCCATGAGCTATTTTTCCGGAGCATTGAGTTCAATAAAACAAACCAAACCAACTATCGGCACCTGCGCGATGTGCCGGTTTTGGCTATAGTAGCGTGCTTTTCATCAACTTTTACGAGGAAACACGATGAATTACCGATTGATTGTCACCCTGGCCATGGTGTCCGGGCTGGTCGCTTGCCAACAGCAGGCTGACCAACAGCAAGATATAAATTCTGCAGATGCCGCTTCAACGAAAGTCGAGGCAGTCGCCGAAGACGCGCCTGCAGAAGCGACCGAACCGGTCAGCGGCCTGGATTTTGACGGCTTCGATACCGCTATCCGTCCGCAGGATGATCTGTTTGACGCCGTCAATGGAAAATGGATCCGCGACACTGAACTTCCGGC
The DNA here is from genome assembly GCA_024279945.1 of Gammaproteobacteria bacterium. Taxonomy (GTDB): domain Bacteria; phylum Pseudomonadota; class Gammaproteobacteria; order Xanthomonadales; family SZUA-36; genus JAJRRA01. The sequence goes on from JAJRRA010000044.1 coordinate 33,806, forward strand.
TGACCACGCGCGCTGGGGTACTTTCGACATGCTCCGCGATCAATCCGAAGACGACATAAAGGCACTGGTGGAGGAAGTCAGCGCGGATGAAACTGCCACACAAGGTAGCGCCACCCAAAAAATTCGCGACTTCTACAACGCTTACATGGACGCTGAAACCGCAACAAAACTCGGCGTCGAGGCCATTCGCGCCGAACTCGATGAAATCGCAGCTATCGAATCCTATGATGACCTTTTCCGTGCCTTCGGTAGCCTTGGTGTTTACGGCGTGGACTCGCCGATTGGCGGCTATATCTTCTCAGACCTCAAGGATCCGAATACCACGGTGGTTTACCTGAGTGAATCCGGTATTACGCTTCCGGACAGAGACTATTACCTTAAAGATGACGAACAGTTCGTCAAGGGACGTGAACTCTATCGCAACTATGTCGCCACCGTGTTTGACCTGGCCGGAGTCGAAGGGGGAACAGACAAGGCCGAAACCCTGTTGGCGCTGGAACGTCAACTGGCAGAAGCGCACTGGACGAAGGAAGATAACCGCGATCCGGTGAAGGGCTACAACCCCAAAACACCTGAAGAATTGAAGCAGATGGCCCCAAAAATCAACTGGGATGTGACTCTGGAGGCCAGCCAGGTAGCCGGTCGTGACCGTTACATTGTCAGCCAGCCCAGTTTTTTTGAAGCGGCCAGTGAGATTATTGCCGACACCGACATCGCTACCTGGAAAGACTACCTGACCTTCCACGCCATTGATGCCTTCGCACCGGTTCTGGGTGATGATCTTTTCCAGGCCTGGTTTGAGTTCCACCAGGCCGGCCTGCAGGGTATCGAAGAGCCCCGGCCACGCTGGCGGCGGGCGGTAAATTCAACCAACCGGAACATGGGTGAGTTACTGGGCCAGTTATACGTTGAAAGACATTACAAAGAGGAATCCAGGCAGCGCATGGAGACCCTGATCGCCAAGCTGATCGAAGCCTACCGGCAATCCATCACCGACCTGGACTGGATGGGCGAGGAGACCAGGCAACAGGCGCTGGTCAAACTGTCCAAGTTCCGGCCCAAAATAGGCTATCCCAGAAAGTGGCGTGACTACAGCAGCATGCAGATAGCGGCTGGTGACCTGGTCGGAAACATCAAGGCTGCGGCTGATTTTGAATACCAGCGCAATATCAACAAACTCGATAAACCGGTTGACAAGGACGAGTGGTTCATGAACCCGCAAACCGTCAATGCCTATTACAATCCGGTATGGAACGAAATCGTCTTCCCGGCATCGATCCTGCAACCGCCGTTCTTCAACGTCAATGCCGATGATGCGGTGAACTATGGTGGAATTGGCGCCGTCATCGGCCACGAAATCGGGCACGGCTTTGATGACCAGGGACGTAAATTTGATGGCGATGGCAACCTGCGCGATTGGTGGACTGAAGAAGACAATGCCCAGTTCGAGGAACGCAAACAGAAACTCGCCGCACAGTACAACAGTTACGAAGTCATCGATGGCCTGACCATCAACGGCGAATTCACCTCGGGTGAAAACATGGGCGACCTCGGCGGACTGGGCATTGCCTACAAGGCCTACAAGCTGTCCCTGGAAGGCAAGGAACCCGCCGTGATTGACGGTCTGACCGGTGAACAGCGCTTTTTCCTGGGCTGGAGCCAGGTGTGGCGAGGCAAGGCCCGTGACGAGGAAACCAAGCGTCTGCTCACCATCGACCCGCACTCTCCTGCCCGATTCCGCGCCAATGGCGCTGCGGTCAACGTGGATGCCTTCTACCAGGCATTTGACGTCAAGGAAGGTGACGGCATGTGGCTGCCACCAGAAGAGCGGGTCAAAATCTGGTAGGTGAGAGTGCGTCATGACCGGCCAGGTTGATTCACTGAAGTCCATTCTGTTTGCCCTGTTCGCCAACTCGGCAATTGCGGTAGCCAAGGGAGTGGCTGCCGCACTGACCGGTTCAGGTGCTATGCTGGCGGAGGCGATCCACTCGGTCGCAGATGCGGGTAATCAACTGCTTCTGATCCTGGGCCTGCGGCAGACAAAAAAACCGCCAACGGCAGATCATCCGCTGGGATTCGGCAAAAGTATTTACTTTTGGTCTTTTCTTGTGGCGGTTATCCTGTTCAGCGTCGGTGGTATGTTTTCGCTCTACGAGGGCGTGCACAAGCTGATGAACCCCAGCCCCCTGGCGCAGCCCTGGATCGCAATCACGGTCCTGCTCTTTGCGATCGTCGCCGAGTCAATATCACTCTGGGGTTGCATGAGGGAAGTGAACAAAGAACGGTACGGGCGCAGTATTTTGCAATGGTTCAGACACAGCCGGAGCAGTGCATTGCTGGTGGTGTTTGGTGAAGACATTGCCGCCCTGTTGGGCTTGTCGTTTGCTTTGATCGCAATCTTTGCGACCCATCTCACCGGCAATCCCCTGTGGGATGCCGTCGGTACGATTTCCATTGGTGTTTTACTCATTGTGATTGCAGTTTTCGTTGCCGTGGAAGTCAAGGATCTGCTGATTGGCCAGAGTGTTGATCCGGTGGAACTGGAGAAAATGAAGGAATTTCTGAACCAGTCCCCCGAGATAGAAAGTATCTATAACGTGATTACCATGCAGTTCGGGCCCGATGCCATTGTTGCGGTTAAAGCCAGAATGGCACCGGCGAAGTCCGCTCGTGACCTGATTGCAGCAATCAACCGGATCGAGAGTGCATTTCGGCGTGAATTCAGCTCCGTTGCATGGCTTTTCTTCGAACCGGACATCAAAGATTAAGGTGACTTCAGCACGCAAAATTGGCATGGTCAGCCTGGGTTGCCCAAAGGCCCTGGTCGACTCGGAACGCATCCTGACCCAATTGCGCACGGATGGCTACGAAATCAGCCCGGACTATGCAGGCGCCGATCTGGTCATCGTCAATACCTGCGGTTTTATAAACAGCGCAAAGGCCGAGTCGCTAGAGGCCATTGGCGAAGCACTCAATGCCAATGGCCGGGTTATCGTCACCGGCTGCATGGGTGGCGATGACAAGGAAATACTCAAACGGCATCCACAGGTTCTCGCAGTCACCGGGCCTCAGCAATACGAGGCCGTGGTCAATGCGGTGTATCAACACGCTCCCCCCGTGCGTGACCACGACCCTTACACCAGTCTGGTTCCGCCACAGGGCATCAAATTGACACCACGACACTATGCCTACCTGAAAATTTCTGAAGGCTGTAACCACAAGTGTACCTTCTGCATCATCCCGGCACTCAGGGGCAGGCTGGTCAGCAGACCGATAGGCAAGGTCATGAGTGAGGCCCAGAGACTGGCTGAGGCCGGTGTCAAAGAACTGCTGGTGATTTCTCAGGACACCTCAGCCTACGGCGTGGACCTTAATTACAAACTGGATTTCTGGGGTGGCAGGCCGCTGCGCACGCGCATGAAAGAGCTCTGTGCAGCACTGGGCAGTCTCGGCATCTGGGTACGATTGCATTATGTATATCCCTATCCGCACGTCGATGAAATCATTCCCATGATGGCCGATGGCCGGATCCTGCCCTATCTGGATGTACCATTTCAGCACGGCAGTCCCCGCGTCCTCAGGCAGATGAAAAGGCCCGCGGCAGCAGATAATACACTGGAACGAATTCACCGCTGGCGTGATATCTGTCCCGATCTGACCATACGCAGCACGTTTATTGTCGGTTTCCCGGGTGAAACCGATGAAGATTTTGAAATACTGCTCGACTTTCTGCGTGAAGCCCAACTCGACCGGGTGGGTTGCTTTACCTACTCTGCAGTAGATGGCGCACGGGCCAATAAATTTCCGGGCGCCGTGCCAGACGAACTCATGCAGGAACGCTGGCATACCTTCATGCAGACCCAGGCAGAAATCAGCCGCAGGCGATTACAGCGAAAAGTGGGAACCCTGCAGGAGGTGCTGGTGGACAGCGTTGATGAACAGGGCGCCGAGGCACGCAGCCAGGCTGACGCACCCGAAATCGATGGCATCGTGCGGATTCGTGACGGCCAGCACCTTTCAGCGGGCGATCGGATCACCGTTAAGGTTGAATCTGCAGATGATTACGATCTGATTGCCCGCAGCACTGAAGAACGCATCTAAATAAGCCCATGGAGCAAGTCAGCCAGCTTATTCTTCGCAACACCGGCTTGTTACAGAGCGGAAAGGTACTGCTGATCAACCCTCCCCGTGATTCCGCTTACGGCCGTTTGGCATCCGGCACGCGACAGGTCAGCATATTTACCCAGGACTTTGGTGACCATATTTATTTAAGTTCCAGTGGCGCCACATCGGAATTTGGCTTGATTCCATCGCCTTATGCAGCAACGCAGGATATCGTGCTCATATTGCCCCGGGAACGTGAGCGTCTGGAAATGTTGCTGCACGCACTCGCATCGTCCATGACTTCCCAGTCCATCCTCTGGCTGGCGGGAGAGAACCGTTCCGGCATCAAGTCATCAGCGAAAAAGCTCCAACATTACTTTCAGACCGTTGCCAGAGTTGACAGCGCCCGGCACTGCACTCTGTTCAGGGCGTGTAACCCCACGCCAGCCGATCCATTTGTCCTTGAAGATTATGAAAAAACCTGGCCGCTGACTTTTTCCGGCGCACAAATTGATATCGTCTCCCTGCCTGGAACGTTTGCGCACGGCAAACCGGACCGGGGAACGATGCTGTTGCTGGATAGCCTGCAAGAACTGAAGCCCACCGGTCAGGTGTTGGATTTCGCTTGTGGAAGCGGTGTCATCGGGCTGTCCTTACTCCGTCACCAACCGGCCATCGGGCTGACTTTACTCGATACTTCCGCCCTGGCGCTGGAGTCTGCCCGCAGTTCCCTGAGGGTTAATGCCATGACAGCAAAGATAGTGGCCTCGGACGGTTTCGCGCAACTGGAGGGCACTTTCGACTGGATTATCAGTAACCCACCATTTCACCGTGGAACCAACAACGACCTGAACGTTGCCAGACATTTTTTCACCAACGCCAACAGGTTCCTGAGCGAATCCGGTAAACTATTGCTCGTTTGCAATAAGCACCTGCCCTATACGGCCTGGTTGAAGGAACGATTTACCCGCGTGGAGATCGTCGGCTTAGATCGGGGGTTCAAGGTGATCCTGGCCTCCGGTATACCCGGATAGATCTGCCATTGAATTAAACACCGCATTTCCGGTCAAAAACGCGAATTCACAGAATCACGAAACATCGAGGTATGGAATGAAACAGTACAAAATGGCAAGCACCGTTCTGACCGCAGTACCGATATTTTTTCTCGCCACGTTTTCAGCATGGGCTGAACCCGAAGCAGGCAGTGAAACGGCTCCGACTCCAACCGCTCAGGATGTTGCAGATGCAGATGCTGTGGAAGCGATCGAAACGGTCGAAGCTGCCCAGGTAGCTGATGCAGTGGAGACGGCAGATGCAGTCGAGGCGGTCGAAGCCACCGGGCTCGATTTAGTTCTTGACGGCAGCACCCTGGAAGCTTTTGAGAAAAGCATGGAGCAGATCAAGGAGAGCAGCACGGAGAATGAATACAACTACCTCAAGGGCGCTCTCGATTACCTGTTAATTTACGATTTGGGCGCAAAACGCGATCGGGGAATACTGGCCTCAAGACTGAACGGAAAAACCGGGCGTGAGGTTACCGAGATGGTCAAGTGGCGCAGAAAATAAACCGTTAGTTTTCCATGCCGGCCAAACCGACCAGGAACGCAAATTCCTGCGCGGTTTCCCGGTAACGGCGATACCGGCCTGAGGCGCCGCCGTGGCCGGCGTCCATATTCGTGTGCATGATCAGCGTATTGTTATCCGTGCGCCGGTCACGCAATTTAGCTACCCATTTGGCCGGCTCAAAATACTGAACTTGTGAGTCGTGCAGACCGGTAGTCACCAGCAGGTTCGGATAATCCTGTTCACTGACCTGGTCATAGGGCGAATAGGACAACATATATTCATATGCATCCTTGTTTTTCGGGTTGCCCCACTCATTGAATTCACCGGTAGTGAGCGGGATGGATTCATCCAGCATGGTTGTTACAACATCCACAAACGGCACTGCAGCGACCACACCGTGATACAACTCCGGCGCCATATTAACCACGGCTCCCATCAGCAAACCACCAGCGCTACCGCCCATGGCATAGGTTCGGGCTGGGTCGATCAACGGCTTTTGCTGCAATGCTTTGGTGACATCAACGAAATCCCTGAAGGTGTTTTTCTTGTTCATCAACCGACCGTCTTCATACCAGGCGCGGCCCATTTCCTGACCGCCGCGGATGTGTGCGATGACGTAGACAAAGCCCCGGTCAAGCAGGCTGATAACGGAATTCCGAAACCAGGGATCGCTGGAACTGCCATAGGAGCCGTAGGCATAGATCAATGCTGGCGCCGAGCCATCCAGCAGGGTATCGCGGTGATAAGCCAGTGAAACCGGCACCCTGGCCCCGTCACGTGCAGTGATCATCATGCGACCGGTGCGGTAGTGATCGCTGGCAAAACCACCCAGTACACGATCTGCCTTCAAGAGCCGGCTTTCGCCGGAGCTCAAATCGATTTCCCATATCTGATTGGGTGTTGCCAGGCTGGAAAAGCCGTAACGAATGGTGTCGGTATCCGTGCTGACATTGGTCGACAACCACATCACAGAAGCATCTTCACTGCTTTCAAGATAGCGATCCATGCTGCCATCAAGCGCCATGACCCGTACTTTGCGCAGTCCGTCTTTGCGTTCCTCAAGCACCAGCCATTTATTGAATGCCTGCAGATTGCGCACCATCGCGTCCGCACGATGCGGTATCAACTCCTGCCACCTGGACTTGTCGGCGGAATCTTCCAGCGTTGCCGTCATCACGCGGAAATTTTCTGCATTCCAGTTGGTGCGGATAAAAAACCGGCCATCGGCATCATCAATGTCATATTCGTGACCGGTCTCACGCGGCAAAAATGGCTTGAAAGTACCCAGTGGATCATCGGCGGCGAGCAACTGGACTTCTGTGGTGTCGGTATTCTGGTGCATCAGTTCGATAAACTTGCCCGATCGGCTACGCCCTACCCCGCTGTAGTAGGTGTTATCGGTCTCTTCATACACCAGTACATCGTCCGCGCTGTCCGTGCCCAGTTTATGCCGCATAAGCTGGTAGGCCAGCAGGGTTTCAAGGTTCTTGTTCATGTAGAACAGGTACTGGCCATCTGCCGACCAGGCCAGTGAACCCGATGCATTAACGATCACTTCCGGAAAAAATTTGCCGCTTTGGGTATCGAGTATCCTGATCTCATTGATCCGCCGCCCCGTCGTGTCTTCGGCAATCGCCACGTTGCGGTGATCGTCACTGACCTCGAGTCCGCTGAGACGGTAAAACTCATGGCCCTGGCTACGCTGGTTCCCATCGAGCAAAATCTCTTCTTGTGCATCCATACTGCCCTTGCGACGGGCATGGATTGCGTACTCAAGGCCCGGTTCATAGCGCGAGTAATACCAGTAACCGTCTTTCAGGTAAGGAACACTGGACTCGTCCGGGTCGAGGCGGGCTGTCATTTCCGCAAACAGGGTTTCCTGCAAGCCTGCTAAAGGCTCCATTTTTTGGCGAAGTAAGCATTTTCCTGCTCGAGGTAAGCAAGCACTTGCGGGTCTTTGCGGGTGTCGTCACGCAACCAGAAATACTCATCAACACGGGTATCACCGTGCAGGGTCATTTCATGGGGGCGTTTTTCAGCAATCGGCTGTTTCATAGGCGGTAATGTCATATTCAAAGTGTTCTGTTTTTCCAAAATTGGTTCCACCGGCTCCGTGGAATCGGACACGGGTTCACAGGCGGTCAAAAATGCAGTACCTGCAAGGAGTAACAACTCTCATGGTCTACCTCTTGATAAATACGCGGCAGTTTTTTCAACTTTCATTGTCAACAGCACAAAAAAGGCCACTCGAAAGCGGCCTTTTTCAGCATTAATTTATGTAAAATCAATGCCTTAAAACTGGCGTCCCCTACCGGGTTCGAACCGGTGTTGCCGCCGTGAAAGGGCGGTGTCCTAGGCCTCTAGACGAAGGGGACAGGTGGTGGAGCTAGGCGGTCTCGAACCGCCGACCTCTACAATGCCATTGTAGCGCTCTCCCAGCTGAGCTATAGCCCCGGAAAGCCGACGAATATTACTGATTTGCACCCGGCCTGTCAATGCTCATATCAGCAGATTGTCGCGTATTCGGGAAGTTCCCTGTTTTCGTTAATGGAACACTTCGCCGGCTTCATGGTAACCACACTGTGCCCCTGCTTGAGGAGATATTCCAGCCAGCGGTCCAGAGCGCGGTTACGGCGCCAGGTTTGCTGCAACAATTGCTTTGGCGGATAGGCAGGATGGGCGGTCCGGGTGCAAGCCTGACTGACATTGAACGAAGTCGCCTCGGCCACACGGGCGTCATGATAAAAGCGGATATGTGCATCCGGTGCATACGAGCGGAGTTGTCCCTGCGTAAACTCATAGGTCAGGCGGAAAAAAGTCGTGTAGCGGTGCCGCTCCAGGACCTCCAGTCGAAGATCCGGAGAGCCGGGCACCCGCGACACCAGGGAATCACTGAAGGCGATCTGATCCGGTAGCAGCAAATGCAACTGGCGATAAATCTCCGCTTGCACATCCTGCAGTTTTTTCAATTCCGGTCTTTTGCGCAGACCGTTGGGCTGGTGAAAGGAAACCATGAAAAAATCATATCACAGCATGGCTACGCGACGCGCTGGTGCCATCAGGACATTTGTACCGCTAGGAGTCTGCGCCGACTGCGGAAGACCCGGCGCCGAAAGCACCCATGAAGCGGCGATAGTGACGTAGCTCCTCGATCGATTCCCGGGTGTCTGACAGGGCCTCATGACGATTCTGCTTGACCACCCCTTTCAGTATGTCAGGTGACCACCGGGCAGCCAGTTCCTTGACGCTGCTGACATCCAGATTTCGGTAATGGAACCAGCGTTCCAGTTCCGGCATCAGGCGATGTAAAAAACGCCGGTCCTGGCAAATGCTGTTGCCGCATAAGGGCGAACTACCGGCTTGTGTCCACCGAGCAAGAAAATCCAGCGTCCCCTGCTCCGCCTCGCTCATACTGACTGAGCTGCCGATCACCCGTTTCCACAGCCCGGATGCCTGATGGTGTTCGGTGTTCCAGTCATCCATCGCTTGCAGCACCGATTCGGGGTGGTGAATGGCAAAAACGGGGCCTTCAGCCAACTCATTCAGGTCTGAATCCGTAATGATCGTAGCGATTTCGATAATGGAATCTGCGTCTGTGTCCAGGCCGGTCATTTCCAGATCCAGCCAGATCAGGCGCTTTTTTCGTTCCTGTTGCTCGATGTTATCCATAATTCCTGTTGTCCACCTCTTATTATCCGGGCAAGAGTTTGCGCCATGCCCGGCACGGGTACAATAGTGGCCATGAATTTGCTGCAACACAATATCCCGAGTCCGGAGATCGCATTTTGAAACAGGACGCTCTCGTTCTGGTCTCGTATGGTGGCCAGGGTACGATTGAGTTTAGCAATGGCGAACGTCTTGACTGCATGTATCGCCGCTCAGTCGGCCGACCCTACTGCGGAGACCGGGTCGAAGTTGAAATTACACACGGACAGTCAGCCGTAGTCACCCGTATTCTTCCCAGAGAGAACGTCTTTGTCCGTGCCGATGCCAGGCTGCGCAAACAAGCTATTGCGGCTAACCTTGACCAGGTCTTGATTGTTATCGCGCCCCATCCGGCGCCAAGCCGTGATCTGGTCGAGCGTTACCTGCTCGCTATTCATAGTCTGGGCATCCAGCCGGTCATCGTTCTCAACAAGGCTGAATTACTAGCAGAGAATAAATACAATCCCGACACGCCGCTGGGGCGCATGGAAGACTATCAGAAAATGGGTTACAAGGTGGCGCACACATCCTGCAAAACAGCACCGGGTATCGATTCGCTCAAACCCCTCCTTGAACACAAGGTCAATATTCTGGTCGGTCAGTCCGGAGTCGGTAAATCGTCCCTGATCAACAGCCTGCTGCCAGATCTGAAAATCCAGACCGGCACGCTGTCACGCCTTACCGGCAAAGGCATCCACACCACGACCACAACCATCATGTACTCCATACCGGCCGGGGGACGACTGATCGATTCTCCCGGCGTTTGGGAGTACGGGCTGTGGCAGATGGATCCGGTAGAACTGGCCAGCGGTTTTACCGAATTTCAGCCCTTTGTGGGCCAGTGCAAATTCAATGATTGCCGCCACGACCATGAACCCCAATGCGCCGTGCGCATGGCCGCCGAATCCGGTGCTGTGCTTCCCTGGCGCTACCAGTCTTACCTCAGGCTGCTACACCAAAGCGGCTGAAACTCACGCAGTATGCGGTCTGAGGCGTTACATGCTATATTTCTGTGCCTGTTCAACATATCCATGGAGACAGTGACATGACAAGGATGGTTTTGACGCTGATACTGATATTTTCTGCCGGCCTTGCGCCCGTCGGTATCGCCCAGGGCGATGTGCTGTTGATTGAAGAAGTGCGTCAATCTGATCGCATGAACCTGCCGGTAAACGGGATGAGCATGATTGAGGTTCGCGCCCGCTACGGCGACCCCGTTGACCAGCGTGCTGCCATTGGTGACCCACCGATTACTCAATGGGATTACGACGAGTGGAGCGTCTATTTTGAATACAGAACTGTTCTTTTTACGGTTCTTCACAAAGGTGTCGTGATCGACACAAAAAAACCGATGCACAGATAGAGCCGGTCAACGTTCGTCCGATCACTGCTTTACTGCCCTGTATAAGGTATCCTTGCGCCTAAATTTTGCAGGCGCGTTTATGTCACAAGAAACTTCAGCGGAAATCTCTCCCGCTATCACCGAAAGTGAGCAACCCATAAAATATGTCCACCGTGATGGGGTGGAGTACACCATTATTGGCACGGCACATGTGTCCAAAGCCAGTGCGGATGCAGTCAGGGAGTTGGCTGAATCGGGTGACTACGATGCCATTGCAGTCGAGTTGTGCCAGGCCCGTTACGATGCCCTGACTGCCGAGCGCAAGTGGACCGACCTGGATTTGTACAAAATCATCCGTCAGGGAAAAGCCGGCCTGGTGATGGCCAACCTGGCTCTCAGCGCCTACCAGAGGCGCATCGCCGATCAATTCGGAATCGAACCCGGCGCTGAAATGAAAGCGGCAGCCACGGCGGCAAAAGCTCTTGATCTGCCACTGCAACTGGTCGACCGGGATCTGGCCACCACCTTGCGCAGAAGTTATGCCAATGTGCCCTGGTACAAACGCTTGTATCTGATGGCTGGCCTGGCGCTCGGCATGGTCAGTTCTGAAGAAATCGACGAGGAGGCCATCGAAAAACTCAAGGAAGGCGACATTCTGGAGTCCACTTTTACCGAGTTTGCGGAGCAGTCCCCCGAGTTGTATGAGGCCTTGATTGCAGAGCGGGATCGCTACATGGCGGCCCGACTGCGGGAAGAAAACATGAATTCTGCTGGGCGGAAAGTACTGGTGGTTATCGGCGCCGGCCACATGGAAGGTATGGCCGGTCACCTGGAAAACGGGACTGCGTCCCCCGGGGATGAGAGGGTAAGCCTGGAGCGCATGCCCCCGCGTGCGAAATGGCCGCGACTCATTCCCTGGCTGATCATGGTTCTGGTCCTGGCCGGTTTCTTCCTGGGCTTCTCGCGCAGCCCCGAACTTGGCTGGCAACTGGTGTTCTTCTGGGTTGCAATCAACGGTGGGCTGGCCGCTCTGGGCGCCCTGCTGGCGCGCGGACATCCGCTGACCATACTCAGCGCCGTGGTGGCGGCTCCGCTGACTTCACTCAACCCAACCATTGCGGCCGGGATGGTAACCGGCCTGGTGGAATCCTGGGTCCGAAAACCCCGCGTGTCGGACCTGGAAAACCTGAGATTTGATATCACATCGCTCAAAGGCTGGTTTCGCAACCCGGCCACACGCATTTTGCTGGTATTCTTTCTATCAAATCTGGGCTCTGCAATCGGCACCTGGGTCGCAGGATTCAAAATTATTGAAGCACTGAGTTGAACAGAAACGACTAATATCAAAGATGCATATTGGCCCCTACCTGATTGAAAACCCGCTGGCGCTGGCGCCAATGGTCGGTATAACGGATAAGTTCTTCCGTAGCTTGTGCCGCGAACTGGGTGCCGGCTATACCGTGTCTGAAATGCTCGCCGCCAACCCGGCTTTGAGAGATACCGATACCTCACGCCTGCGGGGTGATTTTGCGGGCGAAGTCAGCCCGGTGGTCATACAGATCGCCGGTAGTGATCCGGAATGGATGGCTGACACCGCGCGTTATAACGCAGATCGAGGGGCCCATATCATCGACATCAACATGGGCTGTCCATCCAAGAAAGTCTGTAACAAGTTGGCCGGTTCTGCCCTGCTCACCCGCCCGGACCAGGTCAGCAGAATTCTTGATGCCGTCATTTCCGCGGTAGATGTACCGGTTACCCTGAAGATTCGCACCGGCCCGAACCCACATGAGCGTAACGGTGTACTGATCGCGAAAATGGCGGAACAGGCTGGTATTTCAGCGCTTGCTATACACGGCCGGACACGATCCGATCGTTTCAACGGCGAGGCCGAATACGATACAATCCGCGATATCTGTGAACGAATTTCCATACCGGTTTTCGCCAATGGCGATATCGATACGCCACAAAAGGCAGTGGAAGTACTTGAGTTCACAGGTGCCGATGGCCTGATGATCGGCAGGGCCGCCCAGGGAAACCCATGGATCTTTCGGGAAATACGGCATTTCCTGGATAGCGGGAAACTCCTGCCCCCTCCTAATCCTCTCGAAGTGTTCGAAGTTCTGGAACGGCAACTGGTCCAGTTGCACCATTCCTATGGTGAATACCGGGGTGTGCGTGTCGCACGGAAACATATTGGGTGGTATCTGAAAGGCCGCCCGGATTCGACTGAAACACGACACAAACTGATGCGCTGTGACAACGCAGAAGACCAGTTCAGCCTGCTACACGAATATTTTTTTGAGCAGGAACGACAAGCAGGAAAAAACGAGAATACCGGCAGGCTGGCCGCCTGACTCCCATATATACAGCCCCTTGAGGGAACGAACCAGCGCGATCAAAACATCAGGACTTCAACATGAAAAACAAGAAACGGCCTCGATCAACAACGACTGCATTGACCACTTTGCTGATACTGATTGCCTTGTTTGTTTCTACGCCGGTGCTGGCACAGGATGCCTCGATTCCCGGCGCGGCAACATGGATATCCATCCTGCCGCCCCTGGTCGCTATTTTGCTGGCCCTGGCGCTCAGACAGGTCATCCCGGCCCTGTTTGCAGGCATCTGGCTGGGCGCCTGGCTGATCAATGGTTTTACCCTGACCGGTTTATGGTTTGGCCTGCTGGATTCTTTCCAGGTACACATCCTTACTGCTTTCGCCGATCCGGACCGGGGTGCAATCATCCTGTTTTCACTAATGATCGGCGGTACGGTGGGTATCATTTCCCGCAACGGTGGCATGCAGGGCATCGTCAACCGGATTGTCGGTTGGGCCGATACCGCCCGGCGCGCCTGCCTGGCGACTGCCGGCATGGGGATTGCGATATTCTTTGACGACTATGCCAACACACTGGTGGTCGGAAACACCATGAGGCCAGTCACGGACTCAATGAATGTCTCCCGCGCCAAACTTGCCTATATCGTCGATTCCACCGCAGCCCCCGTCGCCTGCCTGGCCCTGGTTACGACCTGGATTGGTTACGAAGTCGGCCTGATCGGCGAATCCATTGCCCGCCTGCCTGACCTGCATGCGGAGCCTTACCTGTTGTTCATTTCCACCATTCCTTACAGTTTCTACCCGCTGTTGGCCATTGCTTTTGTCTTTATGGTGGCATCGAGCGGGAAGGATTTTGGCCCCATGCTCAAGGCAGAACGGAATGCACGGGAAAACGGTAACGAGGAATTTGCGGGCATGGACTCAACCATGGCGGATGACTGTGAGCCGATTGAAGCAATCGAGGGCAAACCACAACGGGCCATCAATGCCGCCTTACCCATTCTGGTACTCGTCGTGGGTGTGATGGCCAGCCTGTATATCACCGGCAAAGCGGAGTTTGGCTCGCCGGATGCCAGCCTCAAGGACATCATAGGTGCGGCTGATTCCTACAAGTCATTGATGTGGGGTTCCCTGCTCGGCATGGTCACCGCCGCAGGCCTGACCATGGCTCAAAGGATCATGACCCTGGAAGAAGTTGTCAACTCCTGGTACCAGGGCATGCGGGCGATGATCTACGCCATCATCATTCTGGTGCTCGCCTGGGCGCTGGGCGGAATCACCGATACCCTGCAAACGGCCAAGTTCCTGGTTTCCATCCTGGGCGGCTCCTTACCGGTGGAATTGCTCCCGGTTCTCATCTTCGTCCTGGCGGCCGGCACCGCATTTGCCACCGGCTCCAGTTGGGGCGCGATGGGCATCCTGGTACCCCTGGTCATTCCACTGTCCTGGGCCGTCATGCAGGCCAATGGCATGTCCGGCCCGGCTGAGATGCACCTGCTCTATTCATCCATTGCCGCCGTACTAAGCGGCAGCGTGTGGGGCGATCATTGTTCACCCATTTCCGACACCACCATCCTGTCCTCGATGGCATCAGGCTGTGACCACATTGAGCACGTTCGCACCCAAATGCCCTATGCCCTGCTGGTCGGATTTGTCGCCATTGCAACCGGCCTGATCCCGGTGGGCTACGGCATGCCCTGGTGGCTTGGCCTCGTCCTGGGCACTGGCCTGCTTTACCTGATACTTCACCTGCGGGGTGAATCAGCAGACGTCCCATCGAATTGAGCACCAGTCCACTACAGGCAAGATTCAACAGCAATTATGACCAGCTAATAAGCTGGAGCGGACTGCTCGGCAGTTCTCTCGCCCTGGCCCTGCTCAGCGCCGCCCGCGCCCATCGTGGAATCACCCTGGTGCTCACCCGTTCCAGTCGCCAATCGCACTTACTGGCCCGGGATCTGGAATTACTATCGGTCAGCCCCCTGCCGGTACTGCGGTTTCCCGATCATGAGACCCTGCCCTACGACCCCTTTTCCCCGCACCCTGACATTATTTCACAACGACTGAAAACGCTGGCCTCACTGGCATCATTGCAGCAGGGCATTGTGCTGGCCCCGGTTTCATCCCTGGCACAGCGCTTGCCACCGGCACAGTACATCCTGCAGCGTAGTTTTGACCTGGTGTGCGGGCAGACACTGGTCATGGACGATTTTCGCCAGCGCCTGATACATGCCGGCTATCAGGCTTCGGAGCAGGTTTACCAGCCGGGTCAGTACGCAATACGCGGATCCGTACTGGATTTATTTCCAGCAGGCAGTGCCAACCCCTTCAGGCTGGATCTGTTCGATGAAGAAATTGACAGCATCCGCAAATTTGATCCGGAAACGCAACGATCCAGCGTCAAAGTCGAACGGATCGCCTTGCTGCCCGCGCGGGAATATCCCTGCGATAAAAATGCCCTGGACAACTTCCGGCGCACCTTCAGGTATCGCTTCGATGTCGATACACGCCATGTCCCGCTTTACCAGGACTTACGCTCAGGCCTGCACCCGCAAGGGCTCGAACAGTATCTGCCCTTGTTTTACCAAGAGACTTCCAGCCTGCTCGATTATCTTCCCGGACCGCCCCAACTGGTCTTGCAGGCTGAAGTGTTCAAGGCTGCCGAGGACCTGGCGCGCAGAACCCGTGATCGCTGGGAGCAGCGTCGCCATGATATAGAGCGCCCCGTACTGGATCCGGATGAACTGTTTTTCACACCAGCAGAATTCCGTCAGCGACTCGAACCGTTCAGCACCATCCAGCTGGATGCTCAAGGGAAATCGAGCCGCTCCACATCTACCTTCATCAGTGAGCCTGCACCGGATGTGCATGTCCACGAACGGGGCAAATCAGCCGCTTCTGAGCTGGTCGAATTCACGAAATCGTTCAATGGGCGGATCCTGTTTGCCGCCGACACAACGGGCCGCCGTGAAGTACTGAGATCAACACTCAGCGCTTTTGGAATCAGTCCACGATTGTACGAAACCTACGCAGATTTCCATGGCGAAGGAGCCCGACTGGGGCTAGCCGTACTTCCGGTGGATGAAGGTTTTGTCATCCCGGGCGAATTGGCGCTGATTACCGAATCCCAGTTATTCGGTGGTCGGTCCCGTCCCCGTACCCAACGGGCCGTGTCCGAGCGTGACCCGGAAAGCATCATCCGCAACCTGAATGATCTGACCGGTGGAGCGCCAGTGGTTCACGAGGACCATGGCGTTGGTCGCTACCTGGGGCTGGAGACGCTGGAAATCGATCAGCGGCGTGCCGAGTTTCTGATGCTGGAGTATGCAGGAGGCGATAAGCTATACGTGCCGGTTGCTTCCCTGCACCTGGTCAGCCGTTACACTGGAAGTGATCCGGATACCGCACCCTTGCACCGGCTGGGAAGTCAGCAATGGGAAAAAGCGCGGCGCAAAGCCGCCAGACAGGTTCGAGACATCGCCGTGGAATTGCTGGATCTGTATTCCAGGCGTCAGGCTCGGAAAGGCTTCGCCTTCTCAGTCGATGAAAAACTCTACGCTGAGTTTTCATCCGGTTTTCCATTTGAAGAAACACCCGATCAACAGACTGCTATCGATGCCGTCATTGGCGACCTGACCTCCGAAATGCCAATGGACCGGGTGGTCTGCGGCGACGTCGGGTTTGGGAAAACTGAAGTTGCCTTGCGGGCCGCATTCATAGCAGTTCAGGCGGGCCGCCAGGTCGCTCTGCTGGTACCGACCACCTTGCTGGCGCAGCAACATTATTCAAGCTTCAGCGATCGTCTGGCAGACTGGCCGGTCAAGGTGGAACTGCTTTCGCGCTTCCGTACCGGGAAACAATCGAGCCAGGTGATCAAACAACTTGAGACTGGACAGGTGGATATCGTAATCGGCACCCACCGATTGATCCAAAAGGACATCCGCTTCAAAAATCTTGGCCTCGTCATTATCGACGAGGAGCAACGCTTCGGCGTGCAGCAAAAGGAACGTCTCAAGCAACTGCGCACCGAGGTCGATCTGCTCACTCTAACCGCCACACCCATTCCCCGCACACTGAACATGGCCATGTCCGGAATTCGTGACCTGTCGATTATTGCCACGCCACCGGCCCGGCGCATGGCGGTCAAAACTCTGATTTCAGAGTGGGATAATGGCGTGATCCGGGATGCTCTGCAGCGGGAAATTCAACGCGGCGGACAGGTGTTTTTCCTGCACAACGAAGTCCGCTCCATCGATCGGATTGCCCGCGAGGTACAGGAGTTGGCGCCGAATGCGCGCCTGGCCATCGCCCATGGCCAGATGCCGGAACGTGAACTGGAAACCGTCATGCTGGATTTTTATCGTCAGCGTTTCAATATCCTGGTCTGCACCACCATCATTGAGAATGGCATCGATGTTCCAACAGCCAATACCATCGTGATTCATCGTGCGGACCGCTTCGGCCTGGCCCAGTTACACCAGCTCCGCGGCCGTGTTGGACGTTCTCACCACCGTGCCTATGCCTACCTGATCATACCCGATAAACGCAGCATGACTTCCGATGCCCGCAAACGCCTGGAAGCCATCGCCGCACTCGAAGAACTCGGCGCCGGCTTCACGCTGGCAACCCATGACCTGGAAATTCGCGGCGCCGGAGAGTTACTCGGTGCGGAGCAAAGCGGGCAGATCAATCAAGTCGGTTTCAGCCTGTACAGTGATATGCTGGCGCGCGCGGTGGAAGCCTTACGCCAGGGCGAGGATCCCGACCTCGATCAGCCCATACAGCGCGGAGTCGATATTGAACTGCACATTCCCGCCCTGATCCCCGATACCTACCTGGGCGATGTCCAGTCGCGCCTGACGCTCTACAAGCGCATTGCCAGCGCAGCAGACACCGCCGCTTTGAGGGAACTGCAGGTAGAAATGATTGACCGCTTTGGCCTGCTACCCGATCCGATCAAAAATCTGTTCGAAATTGCCGGCCTGAGACAGATTGCCGAGCGTGTTGGCATCAAACGCCTGGATTTTGGCCCGCAGGGCGGGCGCCTGGAATTTACCGACGATACCCGGGCCAGGCCCGAAGCACTGATAGAACTTATTCAACAGCAAAGTATGGACTATCGTATGGATGGCCCACACAAGTTGCGAATAATGTTGCAGGAGGAGTCGGGTGAAAAAAGGCTATTGGCTGCAACACGCTTACTGACCCACCTGGCCCCGAACGAGTCAGGCGATGGGTAGCCATTGCATTGTGATCAGGCAGTCCAGAGCATAAACTCTTAGCAACTATCCTGCTTTCAGGCTGAAGCACTGTCCCTACTATCGATAAATTATGCACAAATATATAATAATGTATATATATAACAGCTATGTATAGAATATGTCTCATATTGATTCTACTTATACTGACCGCACCTACTCAGGCCGGGGAAAAACGCTACCGGGTTGAAATTCTCGTCCTCTCGCATTTACAGCATGAAGCGATACCGGCCGAGGCCGATAGCTTGCGTGATTTTTCCACCGCCCTTGATTTCCTGACACCTGAAGTTGATGAAAGCGAAAAAGAGGGGCTTGAAAACACGCCATTTGACGAAGCGGAATCTTCATCTCAAGTACCAGAGGCCGATGAGGCGAATTCTGCTGACTTACTCCAGCAGGAAGAATTGCCTGAGCAACCGTGGGCTGATGTCATACCGGTTGAACAGATGAGTAATGTGATGAGTGAGGCATGGCGGCGCTTGCGTTTGAGCGCCCCGTTCCGGCCGGAGCAATACCTGTCATGGGAACAAAGCGCCAATGAGCCCTTTCCCTTACTCAGAATTCACGATCTCAAAGTCGTCCTGATTGATGACCCCTATGCTGATTTACGCAAGACGGACGTCATCGAAGACCAGGATGACAGACCAGAGGCAGACAAAACGGCCGTATTCTCTGACCGGGGCCGTTTACTGCCCGGTTATGCACTGGATGATGCAATAAGTGAGTTGGCAGTAGAGCCTGAACTGCCTGATCCAAGCCTTTTCTACCGGCTCGATGGCACGGTAATGCTCAGGAGAACGCGCTTTCTCCACCTGGATGTCGACCTGGAACTACGTCAGCCTGTTTTCGATGATCCGGCACTGGCGCCCGTACCGATCCCGAGCCTTGACAGCGAGTCAACGGAGCCTACATCGCCTGTCCCCTCCTCTTTCCTCATTCACACGCTCAAACAAAGCCGCCAGGTCAAGTCTCAACGCATGGAATACTTCGACAGCCCCGTGCTCGGTGTGCTGGCCTGGATTACCCCGTTCGAACGGGAAGATGAAATTGAAGCAATAGGGAGCCCTGAACCGTGAAATTTGAAAAAGTTGTGTTTGCATTCTTCATCGTACTCGCGCTGACGCTGAACTTTGGTTTCTTCCTCGGCGATATTGACAACCCTGACCATCACGATGCTTTTGAACTGTCTGCCGCACTGGCGGTAAGCCTGATTGCAACCGTGATCAAGTTCGGCGACCGGTCCCAAATGGGCGCCGTTCTGCTGGCGACCAGCCTGGTTGCAGACCTGCAACTGCTGATTGCGGCCTTTATCTGGGGGTATTCATCCTTCGTCAGTGATGCCGGCGTCACCTCGGAAGTCATTTCCAGCGTCGTATCCTTATCCGGCGGGGCCTTGCTGGCCAATCTGGTTTCAGTAACCATCCTGGTGGCTGAAACCATTACCATCCGGCGCTAAAGCCCTCCTGATCGATTCATGGATAATATCACCTGGCTAACCATGCGACGTATGCGTACGCCGCTGATCGTCATGATCATGGTGTACTCCCTGTCGGTTTTTGGCATGGTGCTGATTCCGGGCCAGGACGAGACTGGCCGGGCTGTCCAGGTGACTTTTCTGGATGCCTCCTACTTTATCGCCATCATGGCTACCACGATCGGCTTCGGAGAAATGCCAATCGCCTTCACCCATGCACAACGGCTTTACGTCTTTATCATCCTGTTTCCGAACGTGGTCGCATGGCTCTATTCCATCGGTACAATTCTCGCCCTGTTCCTGGATCCTCAGTTCAAGGAAGTGTTGCACCGAAGCCGTTTCAAGCGGCGCATACGGTGGCTGGGCGGTCCTTTTTATATCGTTTGCGGCTTTGGCAATACGGGCAGCATGATCGTCAAAGGTCTGCTCAAGCGGGGCATCAATGCGGTGATCCTGGAGCGGGAACGGGATATCATCCAGAACATGTCGCTCAACGCAGAATTTTCGCACCTGCCGGCACTGGCCGGCAGCGTGGCGGACAGGCGCCTGCTTGAGCTAGCCGGTTTACACGCTCCGGGTTGTTTGGGAGTCATGGCGATCACCAACAAGGATCATGCCAACCTGACGGTTGCAATAAGCTGCAAGCTGTTGCGGCCTGAACTGCCCGTATTCGCCCGCTCCGAGACCCGTCGGGTCAGCGCCAACATGGCTTCCTTTGGAACCGAGCACCGGATCGATCCCTACACGATATTTGCTGAACGTTTTTATCTCGCATTGAGTTCACCCACGAAGTACCTGGTGCAGGACTGGCTCATCAGTGTGCCGGTAAGTGAACTGCGAACAGAGATAAAACCGCCGGCCGGACACTGGGTCGTAGCCGGATTGGGCCGCTTCGGCTCACGTATTGCCCCTCAACTGGAAAAGGCCGGCCTGCCCTTTACGGTTATCGACGTACATCCGGACCGGGTGGAGAACCGCGACGGCGCCATACTGGGCCGCGGCACGGAAGCTCATACCTTAATCGAAGCCGGCGTGAAGGATTCCGTCGGTATTATCGCCGGCACAGGTGATGACGTTGATAATCTTTCCATTATCATGACCGCACGGGAACTCAAACCGGACCTGTTTATCGTCGCGCGACAGGAAAATCAACAGAATGACGAGTTATTTGATTCTTTCCAGGCCGACCTCGTTGCACGGCGGAGCCTGATTGTTGCCAGGCGAATGCTCACGGTGGCCACCACGCCATTACTGCCCACATTTCTTAGCCATCTGGATCATGAAGATGAGGCGTTCACCTCCAGGGTGAAGGCCCGACTGGAGGTGGTCCTGCATAAGCGTGCACCAAATCTGTGGACAGAAGAACTCGTTGCCGGGCATGCTGATGCCGTGCTCGCAGCAGCCAATGAAGGTGTGGATATCCGCCTGGAGCACATCACTTCCAACCTGCGGATCGAAACCCCGGAAAACCTCGACTGTGTTTGCCTGGTGCTGGAGCGCGGCGCTTTGCGCCTGTTCCTGCCCGGTCCAAAGCAAGAATTACACGTCGGCGACCGCCTGTTGTTCGCCGGGCGCGGCACCGCCCAGCGCGAGATGATCTGGAACCTGACTGAACCCAGCGTGTTGATCGGATTTGCCACCGGCCGCCCACAGGCCCGCAGCACCGTCATGCGCTGGCTGACTCATCAAGACAGCAGAGGGAAAAAGGCCCAATGAACGTAGTAACTCGTCTGCTCCAAATTGTTTTTGTCTGGCTGCTTGCAAGCAGTATATTGCCTGCCGAGACTCCCTTCGTGGCCGGCACCGGTATGACCGGCGCCTGGTACAACCCGGATCGCGATGGCGAGGGTTTTCTGGTGGAGATACTGGACGGTGATCGCGCCCTGGTGACCTGGTTTACCTACGACACCCAGGGCGAACAGATGTGGCTGATCGGCACCGGAAAGATTGACGGTGACTCACTATTTTTCATCGCAGTGCAGCGAACTTCAGGCCCGGTGTTTGGTCCGGATTTTGACCCAGGCGCTGTACTGCGGTCGGACTGGGGCAACCTGGAATTTCATTTTCAGGGATGCAATGCAGGAATCGTACATTACGCCGGCCCAGCGGAATTTGCTTCAGGTGACATCAACATCCTTCGCCTCACTGAATTACGCGGTGCGCCCTGCAACGATACGCGGCCATTCGCCATGGGCTTCACAGCATTCCCTTATGAGGCCAGCCAGCAAGGTGTGGATGAAGCATTCCGTATCATCCGCGATGAGGCGGATCTGGCCGTTCTGCATTTCGATGATGGCATTCCCTGGCCCGAAGCGCTGGCCGACGAGGGCATCAATGGCTACCCGGAAGCGCTGAGATCAGACTGGCAAGGCAAGAAAGATCGCCTGCCGGCCGGACATAAATTGCTGGTATCCATCACACCGATCGCGATCAGCCGTGACTCACTCGCACTCTACAATAACGGTGCTGAAAGCCTGCCGCTAAGCAGCATTGGCGAGCCCTGGAAAGATGCAGATTTCTCCCATCCCGATGTGGTATAGGCGTTTACGCGGCACGCCAGAAATGTGCTTGATTTTTTCTGGCCGGATTATCTTCTGATTGGCATTGAGGTCAACCTGTTGCGATCAAACCGCCCCGGACTTTGGGCAGGATACGTCAGCCTGCAACGCCAGGTGTACGAGGCGCTCAAAGCGGACTTTCCTTCGCAAGTGGTCTTGCTTTCATTTCTGGCGACAGATTTCCTGGAAGGCTACAGCGATGCCGACGCGCCCGATCAGCTTGCTGCGCTACGGCAGGTGGAACCCTACACCGACTATTTTGGAATCTCGATTTATCCTTACCTGACTGCCGTTGGAACCGGTCCGCTACCCGATGACCTGTTCAGCCGTCTGGCCGCCATCAGCGACAAACCGTATGCCATTGCCGAATCAGGCTACTTTTCAGAACAACAGTCTTTCGACTTCGGCAATGGCGTCGCGCTCACACTCGACGGCAGCGAGGAAAAGCAGCAACAGTGGATCACACGCCTGCTGGCCGAGGCGGAACGCAGAAATTACCGCTTCGTGGTGAACTTCGTCAATCGCGACTACGATCCCCTGTGCCGCCAGATCCTGTGCGACGACCTGATGCGGGTATGGGAAGCCAGCGGCCTGGTCAGAGAATCAGGCGAAGCCAAAGCAGCGCTCACCACCTGGCGCAACTACCTGGCAAGGCCCCTGAAAAATTAAGGCGGAGCACTGCCGGGGTCACCCATTAGCCAGCCCGTGTCAATAGCCAAAACAGATCCCTGCCAAATAAATAGCACGGAGTAATCTCATTACCATCGCCGTTAACGTACATCGCACCCGTTATGTCATAGTCTGTGGCATCGGAGCTCAAAC
>JAJRRA010000045.1 GCA_024279945.1 Gammaproteobacteria bacterium
CCTGGCGGTTTAATCGACGGTTCCGACTTGAAGCCATGGTGCCGCGTCTGTTATTAGCCGCTGCACGTTGCCAGCCTTGGTCTGAGGCCAGACTGCGTGACGTACCGGTTTATGGTAGCTGAGATATCGAGCTAATCAGGTTACTTTTTAGAGCGCGGTGCACTGCGTTTCTGTGGCGATAGCTGGCATAGCCTGGCCGGTAAAACCGTGCCGCTACCCGACCTGCCACAGACTCACTGTGATCGCTGATGCCGCTCTGCAGCGGTTTTCAATTTAGGAGGATATATGAATCAAGCTCAAAGGCATTTGGAATTATTGGGAAAGAAAGCTGAAGACAAAGTGACCGGATTTAAGGGGGTTGTTTCCCTCGTCTCTTTCGATCTGTATGGGTGCGTTCAGGCGGTGGTCTCTCCGCCAGTCGGAAAGGACGGCAAAAAACCATCCGGTGAGTGGTTTGACGTTTCTCGCCTGAAGATATCACCCGTGGTTCGAGTGATGGATGTGCCGGATTTTGGGTCCGGTTATGTTGCGGAAGGGAAGAAGGGCGCGGCTGAAAAACCACCAATGAACTCTTTCTGATGCCCACAAAACAGGGCGGTTAGCGTGAAAAACCACACATTCAAACTCAACGGGCAAAAACCCGGAAAAGCGCATAAACACTGGGGTTTCAGAGGGTGCGGCAATTGTACTCTTCTACCGGTGAAGATAACTCAAAGGGGCAATATCAGGCGGGATATAGCGATGGAGGTAATTTGATGAATATCGGACACAACTGGCAGGCCAGTTTTATTGATGAATCACAGCGCGTCATGTTGACCAAGCCAGGCAACAAGACCGCAAGGAACATCTGCATGGAATATGAATTCCCGTTTCTGCGCCGCATCGATGCCAGGACCGGCATGCGGATGATCGATCATTTCAATGTGCTGCCACCGGATTGCCAGAACACGCTCCTGGAAGCATGCAAAGAACGGTGGGGTGGGAAATGAAGCAAAAGAAGATGTCCACGTTTTTGGGCTTTGCGGGCGCGGCATTAGGACTGATAGCGAACGGATCCGCCCGGCCACCCCGTAAACCCCGGGCCAGTATCTGCCCGCAATGCAAGGGTAAGTTCACCCATCATCAAAAACGGTTCTGCTCCCCGGACTGTTATGACAAATACCACAACCAGGCGGCATCATGAAGCAGACCACCTGGGACGGTATGCAGCTGCGCCAATGGCGCCTGGATCAGGACCTGACAGTCTCGCAGCTGGCCGAGGCGATCCACATATCAGAGAAGCGCCTTTACTCGATCGAGAACGGTTATCCGCCCACCCTGGAACAGGCACACAAGATCACCCGACTGACACGCGGTGCCATCCGCTACCGCGATATCTATATCGAATTTGATCCGAGGTACGCATGAGCAGAAAACCCGACATGGATGGCTGGGTGCTTACCTGGCGCCTGAAACTGGATGAACCCTGCATCCTGTTGAACAAGTGGCAGCGGATGCATTGGCGCCAGCGCAGCCGCTATGAGAAAAAACTCCACTGGCTGGTCCGGGCCCAGGTGAAGTCCAGGCCGACAACAACCATCCGGAAAAGCCGGATCCACATTACCCGGGGAAACCCACCACCACGCCCGGATCATGACGGACTGATCGGTGGCCTCAAGCCATTGATCGACATTCTGTGCTCCCAGCGAGCCAGGAACCCGCTGGGCCTGGGATTCATCATCGATGACAGTCCGCAATACCTGGACACCCTGACCGCAGACTCAGTGATCACCCCGCCAAAGCAGGGCTTTACGCTGATCGAGATCTGGCAGCCGGGCTCAAGCGATATCAGGAAAGCAGCGTAATGATCCACATGGAACATCAGGAGAAAAAATAATGGGTGTCCAGAAGCTACTGGCCAAACTCACCGCTGGTACAATCAATTTGATGGGCTCATCAGGTGGTATCCCGGCCATTACGGCAGCAGAGCTCAATGCGGCCATGGGCTATGCCCAGCGGGATGTCACTAATGCCGCAGGATGTCAGACACTGCAAAAGTTGAAAACGCCCACCGGATCCATGATCGTGATGGCCCGTTACGCTGATGATAAAAAGAACCTGCAAATGCTCAAAGGGCGGCTTCCACGCCAGGTGTATTACGCCTGGTGGAATCACAACACCCCAGACTCGGAAACCATCTCGAAGCTCCAAATGCGCCGCCTGGCCAGAGTCCTGGCAGATGATTACTGCGAAGTTCCATTGCACGATTACACCACCAGCTATATCGCCCACACTATCGGCATCGATGTGCGCACCTACAAACGTAAACTGGCCAGATTTTACGGCGAACAAAAGACTGTGTTGAGTGGCATTGAGGCGGACTTCCTACAGGCTTTCAAAAAACGGCTTTTTGAGCAAATTTCATAAAAAAACGCCCGAGTGGTGTAAATGCCATTGAAATGGTGCTATATTCCTAGTGTCCAGAAGTGTCAGAGAAGCCCGCGAAAGCGGGTTTTTGCGTTTCTGGCCTTTGAAATTCCGACTCTTCCAACGAGTCTTTTGCCGCCATCGAGGCGGTTTTTTTATTGCTGCGGTGAAGTGTTCAGGCAACACGCCGGTCTCATAAGCCGGAGATTACTGGTTCAACTCCAGTCACCGCATCCAAACCGCGAGTCTCGCCGCGATCCGACCAAAGCAAAAAACCGAAAACAGTTGGTGAGAAATATGCCTATTGATCTATCCGCTGGCGAAAAAACACAGGTAACAATTACATTGAGATCACTAGCTATCATTGTTATTTTCTCAGTATCGGCTTACATCTGGCTGTTTACGACGTTTGCCACCAAAGCCGACGCCAGCGCCATTGCCACGCAACTCGGCCAGCACATCCAGCAGACCGATATTTATCGGATTGACCGGGATATTGACAACACCCAAGACAAGCTGTTTGACCTCAATGAGCGCATCGCGGCTGAGGGAGAAACAATGGAACGCCGCCAAAAAAGGGATGAATACCAGCGCAGAATAAAAAAAATGGGCAGTCAAAAAACCTGCATCCAGTCCAATCAATCAAATTGTCGAATAACAAATTAAATGGATTTTTCTCGCCTGGAAACCACCGTCATGAAAGACGAGGGATTCCGGCCAAAGCCGTACCTGGACACGATAGGGATCCCCACCATCGGTTATGGCACTACGACCATCCTGGGTCGTCCAGTCAGCTTGGAGGATCCATCGATATCAGCTCATAACGCCAGGCAAATTCTGCGGGGAGATCTATACCAGTCGTTAGTTGACTCGCAGCACCTGTTTGAGCGATTTGATGAAATGGACAACGTCCGGCAGGAAGTCATCGCCAACATGGCTTACAACCTGGGACGGAAACGCCTGGGTGGATTTAAGCGCATGATTGCCGCAGCAGAAAAACTGGACTATGACCTGATGGCCGATGAAATGGTCACCAGTCGGTGGTTCCTGCAGGTTGGCAGCCGGGCAATGAGGCTGTCGCAGGAGATGCGTGATGGAATCACTTCTTAGACAAAATCGTAAGTACAAGGCCTTTTTGCTGGCATTTTTGACAGCCTCCATTATGTTGGCATTCGACAAATTGACGGGGACCGAGTGGGTGACATTTTGCGGTGCGGTTTACGCCACCTATGCGGTCGCAAACGTCCGCACGGCCGCGAACGCAATCAGAGGCAGAGACAATGCTGGTGGAGATTCTTAAATCGATTGGCGCCAAGGTTGCCGCCAGCGCGATTGGAGCATTCCTGGCGCCATTTAAGCTGTATTTTTTGGCAGCAGCGATGGCGGCAGTTATTGGATCGGTCGGTTACTACATCTATACCGCCGAGACAGCAAAAGCCCAGGTCATCGTGTTGGAGGATCGGATCGGCGGGTTGCTAAACACGCTGGATCGAAATAAAACAGCCATCCAGCAATGCCTGGATACAAATGCCGAAAACGAATCTGAGGCCATTCGCCAGGCTGAACTGGCCCAGTCAGCCGTTGCCCGCGTGGCCGAGCTCGAGGCCCGGGTCAACCAGGACATCGAGGATATATCTCATGAGGCTGAAACATTTCGCACGGAATTTGATTGTCCTGCTCTTACTGATGATTTTCGGCAGTGGGTGCGCGACTGAGCGGATTGTCACAGAGTATGAGACCGTCGATGTGGTTCGGGATCGGTATGTCCCTGTTCCGCCAGGCCTGACCAAGCCGGTGGAAACAATCGATCTATCAGCCGATTTCGACGTGTACGAGCTCGGCGCAGTAGCAAAGGCTCGGAAAGCACGCATCCGGCAATGCAACGGACAGCTCGCTGGAATAGCCGGGCTAGCGGAACCATCAACAGACTAATCAACACTCCAGCCTACACAGGGCGGAGCGCAGCCAGCGGTGTCCCAGCGATTCACTCCCGCTTGTTTCTCCTGCACCGCGGGCTGCTTTGAGACATCCCACCGAACTTAATACGAGGACTATTCCATGGCGGCTTACAACAAGTTTCAGCAATTTACTGAGGATTTGGCCCATAAGGTCCACAACCTGGGCTCTGATACGCTCACTGTGGCTTTGTGCAACGCGGCTAATGCACCGTCGGCCTCCTTGGATGCGGTTCTGGCCGATCTGGTAACCATCGCCTATACAAACCTGTCCAGTCGGGTAATCACGACCAGCACATCAGGTCAGACGACGGGTACGTATGACTTGGTACTCAATGACCTGACACTGACTGCATCGGGCGGAGCGGTCGCCGCATTTCGTTATGTCGTCGTATACAACGACACCCCAATAGCGCCAGCTGATCCATTGATAGGCTGGTTTGATTATGGGGCTGATCTGACATTGGCAGATGGCGAAAGCCTGACGATCGATTTCGGCGCGGATGGTGGTACGACAGGATCACTGCTTACGTTAGCGTAATACCGCTACCTGGTTAGACCATGGCGGTAACAATCAACAACAACTGGGGCGCCGAAACCGGCGGCATGGACGAAGCCAGCAGTGTTGTTTCCGCCACGGCCTCATCCGCCCAAGCGCATAGTGGCGCCTATAGTTATCTGTGCGCAAGCAGTGCGCAAAATTTCGATTTAGACCCGTTTGAGGCAGTCGCAGACGCGGGCACCAAATGCATCCTAGGGTTTTGGTATCGCACACCATCGGCGTTCAGCACGCTGGAAATGGCGAAGCTATGGGATGGCACTAACCAGGATTTTTCCCTGGATCAGCAAAGCGACGGTGCGGTTGATTTACAAGATTCGGCCGGAATCACCCGGATAAACGGCACAACCCTGCTGAGTGCTAGTACGTGGTATTTCATCGAGGTCTATGTTGACCGGCTGAATTCGGGCGCGGCTGAATTTTTCATCGACGGTGTTTCACAGGGAACAACAGCAGCACAGGATTTCAACGCCATAACTGGCGGGCCAGTATTGAGATTTGCTGGCACACACGCATCCGCAAGCACCTATTACGATGATATCTATTTTATCTCTGGTGCTACGGCTGCGACTGACCGATTGGGCGGCTGTGAGGTATTTGGTTATCGGTCAAATCTGAATAGCGCAACTCCCGATATCGGTGACGTACTAGATATCGGCGTCTGGAAAGATGCCCAGGAAATTCCGTTTAGCACTACGCTTTATGCTCGATATGAGGGAGCAGGTATACAAGCTGGTGCGGTCAATACAGATGATTTAGGCGGGTCATCAACTGGTGGCCCGAGCGGTGATACCAAGATCACCGGGTCCATAAAAGCGATTAAGGGCATCTGGAATGCGCGAAGAAGTTCCGGCACGGCCACAACGCATTATGCGCTACTGGGCAACAGTGGCGATGGTACAACCCGCACGACTGTGGTGTTAGGGACCACAAACAAGATATATACCGTCGTATCTGAGGCGGCCACAATCGTTCCAACCGCCGCCGAATATTGCCGGATTGGAATTGAAAAAACCGCCGGTAGCCGAAAATGGGATTGCCGGGATATGCTGGCGACAATCCTGCATGTCCCGGCAAACGATTTTACACTGACCGCCGCCAGCGGATCGTATAGTGTCACTGGTCAATCTGCCGGTCTTGATTTCGGTACGATCATCAAACCAGTGTCCGGATCATATGCGGTTACGGGGCAATCAGCCGCGCTGACTGTCACTCGGGGACTAACTGCCTCATCAGGCACGTATGCGATAACGGGTGCGGCGGCTAATTTACTGACAGGCCGTGATTTATCAGCCGTTGCGGGTAGTTATTTACTGACCGCTCAAGCGGTTGGTTTAACCACGCACCGCGACCTGCCGGCAACATTAGGTAATTATGCAGTAACTGGCCAGGCCTCCAACCTGGACCTGTTTCGCAACCTGGGTGCAGCAACTGGCGCATATGCTCTGCCCGGCGCATCAGCAGGGCTTGATCGCGGACTCATATTACAGCTGAATGTCGGCAGCTATTCAATCAGCGGCCAGGCTGCAAATGTTAAACACAACGCCATACTCCAGCCGGCAACTGGGGCATACACTAAGTCCGGCGTTAATGCCGCGTTGCGATTTGCCCAAGTATTGTCGGTCGGGGCAGGTATACACAACCTGTCCGGCGCCAGCGCAGCTCTTAGTCGTGGATACTCGCTACAAGCGGCCCCTGGATCATTTAGCCTAATTGGTGTCGCAGCTGCCTTGGATCATGGGTATCAGCTGGGAGCATCAACCGGCAGTCATAGTAGTACGGGCCAGCCAGCTGCATTGCAAACAGCCCGACAACTGTCATCCGTTACTGGCAGTTATGCGCTAACGGGAAATTCAGCTGGTCTCCTACCGGCCCAAGTATTAGCCGTCAATCCAGGTGTTTATGCCATTACCGGCGTTGCAGCGGATCTGCAAACCGGCGGTAAACTCAGTGCTGATACGGGCGTTTATGCAGTAAGCGGTCAGTCATCTGGTCTGCAGTATGAGCGCCGATTTACAGTCGCCACCAGCGCGATCGCATTGGCCGGTACGAGTGCGATCCTGCAGCGTGGCTACCTGTTGGTCGGATCCGCTGGCAATTATGTTCAGACTGGACAATCGGCCTCTCTATCCCGGGTTTATGTGCTGGTCTGTGACACTGGATCAGTCACATACAGCGGCGTAAACGCCGAACTGGACCATTCTGGCAGCTTGGCGGCTGAGACGGGCACGTACACGATCACCGGTGTATCGGCCAAGCTGCCAGTTAGTCGACAGATTGCTGCAGACTTTGGGGAATACTCACTAACCGGTCTTGATACAGCACTGTTAGTTAATGTCGTTCCTGTGACGCCATCGACCAGGACATTTAATACTGGAGCTGGTGATACCTTTGCAACCATTAATGACAATCGTTTGTTCAACACATCAACAAATGCAACCAGGTTTAATGTATGACTTTTACTACATCCAAAGACCCTGAATCCGTTATTGACTACGCCATCGACTGGTCTGCTACCTTGGCGCAATCTGATCCAGATGACACTATTGCAACCAGCTCATGGGCTGCAGATAACGGGCTAATAGTGGACAGCGACAGCAAGACAGACACGATAGCGACAGTGTGGGTTTCAGCTGGCAACCGCGGGACGATCGCGTCATTGGTTAATACTATTACAACAACAGGAGGCCGGACATATCAGCGCACTATACATCTGACCATGACAGACAAATAAGCATGCCAAAGGCCGCGCCGGTACATAACCCTCATCGAGGGCTACCCAAGTACAGCAAACGGACACAGGCTCAGCTAACCAAACGGCGCCAGCAGCGGCGTCAGTACGCAACCAACAGCAAGATATGGCTACAGATCCGGGCAGCTCACCTGGCCATTGAGCCATGCTGCCGGGCATGCCGAGCAGCTGGCCGGCTGCAACCAGGCAGCCACGTTGATCACATCGATGGTAACTCCTGGGATAACCGCCCGGACAACCTGCAGACTCTATGCGCGAGCCATCACAGCCGTAAAACGGTGCGGGAAGATGGTGGCTTCGGCAATGAGAAGAGGAAAGCGTAATGACAAAACAGAAAGACAGTAAGGATACCCAGCCGACCAGCTTGAAGACCAAAGCTCAGATGATTGTCAGGCTCCACTGCATCACCTTTGGGACGTTCAACGGCAAGCGCTGCATCTACGCTGATACCTCAGTCCCTGAAAAGGACATGGAGGATGTCAGGGAAGCAATGCGTGATGGAATTCTGTAGCAAAACCCGAGGGAGGGGCGGGGTAAATCTCTGTGGGAATTAGCCCACGATACGTGCCCCCAGTCGAATTTTTGCACAGTCAAATTAAATTTTCCGGAAAGTTTCTCATGGCAAAACGAGGACCAAAAACAAAACCGAGCAAACTAAAGGTGGTCGGTGGTACAGAGCGAAAGGACCGGGAAACAAGTCACGTCTACGGCGAATTGCAGGGCGAGATTTTACTGCCCGACGACTACGCGGACCTGAAGGATGAGAAGCCCAGGCTGGCGAAAAAGGTACTCAGGACCTGGAACAGAAAGCTCGAAATATATGCTCAGCGTAGCCAGTCGGTGGTTGGTTTCGAGGGTGTTTTGTATCAATACTGCCTGCTGGAAGTGTCAATTAATGAGATGTACAACATGGGCGCGCCGGTATCAACTGCCATGGTTTCGCAGTATCGGGTATACGCCACTGAGTTTTATGACACTCCGGCATCACAAGTCATAAGCGGACCGGGTCCGAAAGGAAACCCATTCGCCAATAATGGCAAACCACGCAAGGCGTAACTATGTAGCCATTGCGGTTAAGTATGCCGAGGACGTTACCAGCAGAAAGTTAGTCGCCGGCAAGTGGACCCGCCTGGCATGCCGGCGGTTCCTGAAGGATCTGAAGCGTAAGTCATCCGCCCGTTGGTTCCCATACCGATTCGATGATTGGCACGCCAGCGATGTGTGTGACTTCATCGAGAAGTTGCCGCATGTCGAGGGTGAATGGGATCACGACACACTGATCCTGGAGCCGTGGCAGATATTCATTCTGGTCAATGTGTTTGGCTGGCGTCAGGCATATGGGAAGGCCAAGGGCGCCAGGCGCTTCAATACGGCCTACATAGAGCTAGGCAGGAAGAATGGCAAGTCGGCCCTGACCAGCGGAATCGCACTGTACTGCCTGACCTGCGAACAGGAACCGGGGCCCCAGGTAAAGACCGCGGCGACCACTGGCGACCAGGCAAGGATTGTATTCAATGTTTCCAAGGCGATGGCGGAGAAAACTCCGGCATTGGTGGAGGCATTTCAGCTCGAACCGATGGCGAATTCCATTGTGTGCCGGCAGAACATGGGCAGTATTCAGCCGATCAACGCCAAGGCCAGCACCCAGGATGGACTGAATCCACACCTGACGATCATCGATGAGCTCCATGCTCACAAGGATCGCAAGCTGTTTGATGTGCTCCGTTCGGCCCGTGGCGCCCGCAGGAACCCGCTGAGCTGGTACATCACCACCGCGGGTTATGACATGACCACGGTGTGCTATGAGCAGCGCCAGTTTGTCACCAAGATCCTCGAGAACGTGCTCCAGGCAGAGCATTACTTCGGCATTATTTACACCCTGGACGAAGGTGACGATCCGTTTGATCCGGCCATCTGGATCAAAGCGAACCCGAACTTGGGTGTATCTGTCCAGGTAGCAGAGCTCAAGCAGTACGCAAAGGAGGCCCGGGAGTCACCGCAGCTCGAGGGAGAATTCAGAACCAAGCGTTGCAACCAATGGCTCTTCGCTGCCAGCGCCTGGTTGTCTATTGCCGACTGGGATGAGTGTGCTGAAAAAGGTCTGAAGATTGAGGACCTGGTTACCTGCCCGGCCTGGCTCGGCGGGGATCTGGCAGACCGCAATGATGTCACCAGCCTGGTACTGGTATTCGACCGGGATCCGGACCTGGTGGCTTTTGCTTGGCATTTCCTGCCGAAAGATATTGTTCAGGCCGCGGCGGACCGGACATCTGCCCACTATCTCGCCTGGGAAAAGCGTGGTCTTTTCAATCTGACTGAGGGAGACATCACGGACTATGGCGCCATAGAGCAGTTTGTAAGGGATCTATGTGAGCGGTTCGAGATTAGGAAGATCACTTTTGATCAATACGGCTCCGCTCAAATCACGTCGAACCTGGTCGGTGATGGACTCCCTGCCCAGGTCATGTACAAGAACGCCAAGAATTTTACAGACCCTGCCAAGGAGCTTGAGGCCAGGGTCCAGGTGAAGCGTTTCAGGCACACGGGGGATCCGGTGCTGAAATGGAATGCCAGCAATTGTGTGGTCAGCGTCGGGGTAGACGGATCGATTCTGCCCAAGAAAGAGAACAAGGATTCACCCAACAAGATCGATGGAATTGACGCATTGCTCAATGGGATAGCTGGCTATCTACAGGAACAAAATGACGAAGTTTCCTCGATTTACTCTCACAGGCCTGTTCATTGATCTGCTGATTTTTGGAGGCATGGCCATGCTGTTTTATGGATTACACCAAGCCTATCCGCCTGCTGCTTATGTAGTGGTAGGAGCGGCTCTGATATTCCTGGGACTGAGGTTTAACAAATGATTTTTGACCGGCTTGCGAGAGAAACGGTAGCTGACCGTACAGACCTGGGCAGAACTTCGTCCAGGATGTTTGGTCTCCCGCCCGCCGGTGTTCCAGTTGACGAGCATTCAGCCCTGAAGTTCGGCGCAGTATTTGGCTGTGTGAAAGTGATTTCAGAGTCCCTGATGATCCTGCCCTGGCGGGTACTAGAAACCGTGAATGGATCCCGCGAAGCGGCACCAGATCACCCGGTTGATCCGCTGCTCAAGAGCAGACCAAATCCGGAGATCCCGGCCTATTCGTTCGTGTCAACCTTGACCGCTCATGCTTTGTTGCAGGGCAACGGCTATGCAGAGATCGAGCGGGATCGAGCTGGCCGGCCACTGGCTATGTGGCAGCTGGATCCAGCCCGCGTAAATCTGGAACGCGATAGCCTGGGCCAGCTCTATTACAAGGTTCGGAACGACCAGGCTCAGGACTCTCAGGTTCCTCCGGAGGATATGTTTCATCTGCGTGGGCCGAGCTACGACGGCCTGACCGGTCATAGCATTGTGAGTTTAGCCCGTGATGCAATCTCCGCCGGCCTGGCAGCGGAGCGCTTTGGCAGTACATTTTCGGCAACGGTGCGATTCCAGGTGGGATCGTCCAGCATATTGAAGGCACTAAACTCAAGGCATTCGATCCTGATACGCTCGAGAATTTTTATGAGTCATGGGAAGAACGCCTCAAGGGGTCGGCCAAGGGCAACAAGGTCATGTACCTGGATCCCGGGCTGCAATACAAGAAGCTGAGCATACCGCCGAACGATGCCCAGTTCATCGAGACACGGAAACTGTCCGTACCCGATATCTGCAGGTGGTTCCGGGTTCCGCCGCATAAAGTGCAGGATCTGGAAAAGGCTACATTCTCGAACATAGAACAGCAGTCAAAAGAATTCACCGAGGACGCGATTATTCCCTGGGTTACACGCTGGGAGCAGGAAGCCAACCTGAAGCTGGTCGACGATCCGTACTATACAAAAATGAATATTCAGGCACTGCTGCGCGGCGACTCAGCTGCCCGCGGGGAGTGGTATCAACGCATGATGGACCGGGGCGTATACACCATTAACCAGGTGCTGGCGAAGGAAGACGAAAACGGCATTGGACCGGAAGGAGACAAGCGCATGGTGCCGCTGAATATGACCACCCTCGAACGACTTGGAGAAAAGCAATGAAACCGATTTGGGCAATAGAACCGATTGCCTTTGGTGCCTTCCTGAAAGGCCTGGTGTTGAAATTAAAAGCCGGTCAGAACCAGGAGCACCCAAGGATCGAAGTAGACCTTGCGGCCGATGCTGAAACAATCCACGCCGGACCGGTCGAGGACGCGCAAAGGGCTGGCTTTCCAGTTCAGAAAAATGGATCCATGGCCATCATTAACATTACCGGCCCGATGATGAAGAACGTGAGCTGGCTCCGTTACTTCGGCTTTGCCGGCACGTCCGACATGAGAATGGCCATCCGTTCCGCCGTCGCTGATGATGAGGTGGACCAGATCCTGCTGCGCATTGATTCACCTGGTGGAACCGTTGACGGCACCGCTGAGCTCGCAGATGAGGTCAAGGCAGCCGCAGCGGAAAAGAATGTCATTGCCCAGGTGGATGGAATGGCAGCATCCGCAGCCTACTGGGTGGCCAGCCAGGCCAATGCAATCTATTCCGGTCGCATGGATCTGATCGGGTCCATCGGTGTTCGCATGGCGATCTACGATTTCTCAGCAATGTTCGATGAAGCGGGCATCAAAGCCATTGCCATCGACACCGGTGATTTTAAATCTACTGGCCTGCAGGGAACTGAAATCACTGATGACCAGGTGGCCTACCTGCAGGGAATCGTGGATGCACAGTTCCAGGAGTTCAGATCAGCAGTCATGGCTGGCCGTGTAATGAGCTCAGATCAGTTTGATCAGGTCGCGGATGGTCGTGTATTCACCGCCGATGATGCCATGAATCTGGGCCTGATCGATCGCATCCAAAACATCGACATGACCGTAAGCAATTTCAAATCGCAAGCCATAAGGAAAGCCCGGCTTGCACTTTCCCAAACCGCCTGAACCGAGGCGGTCTTTACCTGGGCAGTCTTACTGCTCTCATACTATTGCGAGGTGTTTAAATGAATAAGCTCAAAGAGCTTCGCGCCCGCCTGCAAAGCCTTAGCGAGCAGGCCCAGGCTATCGTGGATCAGGATGAAATGTCCGACGAAGATTCAGCGCACTTTGATTCCCTGATGGGCGACATTGAAACCGTCAAGGCCAGCATTTCCAGGCATGTGCAGATCGAGGCGCATACTGCAGAAATGATGGCTTCTGCTGGTCGCCGGACCGGCGCTGAAGTACCGGATGGCGCGTCCTTTGAAGGCGGCGAACGCCGTGAGGAACAGGATCCGTGGGCAGGCTTTGCCGGACCTGGCGAGTTTACCCAGGCCGTAGTGGCTGCATCCGCCGGGAATATAGATCCCCGGCTGGCAGCCATACCGGAACTCATGGGAGCGCCGTCAAATTACCACGTCGAGCGTGGTACGGATGAGGGTTACATGGTTCCTCCGGCACTGCGGGACGGTGTGTTCGAGGCCGTTGATGCGGTGGAGGACATTGTCAACATGGTTGACGATGAGCCGACCACCTCAAACGCGGTGCAATTGATCGCTGACGAGTCAACTCCTTGGGGTGCAACAGGAGTCCAGGCATACTGGGCCTCTGAAGCCAGTCAGTTCACCGCATCAAAGGCGGCGACAAAAGCCCAGCTCCTGCAGCTCCACAAGCTGTATGCGTTTACCACGGCATCGGATGAGATCCTGGAAGACGGCCCCAGGCTGTTTGATCGCCTGACCCGCAAGGCGGGCCTGGCCATTGGCTGGAAAGCCTCCGAAGCCATTTTCAACGGTACGGGCGCTGGGCAGCCGCTTGGCTTCATGCGGGCGGCTTCTTTGGTTACCGTTGCCAAGGAAGGTAGTCAGACGGCCGTCACCGTCAATGCGGATAACATTGCAAAAATGTATGCCAGGAACATCAACCCCGGCAGGGCCATGTGGTTTGTGAACCAGGACGTGCTGCCGGAACTGCTCACCATGACCCTTGGTAACCAGCCGATCTGGATCCCGCCGCAGGCCGGCTTTGCAGCCGCTCCTGGCGGCATCCTGTTGGGCCGCCCAGTGTTGTTCTCTGAGCACTGTGCAACCCTCGGCACCAAGGGTGATGTTGTGTTTGGTGACCCGCTCGGATACTACGCTCCGCGTAAGAACGGCGTGAAGTTCGCCAGCTCCATGCACCTCTATTTCGATTACGATCTGGAGGCATTCCGCTGGACGTTCCGTTTGGGCGGTCAGCCCTTCCTGAGCGCCGCCGTCAGCCCCGCCAAGGGCAGTAGCACCAAGAGCCACTTTGTGACCCTGGCTGTCAGGGCCTGATAAAGGGCACTCCCCAAGAAATAGCCTCCGCAAGGAGGCTGCTTCTTTTCACTTTGAACTTTGAGGATCAGTTATGAACCCGAATATCAAACCTTCAAACCGCGGGGTGCTGGCAGCTGTTATTGACCCAGATGCTCTCACCGCGGCAACACACACTTCTGGCTGGGTCAGTATGGTTGACTTTGGCGCCATCATGGCTGTCATCATGGCCGGAACACTTGGCGCAAGTGCGACAGTGGACGCGAAGCTGGAGCAGGCAACGGACAGCTCTGGCACCGGCACCAAGGATATTTCCGGCAAAGCGATCACGCAACTGACCCAAGCCGGGACAGACAGTGACAAGCAGGCCATCATTAACTGCCGCTCGGACGAATTGGATGTAAACAACAGTTTCACCCATGTTCGTTTGAGCATTACCGTGGGCACAGCAACGTCTGACGGCGGTGGGTTGATCCTCGGTTTCGATGGCAGGTATCAGCCGGTTGCTGATGCCAGCACGGTCGACGAGGTAGTGGACTGATCTCTGGTCAGTGACTGAACAGGCGGGACCAGCAATTGCAGGTCCCGCCTTTTTACCAGGTGTGTATCAATGGCTGAAAAACTGATCACGGCACCAACTGTTGAGCCGGTCACACTGCCTGAAGCGAAAGCGCAGCTCTATGTGACTGACACCGCCGATGACATGCTGATCACCAGCAAGATCAAGGCGGCACGGTGGCTGGTGGAAAAGTACCTCAATCGCGCCCTGGTCCAGCAGACCTGGAAGCTGCAGCTGGACGCATTTCCAGCCATTATCCGCCTGGCGCGCCCACCACTGAATTCAATCAGCTCTATCCAGTATGTTGACACGGATGGCACGACACAGTCCCTGGATACGTCAAAGTACCAGGTGGACAACATCAGCGAACCGGCCCGAATCGTGCCAGCGTATGGTGAGACCTGGCCCAACACCAGGGGTCAGATTGGAGCGGTGACCGTAACGTATGTGGCTGGCTATGACGGTGACGGCGCCAGCCCCGAGGATCTGACCGCTAATATCCCGCAGACGATCAAGGACGCTATCCTGCTATTGGTAACAGAGCTTTATGAAAACCGGGAAGTAAGTGTCATTGGCACTATCCTGTCTTACAACTCAACGATTGAGTCTCTACTTTTTGCCCACCGGGTAAGGCCAATTATTCCATGAGCGTTTGGGTGTTGGTCGGATCTGGCCCGAGCCTGATCCAGGAAGACATCGACCTGGCTCGTGATCGGGCCCGGGTGATGGTAATCAATGACAATTACCGCCGTGCGATCTGGGCCGATTATCTGTATGCCGCGGATCTGATGTGGTGGCACAACCATTATGACCTGGTCAATGAATACTTCCAGGGAGAGCTCTGGACTCAGGATGCAGACGCGGTAAAGCTCTATGACAGGCTCAACTACATTGAGTCGATCGAGGGGGTTGGACTCAGTAAAGATCCGGCGATCATTCACCAGGGCAGCCTGAGTGGATACCAGGCCATCAACCTGGTATATCACTGGGGCGCCAAGGTCATCTTATTGTTGGGTTACGACATGCAAAAGACCGGAGGCCAGGGCCATTGGTTCGGGGATCACAAGGGGCGGATGAACAACGCCAGCAGTTATGGCCAGTGGAACCATTGGTTTCAGTCTATTGACCCGGCTGAGTACGGGATCCGGATCGTCAACTGCAGCCGGCAAACGGCCCTGGACAATTTCCCGCGGATGCCAATAGGTGAAGCACTTGAACGATACAGCACGGCAGATTGAGCGGGCGAAATATGAGCGGATATACAAACTGCCAGACTACAAGATGGGCGCTGCCCGCTTATTGGACGCACAGGATGATGTAAGGGGTCTACCTTTCAGAACATCCTATCTGGATGTAGGGTGCGGCCGCGGGGAAATGCTGGATTTCGCAGAGGCTGAAGGGTTCGTTCGGGTTCAGGGTGTCGAAGCAGTTCCTTACCTGTGTGATGGCGGGCGGGTTATTCAGGCTGATGCCTGGGACCTTCCATTCAAAGATCGAGAATTTTCAGCGGTGAGTATGTTCGATGTAATCGAGCACCTGCTTCCGGCGGATGAGATATCTGTCCTTGAGGAGCTCAAGCGCGTTGCCTTTCGTCGCGTGATCCTGACCGCAAACAATCGGCCCAGTAGATCCCTTGGGGTTGAGCTCCACATCAACACCAAGCCCTATGAGACCTGGGACGAGATATTCCGAGAGGTCTTTAATGGCTGGACGGTGAACTGGAAGCCTGGCAAAAGGTATGTATCAGAAACATGGGAAATGCTACGTCAATAGAAATCTATTGCAACCAGGCACCACACCAGATTGAAGCGGCCCGGATCTTTGACGAAGGCCTGGCCAGGCATGGAATCAAGGTACAGATCAAATCGCCACACGAACCACGCTGCGCTGACTTGGCTGTAGTGTGGGGGCACCGGTATACCTATCTCCACCAGAGGGATTACCTGGTGATGGAGTGTGGCTATATCGGTGACCGGATGCAGAACATCAGCCTCGGGTTTAACGGGCTCAATGGACGTGCTACTTTTCCGCGGCCGAACGGGGAAGACCGGGCCGGGCAATGGAAGCGTAAGCTGAAACATTTTCACTTTGGGCAATACGTCCTGATCATGGGCCAATGCCCAGGTGATGCCAGCATTCCCGGACTTGATGTCGGGGTATGGGCTGAGGAAGCAGCGGTTGAGGTTCGGAAGCATGTCGGCCATGAGATCTATTTCAGACCGCACCCTCTACAGAATATCCAGACCAGCCTTCCTCAGAAAAGTGGGGATCTGGCTAACGCCCTGGCACACGCTCACCTGGTGGTTACCTACAACTCAAACAGTGGGGTGGATGCGATCCTGGCGGGTTGTCCGGTAGTTGCCTATGACCGGGGATCCATGGTCTATGACCTGGCCAGCCACGATGGTAGCTACAAAGTACCTGCTGACCGCGGAGACTGGCTCCAAAGAATTTCATATTGCCAATGGTCAAGGGATGAAATCCTGACCGGTAAAGCCTGGGAAGTGTTGTATGAGAGTTGGAAATCTACGCAATCGGATCACACTGCAGCCTAAGTCTGAAGTACAGGATTCGACCGGGGATCCGGTGAACACATGGGATACCGCCAACCAGGTCGAAGTCGCGGGATCCATTAAGGCACTGAACGGTCGGGAATTGATTGAGGCTCAGAAAATAGAATCCCAGGTCCTCTACACCATCATGATTCGCAATACCTCTGATGTGTCCAGTGTGGATCATTCCTGGCGGGCCGTGAGTGGCGGGAAGAATTACGCAATCCATGCGGTAATTCCTCATGACCAGAAAGGCCGCTGGCTTGCACTGCAGTGCTCCGAGGGGATCCAGGATAATGGCTAGTCAGTCTGATCTGATCTGCGTAACACGATCAAGAAATTAAAACAACTGCCTGGTCAACTTTCAGGAAAGGGCGGGGGCCCGATCCGGAAAGCGTTATTTCAAGCTGCCAAGGTAATCGAGCTTGAAGCGGAGCAGCGTGTTGTAAAAGTGACAGGCCGGGTTGAGAGTGCAATAAAGAAAGCCCGGGACCGGAATCCAAGATCATTGCCAGGCAGACCAGCTGAGGTCTATCACGTCGGCGTCAACATGGGAAAGATGTCTAAACCAAAGACCGCTTATTACTGGTGGTTTCTTGAAAATGGAACCGCCAAGATGGCCGCCCGGCCATTTCTACGGCCAGCCTTTGAATCCAAAAAACGAGAAGCCGTCCGGCGGTTTAGTGAAGTGCTGAAAAAAGACGTGGATAGGCTGGAACGAACAGGTGGCAGGCTGTGACAGTAAACACCACAATTTACGGCTTGTTGTCTGGAGCAAGCGACGTAGCTGCACTTGTTGGCACACGCATTATCCCGGGCGTCGCCAAAGAATCGACAGACGCCCCACGGATCACCTACCAAACAATTTCAGACCTGCCATACAGCTTGTTGGCTGGCGGGAGTAACGGCAAGAAGGCCCGGGTCCAGGTGAACTGCTGGGCCACAACCCGCAGCGGAGCTGATGATTTGGCAGCCAAAGCAAAAACTGCACTCGAGGCCAGCGGCTATATTGTTGGTGGTATCGATGATTATGACGCGGAGGCCCAGCTCCATGTCACTCGTTTTGACTGGAGCGTTATTACCTCCTGAGGACCGCAAATAGTTTCTTCACCTGCCAGCCTGACGGCTGGTGTTTTGCCTCTGATGTATCGGGGGCCTTTTTACTACTTATCTATCGGAGGCATCAGCCATGGCTGGATATATTGATACACAAGGCACCATTCTTAAAATAGGCGATAGTGGCAGTCCTGAAGCATTTACCACGATCCCCAACATTGTCGATATCGATGGCCCGTCTGCAGCGGCCACTGAAAAGGATGCCACAACCCTGGCGAGCACCGCAATCGAAAGCCGCCCGGGCCTGGTCGACTGGGGCAGCCTGAATCTTGAAATGATGTGGGATGAGCGTGACACAGTGCATGCTGGTATGCGCGCAGACTTCAATGCAAAGACTGTGCGGAACTTCCAACTCATCGATGCAGGATCACCTACAAAAACATACTCTAGCACCGGGTGGATCAAGACCCTGCCTGCGAACTATTCACTCAATGAATTAGTTCGGGCATCTGTTGAAATCCGCCTGACAGGCCCTCTGACGGTTGCCTGATCCATAACAACGAACGGCCCGGACCCGGGCCATTACCCCTACCTATAAAACTTAAAAGGTGAAGACATGCCAAATTTGAAAGATGCGTTAATGAGCCAGTTCTCTCTCGGTGTTGTTGAAAAAAACATTCCAGGCTTTGACGATCCCGTGTTCATCAAAAAGCTGTCCTCAGCCGAAGTTGAGAATTTCGAAGTAGTCCGGATGAACGTGAAG
This sequence comes from Gammaproteobacteria bacterium, assembly GCA_024279945.1. Lineage (GTDB taxonomy): Bacteria > Pseudomonadota > Gammaproteobacteria > Xanthomonadales > SZUA-36 > JAJRRA01. Next base: position 18,874 of record JAJRRA010000045.1, read on the forward strand.
ACGGGCGCCCCGGATTTTTCCAAATACCCGGGCACAAAGGCTGCGCTTATCTATCTTTGCCTGTGCGATGAAGATGGTGCCGCGATTTTTGATTCAGCAAAAGAGATCAACAGCAACATGAGTTCTGAGTTTGTTGACCTGGCACACCAGATTTGCCAGGAAGTAAATCACATGGGTGGCAAAGAAGAGGATGACGCCAGGGGAAACTGATTCGGCATCCCAGCCTGGTAGCGGTTTTTGAAGTAGCCACCCAGCTTGGGATGCCAATAGGCGTGCTGGTTCAGTCCATGACCCAGTGGGAGTTAACGCACTGGCTTGCCCTCCAGGACCTGTATCCCTCCGGTGAAAAGCGGGCGGACATGCGCATGGCCATACAAACCGCCGCGCTCGTCAACATCCACCTCCCTAAAAAATCCAAAGGTGTCAAGCCTGAAGACTACATGGTCCAGACCATGCTGGAAAAAGAAGCCGCCAAGAAATTGCGCGGATCTTCATCCGGTTTCGATAAAAAAGCCTTTTTTGCGCGCATTGAAAGCATAGCCGTAAAGAGTACCTGATATGTCCCTCAGTAAACTGTCCATCGATCTTTCAGCCAACATCGCTAAGTTTGAATCTGATATGGGGCGGGCGGCACGGATTAGCCAAAAGCGCACCAAGCAGATGAAGCGTGATGCGAAGATTGCCGGCCGGGCGATCAGCGCTGCCTTTGTCGGTGTTGGTGTTGCCATGGCGGCGATGGTCAAGCGCACAACGGCTGTGGCTGACCAAATGCAGAAGCTCAGTCTACGGACGGGGATCAGCACCAAGGCACTCAGTGAGTATAAGCACGCTACAGAGCTGAGTGGCCTGTCATTTGAGCAGTGGACAAACGGTGTCAAACGTATGCAGCGGGCCTTGTCCGATGCGGATGTTGGGTTATCTACCCAGGTCCGGGCTTTTGATCGCCTGGGTATCTCCGTCGACGAACTGATGAAGCTCGAGCCTGATCAGCAGTTTGAGGCAATTGCCGAGGCAATGTCCGGCATGGAAAGCGCCACGTTGAAAAGTGCGACAGCTCAAGAGATATTCGGCCGTGCGGGTACTGAAATGCTCTCCATGATGGCGAACGGAAGGAAGGGTATACAGGAAATGCGTAAGGAGGCCGAGCGGTTTGGCTTGTCCATCGGCCAGGACTTTGCAGATAAGGCGGCACTCTTCAACGACAACATGACCCGCTTCGGTGCTCAGTTCGAGGCCATGCAGCTCCAGTTGGTTGGGGGACTGCTGCCGGCACTGATTCAGATCCAGGAACATTTCCTGAGTTCTGGAACCGCAGCATCTGATGCTGCGGATGCTGGTGAGGAATTTGGAGCATTTCTTAAAGGCGTATTGGCTGTCCTAATCGTCGCAAAAAACGCAACCTATGCCTTTACTAAAGCTCTCGTTGGTCTTTCGTCGCTTATATTTAATTCCTTTAAGGCTGTCCTGGCGCCATTATCTGGTGCAATTAATTCGATTGTTACGGCGATGGAGGATCTTAGCCAAGGCAACTTCAAGGCTGCTGCCGCTTCGATTGGACGTATGGGTCGGCTAATCGGGTCCGATTGGTCAGAAGCCCAACGTAATGTTGAAACAGCGGTCGGGTTCATAGCTGATGAAGCATTTGGCGACCTGACAAACGGGTTATCAGAGGCGCAGGAACTCTTGGCGAGTACCGGCGAAAGTTTCAGCAAACTCACCGGGCCAGCTGAAGAAGCAAGCAATGACATCACCCTTGTATTCGCGACGCTGGACGAGCGGACGGGGGAATTCACCGGTCGGATCAAGGCCGTCAAAGATAGCCTGACTACGTCGTTTGCCGATCTGGATGCTATTGGCGAGTTTGAGGCCAGCCTGCAGTCGTTGCTCGATACGCTCTATCCGGTCCAGGCCGCTGGCAGGGCGCTTGGTGATGATCTGGCGCTCCTGACCAAAGCCTATGAGGGTGGATCCATCAGCCTGGCTCAGTACCAGGATGCCGTTACCAGGGCGACGGCTGCGTTCAACGGATCGGAGGCGGTGGTCGACGCCATGGAGGATGTCAATCGATCGGCTACTAGTGCCTTTACATCATTCCTGGACAACACACAATCAGCCAAAGCAGCGTTCAAGGACTTCGCTGACAGCATTACGCAGATGGCTATTAAGCTGTTCGCACAGAAGGCTATCATGGCACTGTTCGGTGGCATGGGCGGTGGGGGAGGCGGCCTCGGTGGCATCGTCAGTTCCATCTTCGGTGGTGGGCTGGCGACTGGTGGAACAGCAATGCCAGGGAAACTCTACGAGGTTAATGAAAAGGTCCCGGAAATATTTGACACCGGAACCAAGCAATTCATGATGACTCCGTCTGGTGGTGGCAAGGTCACTCCTATGGGGTTGGCTGCCGGCACCGGTGGCAACAACGTCACAGTCCATATCGACGCCCGTGAATCGGATAATCCAGGTCGACTTCTTGCTCTGATTCCAATCATTCAATCACAAGTCGAGCAAAGCCTCACGTTGAAATTACGGAGGGGCTATCTGTGACTGACTATTCCTGGCCCTCATCTATTACACCCGCCACCGATAATCTGACCTGGTTGGACAATACTGTCGTGTTTCGCTCGAAGCTGGGCGGAACCATACGTACGGAGTCAAGGCCTGGAGGCCGGTGGTTTCTGTCTCTGGCTATGGAGTTGGAAAACTCTGTAGACTTGGGTTTGCTTGAGGCCTTTTTGTTTCGCCTCAATGGCGCTGAAAACAGAGCTGTTATTAAGGATTTCTCCTATGCGCGCAACGGACCAGGTGGTGGATCCCCATTGGTCAATGGCGCCAGTCAAACCGGCAAGTCTTTAATAACAGATGGCTGGACGCCAAGCACAAAAGTTCTTTATGCCGGGGACAGAATCGGGATATCCAACCAGATGATCCCTCTTGCATCTGATGCAACTTCTAATGCGTCTGGCCAGGTCACCCTATCGCTAACTCACTCTATCCGTACGGCCCCCGCCAACAATGCTGCTATAGAAATATCTAACCCAACCGCACGTTACATCCTTGTTAATAAGGCATCATTTGCGGCCTCTCCTGGCGTTGACAAGGTTGTGTTGGCCGAGTTCGAGGAAGCGATCCCCTAATGGTTTCCGCTCTGAACAAGGCGGAACTCGAGTCCGCTCACTCCCGCCGCATCTATTTTATCTATCTGAATTTTGCGGTGTCGCCGTTTTATGCCTGCACGGGTGATCGCGATTACGTCTGGAACAGCATTACCTGGAATGGTGTTGGTGATATTTCTGGTATATCAGATATAGCTGACGCCGCAGATTCAGCAGCCAGGCCGGTAACTATTACATTGACCGGCGTTGACGCCTATGTCACTGATCCAATCCAAAGCAGGACCAATTATAAGGGCCGGGCTGCAATGATCTACAGGGGGTTTTTGGACAGCAATGATGATCTGGTAGATACTCCCGAAACCAGATTTTCCGGACTCATGGACGTTGGCACCATGATTCGCGATGAAAACTATGTGGCTCAAATTGTCTGTGAGCCGATTGCCGCCCGGTATCTCCGGGCCCACATATCACGCTATTCAGATGAAGACCACCAATTACGTAACCCTGGTGACAAATTCTACGAGTTTCAGCCGCAGATGGAGGCGAAGGATGTGACCTGGGGCGGTAAGCGAATCTCCCCAGCGGCCGGATGGAGTGGAGGCAGCGGCGGGCCAATCGGGCCCGGCCGCGGTTTCAGGCGTATATTCTGATGGGCTTGTTCAAGAAATTAATCGGTATCGCGGTTGGTGTTGGCCTGCTATTTGTACCGGGAATGCAATTGGCTGGCGTCGGCCTGATCATGGGCAGTGTATCAGCCATGCTGATTAAAACGCCTGGTGCAGCTCGGCGGCTGCAAGAGCAAAGTGTGATGGTTCGCTCTTCGGTCAAAGCCCAGGAGATCCTCTACGGCGAAGATCGTAAATCTGGAGTGGTTGTTTACTTCGACACCAGCGGATCAGAAAATGAATATCTCTGGTTTGTTATCGCAGTTGTAGAACATGAGATCGACAGCTACACGACCCTCTGGTTCGATGATGCACCGATCGATATCGCGACTGAGATTGATGTCAGCGGGTTTGTTACACTTGCGAAATATGTCGACGCTGACGGTACTCAGTTAGTCAAGACGGGATTCTACACAGGGGCCGCGTCACAGACTGCTGATGCTGATCTTGTTGCCGCATTTACCGACTGGACTACCAGCCACAATGGCCACAATGTTGCTTATTTTTGGGTGCGGCTGCAGCTGGATAAATCGGACGGCGGCACAGACCCCGATTTGCCGGAAGCTAACGTGTGGGCTAAGGGTTACCCCAGATCCATAGCGGTAACCGCCAAGGGCAAAAAGATTTATGATCCGCGTCTGGATGACCTCAACGGTGGAACTGGCTCCCACCGAGTCGATACAGAGTCCACATGGGAGTGGTCGGACAACCCTGTTCTGATCCGCACCGATTACCTCCGGTCAAGCCGGTTTGGGCCATCGCCACCGCTGATATCATCTGATATCGACTGGCCGACCGTTATTGCGCATGCCGACATCTGTGATGAACTGGTGTCTATACCAGGATCTACGACACAGAAACGCTATCAGTTTAATGGCGTTGTCGAGGTTTCGGGTACTCCGAAATCAATACTTGAGTCAATGCAGTCTGCTGATCATGGTGTGACGTTAACCCTGACCTCTGGAGTCGAAGTCCGGGTGGGCGTGTGGGAGACATCGTCGCACACGATTGATGATACTTGGTTGGCCGGGACATACACATTTACGTCAGCGGTCGCGATGGACAATGCTTATAATGCTGTTCGTGGACAGTTCTTGTCAGCGGCCGATGACTACGCTCTTATCGAGTTTCAACCACAAACGTCAGCAGCTTATGAGACCGAGGACGGCGTAGGGCGAGTATTTCAGGATGTTGTTCTGCCATTCACCAATGAGGAATATGCTGCCCAGCGCCTGGCGATCATTGAACTGAAAAAATCACGGCAGCAGAAGTCTGTCCAGATTCAATGCAATTACCGGGCTGAGTTGGTTTCTCTCTATCAGATTGTTACGCTTGATTTGCCCGGCTTCTCTCTGGATACATTTCGCGTAATCGGTATCAGTTCCAACATGATGGACGGCATAACTACCCTGCATCTGCGCGAAGAGGTGGCCACTGACTGGACCTACGACGTTGCCGATCTGGCCACTCCACCAGTTATCCCCTCGATTATCCGTAGTGATGATGGGGTTCCGCCACCTACTGGTCTTACCACGGCCTCCGGTCCGGACGGGATCTGGTTAACCTGGACATCACCCAGCATGCAGAACGTCCTGCAGCTGGAGATCTACGCATCAGCAACGAACGATCGCAGCACTGCGTCTTTTGTATCGGCTGAGTTCGGCGAAACCTATTTCCACCAGCTCCCCGTTGGAACTGTCAGGTACTACTGGATCCTGGCCCGCGGCAGGAATGGCCTGGTGTCTACGTGGCATCCGACAGGTGCAACATCAGGAGTTTCTGGTACGGCTGGCGGTGAAAATGTTGTTTATTACATCAAACCGCTGTCCGGAACTGCGATTAAAAATGGGTCAGGAACGCTGACCATTGAGGCTCATAAAATCAGTGGTGGGGTGGATGCCATTTTATCGGCTGGCACCATCAAGCTGTATGACCCCAGCAACCTCGTGGTTACCGCGGCGAATGGGTATGTGACCGGATCGGACGGGTATACCGGAATCCTGGATTCCGGCGACATCTCAGGAGCCAAGATAATCACGCTGAAAGATGGTATTGGTGGTACTGCCCTGGATACGGTGTCTCTGGTCGACATCGCAGATGGAGGAGCTGGCTCCGATGCGGTCTATGGATATATCGAAGCATCCAATACTCTGGCCTGGACCCGGGCGATCAACGCGGGATTATGGACTCCTGCATCTCTGACCACGGATCTCGATGTCACCTTCGTTCAGGGTGGTATTGAAGTCGCCCGGATTGCTAGGCGGATTACCCTGACATCAAGCACTGGTGTATTAAACGTAACAACAACGACCCACAAAAATGGCGACCTGAATACGGCACGGGTCACAGTAAGCAATTCAGGTGCAGGCTCCACAGCCCTTACATCACAATATGATTATTCGTACGGTGGTGACGCTGCATCCGTTGCCGAGACGGTTAGTTCAGCTCAGGGAGGCAGTGATGGGGCAACTGGCGCATCAGGTGTTGATGGCATGACGTTTGTACTCAGTAATGCCGCGCACACAATCCCCACTGACTCCGCCGGAAATAACGGCGATTACACCGGATCCGGAACTACGATCAGGGTTTACGAAGGCGCGACAGAATTAAACTATGACGGCATAGGGACCTCTGCTAGCACGTGGAAAATCGGCACGATTGTCGATACCAACATCACAGTAGGCACCACCACCGACAGCGGAGCGTACGCAACAATCGGCGTTGCCAGTGCAATGACCGCAGACACCGCTTCGATTGATTACCCGATTTCTGGCAAACGCGCTGACGGCACTGCATTTAGCATCACTCTCACCCAGACGTTTGCGAAAGCAAAAGCGGGCAGCACTGGCGGAGGAACCAGCAACCCGGTACAACTGACCGGCGGTACTGTTTCCGACAGCAGCTTGACACCAACAGATGCACGGGCCGAGTGGGGTTTGTACGGAGACGGCAAGGAAAAGAAAAAACTGGGAACAGCATCGTATGTGATTATTGCGGACTGGCTGATCTCAGGGGCACTTGCTGACTATGATGTCAAATGCACTGTTAACTCCGGCACGACACCATCCGGTAGCGCCAATGGATCATGGCTAAATCTGGCAACGTTCCGGTATTGGTATCTGACCGACACGTCATCAATTGGCGGGGTTATCACTTGCAACCTCACCATCGAAATCAGAAACGCCATCACGACAACCGTGATAGATACGGCAACCGTAATTCTTAAAGCCCAAGAATCAGCATAGGAGCATGATATAAAAATGGCATTTATCGGCGGTATCATTTTGGCCGTAGCAGTAGTGTGGATTATTTACCGAAACAAGTCTGGGAAGCCCGTCATACCGGGTACGGGTGGTGGCAGCAATCGGCCGCCGAAGCACCGGCAATAGCGCTCCAAAAAATGTTCAAAACTAAAAGGGCATAGTGAGGTAAAACAAGGGGTTACAAACGATAGAAAAATCCCATTTTTTGAACATCAAGGCGCTGAAAATACTGTTGTATCAGTTGGATAGACTGAATCGATTCAGTCATTCGTAATGCGTAGGTCGGGTGTTCGAGTCACCCTGTCGGCACCAATTAAATCAATTAGTTAGGTATTACACGCACTCGCAATAATTGCACTCTAAGTGCAACCTAAGTGAAACAATCAGGTTATGGCTTTATTGTCGGCTGGTTGGCTGTGGAGGCCTGTACTGCTTCAAGTTCGCCAACGACGTGGCTTTCCCCTCCGGTGTTTTCGGGTCCGTACGGGGTACCCGGGGAGGGCGGGCTTATTTGGATTTGGTGCATTTTCTTGCATATTGCGCAATATGCAAGTTTTGTATAGACTACCTGCATACTCAGTAAGGAAGAGTTGCAATTGATCAAGAGCATCAAGCACAAAGGGTTGAAGCGTTTTTTCAATAGCGGTGGCAGCGATACTCGAGGCATTAATTCCGACCATGAGGACAAGTTGCGCGACCAGTTGGCCGCCCTGGATTCCGCCACGGATATTGCGGATATGGATCTTCCGGGGTGGCGCCTGCACCCATTGAAGGGGCAGGACAAAGGGCGGCACGCAATCTGGGTCAGCGGCAACTGGCGAATGACCTTCGAATTTGAAAATGGCGATGCGTATGTCGTAGATTATGAGGATTATCATTGATGGCTAAAATTACTGTACACCCGGGCGGATTTATCAAGCGTAACTATATTGATGAGTTGGGCCTCAGGGCGGCCGAATTGGCTGACGCACTGGAAGTGTCTGAGTCCACCTTGAGCCGCCTGGTTCATGAAAAGATCGATTTGTCTCCGACCCTGGCGGTGAAGCTGAGCAAGGTGCTGGGACGCTCGGCTGAAAGCTGGATGGCGATGCAAGCCAATCACACGTTGGCCAGATATAAGACTGAATTGGAGCAATGGACCCCGACTCGTCAGGTGACCGCTGAAGGCCTGGTCGCGAGCCGGTTAAAGGGTCAGGTACAATAAAAGCACGAAAACTTGGTAACGTTTTGAAAACTATATATATATTAGGATGCAGTGCTTATAAATGAACCTGACCCCTATAGGACGGAATATTCGTGATGTCACCGCGCTGCAGCAGTTTTCTCAATACCTGTCGGCAGCGACCGAATTCCTCCTTGGTGAACCTGCCCCGAGAAACTTTAGCAACTTGCTGACGATGCTCGGCCAGTTTCTCGCGCAGCATCGGTGTCTTTCGGTTCAGGTAGTCACCGACCCAGAAAAGATTGGTGAGCATTTCTTTGGCGCGTAGTTCGCCATATTCGCCGTCAAACGAATAGTGTCCTCGTGCCAGGTACATGATGTATGAACCGGTGCTGAGATTTCGGAACGGCGACGTTATCTCAACGGTGATGTCATACGAATTACCGAACATGTGACCTTCGACATCATGGCCGTTCGCAGTGACGTTAACAATCTGGGAAACAACGAAGCCCTGAGCAGGGCCAGCAGAAATAACTGACATTTCACCATCCTCTTTAGCAGTATTTTGTCAGCAGTGTTTGCCTGACGCGCCCTGAAAGCCGGATGCTCAAATCGGCGCAACTAAATTATAACAAATTCAACTCAAACTTGCGTTCACAAATTCGCTGTCAGCGTAAGTGAAGCAGCTCAAGTATTGTGAGAATTTGAGATGTTGGTTCTAAGGTGTTTGTAAGACCTGAGATTCATCAGGGTGCGTTGTTTGGCACTGGCGTCACCCGATGGTACCTACTGGTCTTTTGGACAGCTACGCGGTTGTTTAATCGTGCACGATCTCTTTGATGGCTTTCTCCCGCATGATAAATTTCTGGATTTTTCCGGTTACCGTCATCGGGAATTCTTCAACGATCCGAATGTGTTTTGGGACCTTGTAATAGGCGATCTGTTCATTGCAGTAATCCCGCACGTCATCCGCCGTCAGTGTTTCGCCTTCATTTAGCCGGATCCAGGTGGCGACCGCCTCGCCAAACTTTTTATCCGGCACACCAAACACGGCCGCCTCCTGGATTTTTGGATGCTGGAACAGGTATTCCTCGATTTCGCGTGGATAGATGTTTTCACCGCCCCGGATAATCATGTCCTTGACCCGCCCAACGATATCGCAATAACCCTCATCATCAATCATCGCCAGATCACCGGTATGCATCCAGCCTGCTTTGTCGATACCTTCTTTGGTGCGCTCATCATCATCCCAGTAACCAAGCATGACACTGTAACCTCGGGTACAGAGTTCGCCCGAAGTGCCTCTTGGCACCACCGCACCCTGTTTGTCGATGATCTTGACCTGTACATGAGGGTGTACCCGCCCGACCGTTGATACCCGTTTTTCCAGGGGGTCATCGGTAGCACTCTGAAAACTGACCGGGCTGGTCTCGGTCATGCCGTAACAAATCGTGACCTCGTCCATATGCATTTCGCTGATCACATTACGCATGACTTCAATTGGACAGGGCGCTCCGGCCATGATCCCGGTGCGCAAATGGCTGAAATCAAATGTTTTGAAAATTGGGTGCTCCAATTCGGCGATAAACATGGTGGGTACCCCATGCAGGGCCGTGCACCGTTCCTCACTGACTGCTTCGAGTACGGCAAGTGGCTCAAAAGCCTCTGATGGGAAAACCATGGCTGCACCGTGCGTAACACTGGCCAGCACCCCAAGCACCATTCCAAAACAGTGGTATAGCGGCACCGGGATACACAGACAATCTTTTTGGGTCAGCTTCATTGCCTGACCGCAAAAATACCCATTGTTCAACACATTAAAATGCGTCAGTGTGGCACCCTTGGGTAACCCTGTGGTGCCACTGGTGAACTGGATATTGATGGCGTCATCTGGCTGGTTGGCCAATGCTCGGGCACGCAACTGATCGGCTGCATTCGGGGGTGCCATGGCGGCAATATCGTCAAAACGAATCATGCCGGCCACGGGTTCGTCATTGATGACAATCAGCGACTGAAGCTCTGGCAATTCCGGCAGATTGAGTGGGCCGTCACCGGATGTGTTGATACCCGGTGCTATATCACGCAACATGCCAATATAATCGCTACTCCTGAACTCACTGGCCAGGATTAGTGACTTGCAGCCAACCTTGTTGAGCGTATAACTGAGCTCAGCCTTGCGGTAGGCGGGATTGATATTGACCAGGATCAGGCCGGCTTTCGCCGTTGCGAACTGTGCAATCACCCATTCGATATTATTAGGCGACCAGATCCCAATTCGATCACCCGCTTGCAACCCCAGAGAAAGCAGGCCACCGGCAAATGCATCGACAGCTTCGCCGAACTGCCGATAGGACCAGCGAATACCCTGGTGGCGAACAACGATGGCTTCTTTGTCACCCCATTGCTCCACCGCCTTATCAAAGGCATCGCCAATGGTCTGGTAAATCAATGCCTGGTCGCTGGTACCGCATACAAAGCTATTTGGCGTCATCGTCTTATTCACTTAGTCTCATATCTGCTTCTATCGATTTTGCTGCAAACAGAAAATTGCTCCCCGCCAAAACCGCGACAAATGCTGTACCTATCATGGCATAGCGCAATGCATTGTCACCATATACCGGGTTCAATAAGTCACTGGTGTATCCAATAAGCAACGGAGCGAGACCTATACCCAGCATACTGATTGAGAACATGCCAATTGCGGACGCCGTTGCCCGCATATTAGGCGGCATCACGCTCATCATAGCTGCCATTTGTGGTCCAACTGCAACCCCAAACAATGCACTTCCAATTGAAATAAAAACAAAGGCCATATTCGGTTCCGGCACTGACAGTGCGATGATAAATATGGGTGCACAGCCAATATATGCGATCGCGGTTATCCAAACTAACCAACGCTCATCTCTTAGTATGAGAACGTTGGCAAGCTTACCGCCAATTAACATGCCAATAAATTGCCCTCCTCCATAGGCCAGACCAAACCATGCACCCACCTGCGATGTAGTCAGGTGGTGTAAGCGAATAAAAAATGGAGGTGCCCATTGTATAATTCCGTATATCATGAACATTCCGAAAATACTGCCAGACAAGATGTGTAAATAAGACCTATTCTGCAAAATAAAGCGAAATACTTCCGACACATTCGTGGGTGCAACATCAACATTACCATCATGTTGTCCACGTTCCGGCTCTTTCAACATAAAATAGGTAATAACGGCAAGGATTAAACCAGGCAGACCCAATAGCAAGAATGCCGACCGCCACCCATAAGTTTCTCCAACCCAACCACCTATTGAAAAACCCGCAGCAACACCAACGGTCATCCCCGTCGAAAAAATGGCTAACGCAAAGGCGCGTTGTTCTTTTGGAAAGCAATCAGAAATCAACGAATGCGCAGTCGGTATGCAACCGGCTTCACCGATACCAACACTAAACCGGGCAATTAACAGATGTGTAAATGTTTGCGCCAGGCTCGTTAGTATGGTCATAGCACTCCACAATGTCATCGCCAGGGTAATGATATTTTTTCTTATTCCTCGATCCGCCCAGCGTGCAATCGGCAGCCCCATGACAGCGTAGAAAACAGCAAAGGCAAAACCGGTCAGTAAGCCTAACTGTGCATCACTAAGCCCCATATCCTCCTTGATAGATTGACTGAGAACCGCAAGGATCATACGGTCCATATAATTGACGGTGTTAATAAGGAATAAAATCACCAACACATAGCGCATGTTTGAGTCAGTAACCTGGTTTGGTTGCATATTTAATCCTTTTATTGTTTGAACCGGACCCAAGTTACTTTTATGAACCATTCCGGTAAAGAATATTTTATTTCATAAAGTGAATACTGTATTATAATGAACTTACGACAGATTAATACCCCGACTTAGGGTTTTAACTAATCAACCTGCTGCAAAAATATATAAAGTTTGGACAAGATAAAGACCATGCACATTAAAAACCAATATCAGGTATTTTTCGATTCCGACAAAGAATATCCCGTTGAAGTCATTGACTTATTACAAGAATCTGTTGTGATTGATATGCTTCACCCGATTGAGTTCGTAAGTTGCCGGGCAGAACAATGGATACAAAACCCTGAGAAGGTTTCGTTAGATGTTTTTGAGCGATACCAGGAGTCCGGCCTGAAAAGTATTTGCACCGGTCACGTAACCAGTGGCCCTGAGGCCTATATCACCTACCTCAAACTCATTGCGTCATGGAATAGCATTATTTCCAGTAATGATGATAAATTTCTCAAGATTACAAAAGTAGATGATTTCGATCGAGCCAGGGCAGATGGGAAGCTTGGAATATTATTAAGCAACCAATGTTCTGATCATTTTCGTACTATTGACGATGTCAGTTTTTTTTACAATCTGGGTCAACGCATTTCACAATTGACTTACAATGAACGCAATCGAATTGGTGATGGATCAACCGAGCGTACTGATTCTGGGATTAGTGATTTTGGTGTAGATATAATAGAAAAGATGGACCAACTGGGGATGGCTGTTGACGTATCCCACTGTGGGGATCGCACGACGCTGGATGCCTTTGAATTTTCTAATAAACCCGTATTGATGACGCATGCCAATTGCCGAGCGCTCAACGATCATCCCCGCTGCAAAACCGATGAGGCCATTAAAGAAATGGCAAAAAATGGTGGTGTGATGGGAATTACTTTCCTGAGAATGTTCGTACGAGGAGAGGATCCTGTAACACTGGACCACGTTATCGACCATTATGAGCATATAGCAAAGCTGGTTGGTGTCGAACACCTTGGTCTGGGAACAGATTACGATTTATACGGCTACGATCAAATGCTTCCTGATGAGTTGGAGGCGATGAAACAATCCTTCAAACGCAGTTACGCTGTTCGAAAAAAAGTAGATATAGAAGGCCTCAATCACCCCAAAAAGATATTTGACCTGGCAAATGGATTGTTAAATAGAGGATTTAGCAAGACGGAAATTATTGCTATTCTGGGGGGTAATTTGAAACGTGTTCTTAAAGACGTATTCATCCCTGATCCGTCATCTTTAAATAACTGAATGCTGGTGATTAGCTCGATTTCTTGCCCATCAAGTTGTCAAACAAATCTGTTGCGCCGGCGACGACATTTAGAATAGTGGCATCTTCTTCACTAACTGATATATAGGCGTGCCCCATATGCGCATCGAAATATACCGAGTCGCCACTTTCCAATACCCTGGCTGCATAATGTTCAATGTGCACTTCAACGGCCCCGCTTAATACGAAGACAAACTCTTCACCTGCATGGGAAATCAGGTTTTTAAATTCATTTATAGAACGTGCCGTAACTGTTACAAAAGTTGGATCCATCAGTTTCCGGGTAAGCTGTGTCCCCAGTGGTTCATAAATATAAGTTGAGGCAGGGTGCTTCTCCCTCATCCGGGCAAGCGTAACCGCATAACGAGTGAGGCTCCCGGTAGTCTCAGCTTCAAAGATGGGTGACCCAATATTCAGCAGTGTGGACAGGTCGACATCCAGCCCCTTGACAAGCTTCAGTAAATTGTCATAGGTCGGTGAAATCTTGCTATTTTCAGTTTTGGACAGGGTAGATTGTGCAAGCCCGGATCTTTCGCTAAGTTGTCGTAAAGTCAACCCTTTTTTCTTTCTTAAAAACCTCAGATGTGGGCCAAAGTGTGCCATTATTTTCCAATCCCGTTTCCATCGAACATCATTATTTTAATAATTTTACTGTAATTTCCCCGGCGAGTCATATATTTCCTATTGGATATTTATTCATTATATGAAATAATACTTTCTCAATACGACAAAATATTTTTCACGCTATATACCAATGCAGGGAACGTACATCAATAGAAGTATCTCGTAATGAGAGGGAATTACAATGCCACTTTCAAAAAGAATTTCACCAAATCAATTATCATCTTTAAATTTTCGTAAACGGTTAAATACATGCCTGTTTACGGGCGTTTTGATGCTCGCTCTGATACCGGTTTGTCATGCCCAGGAAATGCAACTTGAAGAGGTAGTGGTAACGGCTTTGAAACGATCAAGCTCGTTGCAGGACACTCCCATAAGTATATCCGCCTTGACTGGAGATACCCTGGATAAGCTGGGTGCAAATAGTTTTATCGACTATGTTAACCACGTCCCGGGGTTGACAATTGTGGACGAGGGGCCCGGTTTCCGACGCCTGGTTATCCGTGGTGTTCAGGGGGTTGGGGAAGCTCAGGTAGGTCTTTATTACGATGAAACTCCGGTGACCGGAGCACCCAGTTCCGGCAATAACGCCGGTGCTTCTCAACCGGATTTCAGGCTATTTGATGTCGAACGAGTAGAGGTGTTGCGTGGGCCACAGGGGACGCTATACGGTGCCGGCTCCATGGGTGGAACAGTTCGTGTAATTGCCAATAAGCCGGATTCCACAAAATTTGAAGCGTTGGCTGAGGCCGAGTTTTCATCAACAAGAAATGCCGGTCTGGGATATCAGGTAAAAGGTATGGTTAATATCCCCATCATAGAAGGCAAACTCGCCGGACGTGCCGTGGCATTTTATGAAGATACCGATGGTTTCATTGACAACGGTCGGCTCGGTCTAAAGGGCATCAACGATGCGAAAATTCGGGGAGGACGTTTTTCCCTGCGCTTTGATGTCAATGACAGTTTCAACTTAATCGCCACTGCTTATATTCAACGGACAGATCTTGGCGCGTCTAATGCCTTTTCCAAGCCGAGTGGTGACTTGCTGGCCATCGATTTCGTCAAAACTGATCATAAAGATGATTTTGAGATCTTCAATATTACGGGTAGTTATGATTTTGACTGGGGCAATTTCCTATTTACATCTTCTTACTACAATCGGGACACATCCAGGAATATCGACACTACGGACTTCCTGATGGGGCTTGTTGGCATCCCTGTGCCACCGCTTGGATCACCAACCCCGGTAATACCGGGCCTTATACCTGCCATGGTACGTCCGACAGATGACATTAATATTTGGAGTCATGAAATACGTTTGAATTCGTCGGGTGAGAACCGACTTAATTGGACTATTGGCGGTTTTTTACAAGATCGGCAAAGCAATCTCACTAACCAGGTTCTCCCCACCGATATTAAGGGTGACATACCATCACCGATGGTTGAGTTATTTACCCGTACCGCCGCCGAAAATTTGAAGCAAAAAGCGGTATTTGGTGAAATTTCCTATGACGTATTGGAAAGCTTCACACTGACTTTTGGCGCGCGTTATTTTGATGTGAAAAAAGTCAATAATTCAGCCGTAACCGTGGGTTTTGGACCGTTCCCACCGGGACCTGGCCCCGAATTAAATTATGATGACGATGGTGTGCTGCTTAAATTCCACGGCAAATACGTTATCAATGAGAATGCAATGATATACGCACAGGCTGCTGAGGGATTCCGTGTTGGCGGCGCCAATCAAAAAACACTTGTCGAAGTGCCTGATTCATATGGTTCAGATAGTTTATGGAGCTACGAAATCGGTGCCAAAACCAGTTGGCTGGACAATCACTTAAACGTTAATATCGCTGCCTATTACATTGATTGGAAAGACATCCAAACACCCGCGTCTATCGGACCGTTTAATTTCATAAGCAACGCTGGCGGGGCTAGAATCCAGGGTGTAGAAATAGAAATATTCAGCCAACTGACGAACAGCTTCAGCATCGACGGGAACTTGACGTTATCTTCTTCGAAGTTGACAGAGGATCAAGACCCTGCATTCATCGCCAATCCAGGCAGAAAGGGGGATAATATCCCCTATGTACCAGACATAACGGCCTCTTTATCCGCACAGTATGTTCGTTCAGTCTTCAGCGACCTGGAGGGGTTAATAAGGCTGGATATGAGCTACACTGGAGGTTCTGCATCGAAATTTAATCCTGCCGATGTTTATTATGAAACATTAGACAGCTATTTTTTGGCACAAGTGAAAGTTGGGATCACGTCCGAAGATTGGGCTGTATATTTATTTGCACACAATCTATTTGATAAACGCGCGGAGGTTAGAATACTCAGCGACCAGTTCCGCACCCAGACTCAATTTACCGTACAGCCCAGAACATTCGGTTTGACATTCCGAAAATCTTTTTAGGTATAAACACCCTTTCGGTTAAGTGTACTTCCGGAATCAGCAGCTGTTATTTGAATTACCTGGCGCATAACAATTGAGCACCTTCGATACGAACAATTCAACATTACTAACTTAAGCAACGGTCGATCAAATATGTGGATTTTGAGCAGGGAAGATGTAATAACACTTTTGCCCATGGATGAATGTATCGATGTAATTAGTAAAGCCATGCGGGCGACGTCTTCTGGAGATGTATTTCTACCATCACGTACTGCTATGAGTGTCCCTTTTGCTCACAACGCAATGCTTGGATACATGCCGGGTTATTTGAAGCAGCCGGTATGTTTTGGTGCAAAGCTAATTACTGTCTTTCCCTTGAATAAACAAAACGGTCATCAGTCACATTCCGGGGTGATTGTTCTTTTTGAGCCTGAAACCGGCCAAACACAAGCCATAATTCATGCAGGTGAAATTACTGCTATTCGAACGGCCGCAGCAAGTGCCGTCGCCACACAGATGTTAGCGAGAGAAGATGCCAGTCACCTTACAATTCTTGGGAATGGTGAACAGGGACATCAACATCTTATCGCCATGAGTGAAATCAGGAATATCACTCATGTACGAATTTGGGGAAGATCGTTTAGCCATGCTCAACAATTCGCGACCCAATTTTCAAAACAATATGGTATTGATATCGAGGCAATTGAAGATATCGAAATTGCAGTTAAATCTGCAGATATCATTTGTACAACCACTTCATCTTGCAAGCCTCTTTTGAAAGGCAGTTGGCTGGCGCAAGGCACACATATAAATGCAGTTGGCGCGAGCCTCGCTGATCAGGCGGAAGTCGATATAGAAGCTGTAAAACGCTCACGATTCTATGTTGATTATAAACCTTTGGCAAAAGAACAAGCTGGAGAATACCTTAATGCTTTGGCAGCCAACACCATTAACGAGGAACATATGATTGGGGAGATTGGTGAAGTCCTGTTGGGCAAGGTAAAGGGCAGGACATCTTCAAATGAGATTACTCTCTACAAATCTCTTGGTGTAGCCACACAAGATCTTGCTGCTTCTATTTATGTCTATGAGAAAGCTATTCACCAAAATATCGGATGGCAAGTAGATTTCTGAACAGGCAGAATTATCCCGGTGGTGGTCCGGGTTCTGGATAGTAACCCGCTGTGCCAGATTTTCAAGCACACACTCTATTCGCTACAAAATGTTGCCATTTTTGCCATCATTTTCTCTCTAAAAATACTGCATAAATTTTGCTATAGTCAAAAATCAGATTTCTTTAACAAGAACCAGAAGAGAGGGGGACAAACATGATCCGCGCACGCTCATACCTGTATATTTTCCTGTGTTGCGCCCTGGCTGCCGCACTTTTTCCGGCACCGTTTCGGCGCAGGACAACCTTTTGACCAATGGAGGATTCGATCAGGATTTGTCGGGCTGGGAGAATCCCTGGGGCAACCGGGGCGAATGGAACTCACTGGATGCCGCCGGTAGCGCGTCGTCGGGTTCGGCGCTGCTCTATAACGAAGGTGAGAGTAACGGTGGAGTACCAACGGTTCTGGTTCAATGTTACAAGTTCAGAGGGGATGGAGATTTCGAATGGGGAGGGCAGGTTCGCGTCCTCCCGGGTCAGCCGAATGGGACTTCTGCCCAAATTTTCATTGCCACCTATAATACG
Source organism: Gammaproteobacteria bacterium (assembly GCA_024279945.1). Classification (GTDB taxonomy): domain Bacteria; phylum Pseudomonadota; class Gammaproteobacteria; order Xanthomonadales; family SZUA-36; genus JAJRRA01. The sequence goes on from JAJRRA010000045.1 coordinate 36,862, forward strand.
GATAATTGTGCAGGAGAGTCGCTGGAAAGAAGCAGCGTCGGTTCGCCAGCCGTTGGTAGCTGGCTTCTGGTCAATAAACGAATCACCGCCAGTATCTCCACTTCCAGCATTGGGATTTCACTCGGTGTGCTCAAACCGAGCGGAGAGACAGCAACTGCCAGCGGCTATTTTGATAACGTATTCCTGCGCCAGTCAGATACCGGATTTCGCCTGATCGATGAAAGGTTTTCGGGATCCTGGTACAACCCTGACTTTCCCGGCCAGGGCATCATTATCGACATCTCACGCGTCATTAAACTGTTTTTTGGTGGTTGGTACACCTGGACTACAACGCCGGGCGAAATCGACTGGATGACCTTGCAGGGAGAGTTCACGGGTGAACTCGCAAAGCTCAAGATCTACCGCAGCAGTGGGGGCAAGTTCGTTGATCCGGCGGCCGTTACGACGGTGCCGGTTGGTGTGGCCGAAATTCGCTTCATAAGTTGCACCGAGGCTGAGTTCTTCTTCCAGTTCGACGGTGAAGCCAACGTCACAACGGTGCCCCTTACGCGGCTTACGCCGCCGTTCAGAGGTTGCGAAGAAGAGTGATGTCTTTAATACATACAAGAATCGAGGGAACAAACATGACCCGCGTACGCCCATATCTGAATATTGCCCTGTTTTGCACCCTGGCTGCGGTGCTTTTTTCCGGCTCCGCACTGGCAGGTGAGAACTATTTGACCAATGGAGGGTTTGATGAGGATCTGTCGGTCTGGGTTAACACCTGGGATCGGCGGGGCGAGTGGGATCCACTCGATGCCGCCGGGGATCCGGCTTCAGGTTCAGCTCTGCTCTATAACGAAGGTGAGAGCAATGGTGCGACACCATTAGTGCTGGATCAATGTGTCCGGTTTGGTGGTGCGCAGTCTCTCGAATGGGGGGGGCAGGTCCGCATCCCATCAGATCAGCCGAATGGGACTACCCCCAATATTTTCTTCCTGACCTTTCCTGAGGACAATTGCGGCGGAAGTTTTCTGCAATTGGAAAATGTCGGTACACAGACCGTTGGCGACTGGGTTGCAATCAACAACCAGGTCATCACCGACCCTGCTACTGCCAGCATTAGGATTTCGCTTGGCCTGTCCAAACCAAATGGTGAGACAGCAACTGCCAGCAGCTATTTTGACGATGTCTACCTGCGCCGGACTGATTCCACCTACCGTTTCATCGACGACAGGATGACGGGGTCCTGGTACAACCCTGACTTTCCCGGCCAGGGCTTTGTTGTCGACATTTCACCCAGCATCAGCCTGTTTTTCGGTGGTTGGTACACCTGGACCGACACGCCGGGCGCTATCGACTGGATGACCTTGCAGGGAGAGTTCTCGGGTGAGGTCGCAAATCTCAAGATCTACCGTAGCAGTGGGGGCAAGTTCCTCGATCCAACGGAAGTCACCACGGTGCCGATTGGTGTGGCCGAGGTTCGCTTCATAAGTTGCACTGAGGCTGAACTCTTATACAAGTTCGATGGTGAAGGCGATTTCACTCTGATGCCCCTGATGCGGCTCCTGCCGGCGTTCTATGACTGCGTCGACTGACGTGCCACAGCAGCTCCGCGCAGAGGGGTTACGCAGCACGGTAGTCTTGTAATCAGGGGGCAGCCAGGGATGATATGAAATTTCACATCATCACGGCCATGTACAACGTGGATGAATGGATCGAGGAGAACATTCAGGCGCTGAAAGATCAGACCCATGCCAATTTTCAGGCAATTCTGGTCGATGATATGTCGACGGACAAAACAGTAGTTCAGGTTAAAGCGGCTATTGAGGGTGACGACCGGTTCTGTTTGATCATCAACCGGGAAAAGAAATACAAAACCCGTAATGTAGTGGAAGCGATTGAAGCCGCCCGTCCGGACGATGAAGACGTGCTGGTGTTGGTGGATGGCGATGACAAACTGGCGCATCCGAATGTGCTGAAGAAGCTGGCAGATGTTTATCGACAACATGATTGCTGGATGACTTACGGTTCCTACGAGAACTCACAGGGTGTTCGACACAAACACTGCATTCCTTATCAGCAGAGTGTTATCAGAAACAACCGCTACCGGAAATCAGCGTGGCTGGCCGGGCATTTAAAGACGTTCAAATATAAATTGTGGAACAAGCTGGATCTGGATGTTGTCATGGTCAGCGATCAGGAAATAAAACAGGTTCTGCGCAGATGTGTGTGGAAACTGCAGTTTCGCCGCTGGAATCAGTGGAAGGACATCAAGGCTGAAGATTTACGTGACCGGTCCGGGAAGTTCATCAGACGCATTGATGACAAGGCGTTCTCCTATCCCATGTTGGAAATGTCCGGTGACCGGGCCTGCTTTATTGATGAAATACTGTATATCTTTCGCTCCGAGCGTTCGCCTTACGATGGGCCGGACAAAAATTATGGTGAGGACAAGAGTGAAAAATGGCACACGCGTTTGATACGGGAAGTTCTCGCCCATAAAAAGTCCTACAAAAGACTGGATCAGCTATAAAAACCGATGGGGTCAGGTTCGCAGAATCTGACCCCGGTCCGGTCCGGAGCGCGAAGCGATTTCAGCCTGGTTTACCGCCTATTCTTACAAAGTGTATCAATAACAGGACCCGCCTTGGTGCAATGTGCAGGCTAGAACTTTGCACCCACGCCAATAGCCAGGGTGGTGTCATCTTTTGACGCACCGGTGGCCGGCTCTGTTTCATAGTCATAGCGCAAGGAGATTTTGGCGTAAACGTTGCTGATGATATCGAACTGGAAACCGGTGTTGGTTTTCAGAATGGCATTGTTATCACCATAAAACTGGTAGTTCAGTTTCTGATCATGGAAGAACGAGATGGCGCCATCGTGGAAACGGTGTGTATAGATTAAATTCCACAAGCCGACTGAGCCACTGTCTGACAGGCCACCGATCTTCTCGTTTGAGTAACCGGTGCCAAAACTGAATGTCAGGAAGCGGCTTGAGTCATTCAGCAGGTCACGCCCGGCCAGCACACCCAGCGTGTAACGATAGGAGAGATCCCGGATCGGGTCCCGCTCGTAAGTCGCTGTCGCGCCCACGTACCAGGGGTCGTTGAACAACCAGTTGTACTGGTAGTTGAACAGGTCCTGTTTTTTGGTGCTGATACCATCGGTCTCGTCACGGCGGAAGGTCAGTTCGGCCAGGTGGCGGTGATCGCCCAGCCTGAGCTTTGTATCTGTAAAGAGCAGGGTGTTCTGGCTGTCGGTATTGCCGCTGTTAAAGGTCGCGTTGACGTCTACCTGTGATGAACGACTGTAATAACTTTCCGGCTCAGTGGCCCGGGCCAGATCCGTCAGGCCAATGGTCATTTCAGTGCCATCAATAATGAGGATCTGTCCTTCTTCTGATGCGCCGCCAAGCTGTCCACTGACCTTGCTGCCATCGGCCAGTTCGATTTCAAATTGAAGCTCACCATCGATCGAAACGACCGCGGCGATATCCACCCCGTATTCGCTTGCATAGCTGGGGTCGATATAGACCTTGCCATCCACGACCTTGGTCACCTTGCCGGTAATAATGTCACCATTTTTCATAATCAGTTGACCGGCAAACGTAATGCCAGGTAACAGGAGCAGGCCAAGCAGAAGGCTGGAAACAGCCCTCCTCAAGAAAGGGAATTGCATTTTTTAATCTCCAAAAGAATTAATAAGAGGACGCCCTGATTTTTTCCACTCCCGAACAAAAGCGCTCGGTCCAGCGGCTGGATGGATGCAGGGAAATAAATTGGTTGATGGATACCTGTAGCGCATCTGCTGCCGGAACTTGCTGGCTGCCCATGCCTTCAAGTAGTCGCTTCATCTGGTAGTTCATGCGCGCCTCTTTGTCTTCGACCGGTGACTCGATTTCACCGAGGATTTCCAGTGCAATGCATGCTTCCAGCATTTTTTCTTCGTTTCCTTCAGCCGGACCGTCTTGCCAGAAGGATTCCAGTGCTTGCCGGTCGATGCCTTTGGGCAGTTCACTTTCTTTTGCCCAGAAGGTGGTGGCTGCATCTGTATCTGTGGTTTTTAGCGCACATGCCCTGATGCGTTCCAGAAGCTGTTGCCATCGAGCCTGTTCCTGACGGGCACGGATGCCATTGACAACATCCCGGGCCTGGCTTTCGATGTTCTGGAAGTCCTTGCCCAGGCGTTGTTGTATGGCATGGGGCAGGTCGATTTCGCGGAACTGCTGTTTCAACCCAGACAGGTCTTTCTTCAGGTGCAAACGCCGTTCATCATCATCCGAATTCAGTAAGTCCCTGGCCTGATCACGCAAGGACTCGGCCTGCTTTACGCAAGCATCGATTTCGGCGTTATTTTGATCACGTTGCTGATCCAGACGGGCAAATACTTCATCGCAGGCTGTGCGAAGTTTCTTCCACAGCTTACGGTCGACACCGACCGGTGTCATGCCCACCTCTTTCCAGTCGCGCTGGATTCGCTTGGCCTGGTCAATGGCGTGTCGCAGGTCTTCCAGTTCGACCAATTCCTGTGCACGGGCCACCAATTCTTCCTTGAGCGCGATGTTGCGCCCATATTCTTCCTTGATATGGCCGTATATCCGGTCACAAATTGAGCGAAATGCCTTTTGGCTTTTTTTCTCCCCCTTCTGGTCTACCGGCTTGATGTTACGGAAAGCTTCCCGGGCGGTATCCAGCGTTTTCTGAACCAGGCGCCAGTCCGGTGCGGCGCCAGGCGGGCTATCCCCGGGCTCCTCGTCATCGGTTGGCGCACCGGTGGATTGAGGCCAGGCCATTTTATTTTCATAGTCTCTCAGTTGTGCAACCAGTTGCATGCGTTGTTTGAAATTTTCCCGCCGCAGTTCAGCCTGGCGTGCGAAGGCAGCCTTACAGGGTTCAAACGCCTGATCGGCAGCCGTTTTGAATTCTTCCCACAATTGCTGGTCACGCGCGCGGGGCAGGGGGCCGAGTTGTTTCCACTCATCTTGCAGCGATTTGATTTTTGCAGCGAGCGTTACAACATTTTCCTTGCTTCCGAGCAGGGATTTCATACTGGCGCAGAGTTCTATTTTCTTGGGTTCAATGGCAAAGCCCTGCCAGTCGTGAACTTCGTTCAGACGGGCAGCCAGTGGTCGTAACTCTTGTTCAAAGAGTTGCCGTTGCCTCGGCGCCAGTGGCTTGAGGAGTCGCCTGACTTTGTTGAGAGCCCGGTCCGCGTCTTTACTGTGATTCTGGTCCAGCTCTACGCCTAGTTGGTCAAGTGCCGTGCGCACCCGCCGGATATACTTTTCCTGCCCCTGTTTCAGGGTGCTGATCTGCGTATTCAGTTGGGTTGATGCCTGGCGCAGTTGGGCTATTTGAGCAGGCGCAATAGTGAGTTGTGAATCAGGCCAGGGCAGGGAGCCTGCCCACTTGTTTACGATCCCGATCTGCCGCTGCAGGGATTGGTAGTCGGAAGAATCCACATGGTGTGCTTCATGCAAACCTTTTCCAGTGCCGGTTTCCTGTCAATCAGGCTTTGAGCGGTTTTAAGCAGTGATCGCCAGCGTTTAACGTACTTGTGCAAAAGCTTTGATTGTTCCGGTGTACAGGGGGCACTTTTGCTTGCCGTATGCCAGCGTTTTTCCAGCTCATCCAGAAGGTCACTCAGTTGCCTAATGGTTGCGGGATCATCGAACGTTGGCGTTGACTGGTCGATTACTTTCAATTCAGCTATGAGCGCTTCGAACAATTGGTTTGCATTTGCCAGATCTGCTTGTCTTTGCTTATCCGCGACTTGTATTGCGGACAGGTCGGATAGTCGATCCCGGCAGATGGCCAGGTGGTGCTGAAATTGTTTCTCCTGAGTGGGATTTGCCCAAGCATTTACCGTTGGCCACTGTTGCACCAGCAGTTGGTAGCGGCCCTTGTATTCCGGTGAATCCACAGCTTTTGCCAGATCCTCTGCCTTCTGGGTCAGTTGCTGGACCTTTTCCCTGCATTCGGCCTCTTCCCTTTGCCTGCAATGGTACTCATCGAGCAAGGTTTTGCAGTGGCGATAGACAGCTTTGTCGTGGCCGCGGGCATGATGGAGAAGCCGGTCCAGTAATTCGATATCCCGGATGCCCTGTGCTGCGTGCAGGCGCACTCTTGCCAGCGGATGTTCACTGGCGATATCCAGACGGAGTTCATCGTTCCTGAGTCGGGTGATGGCAGCGGTAAGCAGTTGCGGGTCGTCGGTGAGGCCTGCGATCCGGATCAGGACGGCGTCATTATCGATTGTGGCAATCTGCTCCGGGTCAGGCAGTAATTGTGCCAGGCGCTGTGCCTTCGCCTGTTTCTGCAATGCTGTCGGCAGGGTATCGATCAGTGTATCGAGGGTGTCCGGATTGCTGATGCGAGACAGGGCTCTGGCTCGTACGGCGGGGTCAGGATCCGTACTGCTCAGTTCGACAAGCACCTCCGGGTCATCCAGTTGATCAACCGCATCCAGGCGGACCGTGGGATTTTTATGTTGCCACCCGGGGCGGTTGAGTGAATCAAACAACGACATCAAAACTTCCTGAAATTCTGCGACAACACGAAACCGTTATTTTACAGCGAAAGAGCAGGAAGTGATCAAAAAAGAGTGTTCAACGCCTGACTCCGGGGTTCTGAAGACCTCGGAGTCAAGCTGTCAAGGTGCTTTATATCTGTGGGAAGTTGTAGGGAGTTTACTTATTCACCAGTCATGGACAGTCAGTTCTGTCTCATGCCAAAAGAAAATTTAAAGCGCCGAAGCCATGATTCTGAGGGCGCAGTCTCCGCAAGCCAACAACCGTCATTGGCTGATTCCAGTTTTGATGGATCGACGATAGTGCCTGTTCTTCCCAACGAATCTCCGGTAAAAATCGTGATCTGGTAAGGGGAAATTCCTCCCAGACCCACAATATCCTGAAGTCTTTGCACTTGAAAAATCGTCAATCTCAGGTTTGTCTGTGTCATGGTTCCACTTCCTGTGTCAGTCTAATTGTTCTTTTGTTCTGATTTCCGTTCTTTGTTTTTATGATAAGTAATGCAAATTACATACCAAATATTACACTGCTTGGAAATTATCAGAAAAAATATATATAACAGGTGGTTGGTTATTTTCCGCTACTGAAAAAATATCAGGTACAACAGTATTTGGAAAATGAGGTGACCAGAATCGACAGGCAATGCCAAAAATTGTCACACCTCCAAAACGGAGTACCATCGAATTGACATGGGTGAGTTTGTGGGTGACCAGGCTGTGGTAGTTTTGCAGTATGGATATACATTCTGGTAGTTTTTAGCTTTAAACAGGAAGTGGAACAGTGGTGCAAAATGCGGGTTAACGGTATTCCATATCGGTCCATTTGGCTGGACGACGATTGCTGGTCAGTCAACATTATCGATCAGACTTTCCTGCCGCATGAGTTTGTGATCCGGTCTTTGAAAAGTATGCAGGAGGTCGCCGAGGCCATTTCAACCATGCGGGTGCGCGGCGCACCCCTGATCGGCGCAACCGCGGCTTATGGCGTGGCGCTGGCGATGCGGGAGAGTGCTGACACCGGATCACTGGCTGCAGCCTGTGCACAGTTGCTTGAAACCCGCCCGACCGCGGTCAACCTGCGTTGGGCGCTGGACCGCTTGAAAGCAGCACTTGAACCCCTGCCGCCGGAAGAACGGTGTTCGGTGGCCTACCTGATGGCCCGGGATATCTGCGATGAGGACGTGGATATCAATAACCGCATTGGTGAATTCGGTCTGCGGCTGATTCGAGGTTTGTGGGAACAGCGAAGATATGACGCAGATGTTTTGCATATCCTCACTCATTGCAATGCCGGCTGGATTGCTACCGTTGACTGGGGCACGGCGCTTGCACCCATTTACAAAGCACACGACACAGGCATCCCCGTCCATGTGTGGGTGGATGAAACTCGCCCGCGCAACCAGGGTGCGGCCTTGACGGCCTGGGAACTCCAGGCCCACGGCGTGCCGCATGATGTGATCGTCGACAACGCGGGCGGTCACCTGATGCAGCATGGTTTGGTTGACCTTTGCCTCACCGGCACAGATCGCACGGCGCGCAATGGTGATGTCTGCAACAAGATTGGCACCTACCTCAAGGCGCTGGCGGCGCATGATAACGATCTGCCGTTTTATGTCTGCCTGCCCAGCCCAACCATTGACTGGGCCATGGCCGATGGCGTTGCCGGCATCCCCATCGAAGAACGTGATGCCGCCGAGGTGACGCGGGTAAGGGGCAAGACCGCAGGCGGTGAAATGGCTACCGTCCAGATCACACCCGATGGTGTCAGGGCGCGCAATTTTGCGTTTGATGTGACCCCGGCCCGGCTGCTTACCGGCCTGATCACCGAACGCGGTATCTGTCCGGCCAGTGAGGCTGGTCTCGAATCGCTGTTTCCCGAACACGGGGCAGGGGCGACATGAGTGAGGGCCTACGGCGGCAACTGATCGAAACAGCGCTCGCAATGAACGCGAGCGGTATCAATAAAGGCAGGTCAGGCAATCTGAGCGTCCGGACAGAGGATGGTTGCCTGATCACGCCATCGGCTGTGCATTACTCTGATTTGTCTCCCGGGGATATCGTCGCGATGAATCTTGATGGCAAGTGGCAAGATTCAGTCAAACCGTCCAGTGAATGGCGCTTCCATCGGGATCTCTACCGCCACCGCGAGGATGCCCAGGCAATCGTGCACGCTCATCCGGTTTACTGCGCCACGCTGGCCTGCATGGGCCGGTCGATCCCCGCTGTTCATTACATGGTGGCGGCGGCTGGTGGGGGGGACATCCGATGTGCCGCTTACGCAACTTTTGGCACACAGGAGCTTTCCGACTATGTACTGATGGCGATGACGGGGCGCAAGGCGTGCCTGATGGCGAATCATGGCCTGTTGTGCCTCGAACAGGATCTGCCACGGGCATTGGCGCTGGCGGTAGAAGTCGAGCAATTGGCGCAGATGTATTATCAGTGCCTGCTGGCTGGCGAGCCGGTGATCCTGGATGAGGAAGAGATGGGCAGGGTACTGGAGAAGTTCAAAAGCTACGGCAGACAGGATTAAAGGCTTGTCGGCTGCAAGCGACCTCTTACTGTGAGAGCGCCCTTGGGCGCGATGGACCAATGTTTGGCTTGTCGGCCGCAAGCGACCTCTTACTGTGAGAGCGCCCTTGGGCGCGATAGACCGATGTTTGGCTTGTCGGCCGCAAGCGACCTCTTACTGTGAGAGCGCCCTTGGGCGCGATGGACCAATGTTTGGCTTGTCGGCTGCAAGCGACCTCTTACTGTGAGAGCGCCCTTGGGCGCGATGGACCGATGTTTGGCTTGTCGGCCGCAAGCGACCTCTTACTGTGAGAGCGCCCTTGGGCGCGATGGACCGATGTTTGGCTTGTCGGCCGCAAGCGGCCTCTTACAGACCCATGACGGCCTTGGTTTCCAGGTAATCTTCGATGCCGCTGGCGCCCCACTCCCGACCGTTGCCGGATTGTTTGTAGCCGCCAAAGGGTGCATGGATATCATTATCCGCACCGTTGAGGTGGACCATTCCGGTGCGCAACCGGCGCGCTACGAGCATGGCCTCTTCTGGCGTCCCGCCGTACACGTAGCCGGACAGGCCGTAGTCGGTGTCATTGGCGATGGTGATGGCCTCGCTCAGCCCGGAATAGGGGATCATGCACAGCACAGGTCCGAATATTTCCTCGCGGGCGATAGTCATGTTGTTGGAGACATCGCGGAAGATGGTTGGCTTCACGTAATAACCGGTTTCCAGGCCCTCCGGTTTGCCGGGTCCGCCGATAACCAGTTGGGCGCCTTCTGAGATGCCCTTTTCGATCAGACCCTGGATCTTGTTGTACTGTGCTTCGCTGATGACCGGGCCCATCTTTGTTTCCGGATTTTGCGGATCACCGGGATGTACCTTTTCAGCGACCGCTGCAGCCAGATTCACCGCATCTTCGTAGCAGCTTGCCGGAACCAGCATGCGGCTGGGTGCGTTACAGGACTGGCCGGTGTTGCTGAACATGCAGTTCACACCATGGGTAATTGCTTCTTCCAACGGGGCAGATTCAAGAATGATGTTGGCAGACTTGCCGCCCAATTCCTGGGCCACGCGCTTAACATTGTCAGCCGCCGCTTTGGCTACCAGTATGCCGGCGCGGGTTGAGCCGGTGAAGGACATCATGTCGATGCCGGGGTGTGCGGACATGGCGGAACCCACGCCTGGGCCGTCACCGTTGACCAGATTGAAAACTCCGGCGGGTACACCGGCGGTTTCAAGGACTTCGGCAAACAGCATGGCATCTACCGGCGCAATCTCGCTGGGTTTCAATACCATGGTGCAACCGGCAGCCAGAGCCGGCGCAACCTTGCAGGCAATCTGGTTGACCGGCCAGTTCCACGGTGTAATCAGGCCACAGACTCCAACGGGTTCCTTCACAATTATGGAATCACCTACCTTTTCTTCCATGGCCATGCCCTGCAGGGCGGCAAGGGTGGACATCAGGTGTCCCAGGCCTGCGGCTGCCTGCGCCTGATGGGCGAAAGTGATGGGGGCGCCCATTTCGGCAGAAATAGCCGCAGCGATGTCTTTGAATCGGGCTTTATAGGCATCGATAGCCTTGCCCAGCAGTTCAATGCGCTGCTCCACAGTCCAGAGGGAGTAATCTTCGAAAGCCGCTCTTGCCGCAGCCACGGCGCGATCCACATCTTGCGCGGATCCATAAGCAACTTTACCGATGGATTTTTCAGTCGCTGGATTGATGATGTCTGCTGCCCTGCCAGAGTCGTTGTTTACCCACTGGCCATTGATGTAATGTCTGGTGCAATCGTACATGGTGAGACCTCTGAAAATATACGCCTGAAGTATGGCTGCCCGTGATGGTGTACGGCTGTGGCCTGTCCTGCGTTGGGATGGGAGATACCGTATCCTAACCCGCATAAACTATGTGCACAATGGATTTAGCGGGCAAAAACTGAAGCAGAACACACAGCACGGTTTTTGCTAAGCTGTGGGTTAAATGCAAACTCCTCAAGAGGAACAACCATGCTCGGTTTGATGCAAGATTATCCCCTGTTAACCCATACAATTCTTGACCATGCGGCACTCAATCACGGTGAGCGCGAACAGGTTACCCGTTCCGTTGAAGGCCCGATTCGCAGCACGACGCTGGCGCAGATCAGAACACGTGCGCTGAAAGTAGCCAAAGCACTGGCAGGAGAAGGGGTAAGCCTGGGTGACCGTATCGCTACCATGGCCTGGAACACGGACCGGCACCTGGAAACCTGGTTCGGGATCATGGGAAACGGCGCGATTTGCCACACGCTGAACCCGCGCCTGTTTGCCGATCAGTTGGACTACATCGTTAATCATGCCGAAGACGACATCATGTTTGTCGACCTGACCTTCGTTCCACTGGTTGAGGCTTTACAGAATCGTTTCGGCACGGTGAGGAAATACATTGTACTGACGGACTCCGAGCACATGCCTGAGACGTCCTTGCCTGGTGCCGTTGCCTATGAAGACTGGATCGCCGCGGTAGATGATGATTTTGCCTGGGGTGATTTCGATGAAAACACGGCAGCAGCCCTGTGTTACACCTCCGGTACAACCGGCAACCCCAAAGGTGTGCTTTATTCCCATCGATCCAATGTTCTGCACGGCCTGACGGTTAATCAGCCGGATGTGTTCGGGCTCACTTCCGAAGATGTCATTATGGCCATCGTGCCGATGTTTCACGCCAATGCCTGGGCACTGACCTACGCTGCCCCGGCGGCGGGTGCCAAGCTGGTGATGCCGGGCGCCGGTATGGACGGTAAGAGCATTTACGAGTTGTTGGAAAATGAGAAAGTAACCGCCACGGCCGCTGTACCGACGGTCTGGTTGGGGCTTTTGCAATATCTCGACGAAACCGGCAAGAAATTGCCCTATCTGCAAAAAGTCGTTATTGGTGGGGCAGCCTGCCCGCCAATGATGATTCGCCGTTTTGAATTGGATTTTGATGTGGAGGTCATTCACGGCTGGGGCATGACTGAAATGTCGCCGGTGGGCACCACGGGTAAATTAAAGCATGCCACCCTGAATCTGGATCGCGAGGCGCGGTTGAAACTCAAGGAGAAACAGGGCAGGACACCCTACCTCGTGGAAATGAAAATTGTTGGTGATGATGGCAAGGAACTGCCCCGTGACGGCAAGGTATTTGGCCACCTGCTGGTGCGGGGCCCGGCTGTTTCGAAGAGCTATTTCAAGCTTGACCAGGATATTCTGACTGCGGACGGCTGGTTTGATACGGGTGATATCGCAACGATTGATTCGCTGGGCTTTATGCAGATCACTGATCGCGACAAGGATGTGATCAAGTCAGGTGGTGAATGGATTTCCTCAATTGAAATTGAGAATGAAGCCGTGGGCTGTCCGGGCGTTGCCGAGGCCGCCGTGATTGGCCTGCCGCATCCCAAGTGGAGCGAACGGCCCCTGCTGCTGGTCATCAGGGAAGTGGGTTCTGACATCGACAAGGAAGCGGTGCTGGTTTACCTGGATGGAAAAATTGCCAAGTGGTGGATGCCTGATGATGTGGTCTTTGTTGATGAGATTCCGCACACAGCCACCGGTAAAATTCAGAAAATGACACTGCGGGAGCAATTCAAGGACTTTGAGTTCGGGGATTGATTCCCCCGATTGGAAAAAACCATGCAGTCATCAGCGGTTTCACTACAGGAGATTGTCGACAGCGCCCTTGAATCTCATCTTGGGAAAATCGGTGCTTTGCTGCCTGTGTTGTATTCGATCCAGGATAAGCTTGGCCATGTTCCCAGGCAGGCCGTGCCGATGATCGCCCGGGCCATGAGCCTGTCACGCGCTGAAATTCACGGCGTGATGAGTTTTTACCATGATTTTCGTAGCGAACCTGCTGGTGAGAACATTATCCACCTGTGTCGCGCCGAGGCTTGCCAGGCGATGGGGGCGCGCAAACTGGAGCAGCATGTTATCCGCCGCCTGGGCATCGGCTTTGGTGAAACCACGGCGGACGGCCTGGTCTCGCTGGAGCCGGTCTATTGCCTGGGCAACTGTGCCTGCACGCCATCCATCCGGGTCAATGACGATATCCATGCCCGCGTCACTGCGCAGAAATTTGATGAAATAATGGATTGCCTGGAGGCAAAAAGCTGATGGCGCTGCGGATTTTTGTTCCCCGGGATGCCACGGCCTGTGCCCTGGGTGCGGACGAAGTCGCAGATTCCATCAGCAAAGGTGCAAAGGGAAGGGGAACTGACGTTGAAGTCATCCGCAATGGTTCGCGTGGTGCAGTCTGGCTGGAACCGCTGCTGGAGATTCAGACGGATGCCGGCCGGGTGGCTTTTGGCCCGGTCGCACCTGGTGATGTTCCCGGCTTGTTCGAAGCGGGTTTTCCGGGGGAGGCGGATCATCCCCTGTCGCTGGGGCCTGTTGATGAAATTCCCTGGCTGGCCAGGCAGCAAAGGCTGACTTTCGTCCGGGCCGGCCTGGGCGACCCCCTGTCACTGGAAAATTATCAGGCGCTTGATGGTTTCAAAGGCCTTGAACGGGCCCTGGCACTGGAACCCCAGGCCATTGTTGATGAAATCACAGAGTCTGGCCTGCGCGGACGCGGTGGCGCCGCGTTCCCCACGGGCATCAAGTGGCAGACCGTACTGGATGCCGAAAGTGACGGTGAGAATCATCAGAAATACATCGTATGCAACGCGGATGAGGGTGATTCGGGCACCTTTGCCGACCGCCTGCTGATGGAGTCGGATCCTTACCAGTTGATTGAAGGCATGATCATCGCCGGGCTGGCCGTGGGCGCGAGCGAAGGGTTCATCTATCTGCGTTCGGAATACCCCCATTGCCGGAAGGCGTTGGAGGAGGTGATTTCACGGGCGGAACAGGCGGCTTACCTGGGCGACAACATTTGTGGCAGCGGCAAGGCCTTCCGGATCGATCTTCGGATTGGGGCGGGTGCGTATATCTGTGGAGAGGAAACCTCGTTGCTCGAGAGCCTGGAAGGCAAGCGCGGCATGATTCGATTCAAGCCGCCGCTGCCCGCAGTCAAGGGCCTGATGGGGTTGCCCACCGTGGTGAACAATGTGCTCTCGCTGGCTGCGGTGAGCACTGTACTGGCTAAGGGCGCTGCCGCATACCGTGATTTCGGCACCGGCCGGTCCCGCGGTACGTTGACGGTTCAGCTTGGAGGCAATATCAAACGCGGCGGCCTGGTTGAACTGCCCTTGGGCGCTACGGTGCGCGAGTTGCTGGAAGATTTTGGTGGCGGCACGGCCAGCGGCAGGCCGGCGCGGGCAATCCAGGTGGGCGGCCCACTGGGGACTTATCTGCCCGAATCCCAGTGGGACGTCGCGCTGGATTATGAAGCGCTGGCGGGGATCGGCGCTATGCTGGGTCATGGAGGTGTTGTCGTATTTGACGATACCGTGGATATGGCGCAGCAGGCGAGGTTTGCAATGGAGTTCTGTGCCGGCGAGTCCTGCGGGAAGTGCACACCCTGCCGGGTGGGCTCGGTGCGGGGTCTTGAAGTCATTGACCGTGTCATTGCCGGTCGTGAACGTGAATTCAACCTGGCCTTGCTGGATGATCTTTGCAGCACCATGATCGATGGTTCCTTGTGCGCCATGGGTGGACTGACACCTTACCCGGTACGCAGCGCGCTGGAGTATTTTCCTGAGGATTTCAGTCGGTGAACCACGCCAGCGGAAAAGTCGTTACGCTGACGGTTGACGGGCAGGAACTTTCGGTTCCAAGGGAAAGTTCCGTGATGCAGGCCGCAGCCAGAGTGGGCATCAAGATACCCAAACTCTGTGCAACGGACGCCCTGGACGCCTTTGGGTCCTGCCGCGTCTGCCTGGTGGAAATCGAGGGCCGCAAGGGCTATCCCGCTTCGTGTACTACACAAGTCGAGGAAGGTATGGTAATCCACACCGGGTCTGAACGCCTGGATCATTTGCGCCGCAATGTGCTTGAACTGTACATCTCGGATCATCCACTCGAATGCATTGACTGTTCCGCTAACGGTGACTGTGAATTACAGGATACGGCCGGGGCGCTGGGTGTGGAAAACTGCCGCTACGGCACGGATGGTGTGAACCACCAGGATGCTGAAAAAGACACATCCAATCCCTATTTTACCTTCGACCCATCTCAGTGCATCGTGTGTTACCGCTGCGTGCGGGCCTGTGATGATATTCAGGGCAGTTTTGCACTGAGCGTGGACGGGCGCGGTTTTGCATCCCGCATCATCGCCGGACAGTCAGACTCTTTCATGGATTCCGATTGTGTCTCCTGTGGCGCCTGTGTGGATCACTGCCCGACCGAAGCCCTGATTGAAAATACCCTGATTGAGCACGGCCTGCCGGAACGCAGCGTAGTCACCACTTGTGCTTATTGTGGTGTGGGTTGCTCTTTTATCGCGGAACTGAAGGGCGACAGGGTTTTGCGCATGACACCCGACCGGCAGGGCCGGGCGAATGAGGGGCACGCCTGCATCAAGGGCCGTTTTGCCTTTGCCTACGCCACGCACCCGGACCGGATTACCCGGCCCATGATCCGCCAAAGCATTGATGACCCCTGGCGGGAAGTCAGTTGGGATGAGGCGGTGCAATATGCAGCCACTCGACTGCGAAATATCCAGCAGGAGCACGGTCGGGACAGCATTGGCGGCATCACTTCCTCGCGCTGCACCAATGAAGAGACCTTCCTGGTGCAAAAGATGATTCGGGCGGCTTTCGGTAACAATAATGTGGATAACTGTGCCCGGGTCTGCCATGCCCCGACCGGTTATGGTTTGAAGACCACGCTGGGTGAATCCGCCGGGACGCAGGCTTTCAGTTCGGTCGCCTGCGCAGATGTGATCCTGGTGATGGGCGCCAATCCCAGCGATGCCCATCCGGTGTTCGCTTCGCGCTTGAAGCGCCGTTTGCGCCAGGGTGCGAAATTGATCGTGGTGGACCCGCGCAGGATCGAATTGGTCGATTCCCCCCACATTCGGGCCGACCATCATCTTGCCGTACGACCCGGTGGTAACGTCGCGCTGATTAATGCCATGGCGCACGTTATCGTCACCGAGGGTCTGGCCTCAGATGATTTCATCACGGCCCGTTGCGAACCTGAAGCTTACCGGATCTGGCGTGAATTCATCAGCAAGGAACAGAACTCTCCGGAAATGACCGAACGTATCACCGGTGTCGCCGCAGCGCAGTTGCGTGCTGCGGCACATTTGTTCGCCTCGGCGCCAAATGCAGCCATATATTATGGTCTCGGCGTATCCGAGCACAGCCAGGGTTCAACCACGGTGATGGGTATTGCCAATCTGGCCATGGTAACGGGTAACCTGGGGCGCGAAGGGGTTGGCGTCAATCCCCTGCGCGGACAGAACAATGTACAGGGCTCTTGTGATATGGGCTGCTTTCCGCACGAATTGCCGGGTTACCGGCACGTTTCCGATAGCCAGGTGCGTAGCGAGTTCGAGCGGGAGTGGAATGTGCAACTGCAAGCAGATCCGGGCCTGCGTATTCCGAATATGTTTGATGCGGCGATCAGCGGCCATTTCAAAGGGCTTTACGTGCAGGGTGAAGACGTGGCCCAGTCCGATCCGAATACCCGGCACGTGGAGCAGGCGCTGAAATCACTGGATTGCCTGATCGTGCAGGATATTTTCCTCAACGAGACCGCACGCTATGCTCATGTGTTCCTGCCCGGTTCTTCCTTCCTGGAGAAAAATGGCACATTCACCAATGCCGAGCGGCGAATCTCCCGGGTACGCAAGGCGATTGAGCCCTTGGCAGGTATGGAGGACTGGCAAGTCACCATGGCGCTGAGCAAGGCCCTCGGCTATCCCATGAACTATAGCCATCCAGCAGAAATCATGGATGAAATCGCCCGCTTGATGCCGACCTTCCGTGGTGTGAGCTACGAGAAGCTGGAACGTTTGGGCAGTATCCAGTGGCCCTGTAATGAGGATGCCCCGGAAGGCACGCCGACCATGCACGTGGGTGAGTTTGTTCGTGGCAAGGGTTATTTTGCCATCACCGGCTTTGTTCCCACGCAGGAACGAACCACGCGCCGTTTCCCCCTGTTGCTGACCACCGGGCGAATCCTGTCTCAGTACAATGTGGGTGCCCAGACCCGGCGTACGGCCAATTCAGAGTTTTACAGTGAAGACGTGCTGGAGATTCATCCTTTCGACGCTGCAGAACGCGGCATCAGTCAGGATGACTGCTGCGACATCAGCAGCCGTGCAGGCAACACGGTATTGCGGGCGGTGATCAGCGAGCGTATGCAGCCCGGAGTGGTGTACACCACTTTTCATTTTCCAACCAGCGGCGCCAATGTTGTGACCACGGACAATTCCGACTGGGCGACCAATTGCCCGGAATACAAGGTGACCGCAGTGCAGGTCAGCCAGGTCGGTGAAAGCTCTCAGTGGCAGAAAGAATACCGTGCATTCGCCCGCAGGCAGGAAGATTTGCTGGATCAGGCGCACTCTGACGACGGCCGGGATTGAGAAACATGCAGGAAATTGACCAACTCGTAAAAATGGCAAATCAGCTTTCCGATAACTTCAGTTTTCACGAAGATGCAGTTGATCGCCTGGCAGACCATCTGCGGCGATTCTGGGCACCATCCATGCGCAGGAAACTAAGCACGTTTGTGGATGCCGGGGGCGAGGGTTTGCAGCCTGATGCCATTGTCGCGCTCCGGCGACTGCAGGTTTCTTGATGCGGGAGACAAGGCTGGCGGGAGTGATTTTGGCGGGGGGGCGTTCCCGGCGCATGGGGGGCGGGTTCAAGGCCCTGGCGCCGTTGGGCGGGAAACCGCTTCTCCGGCATGTCATTGAGCGTTTACAGCCTCAGGTACAGTCACTGGTGCTGAGCGTTGAAAAACACGTGGCTGAATTCGATGCCTTCGGTTTGCCGCAGGTGGAAGACCCTGCGCCGGGCAGCCGTGGCCCGCTGGGTGGTTTGTTGTCAGCCCTGGGAAATATGGAGGCGGATTGTCACTGGATGCTGCTGGTCCCATGCGATGCGCCTTTTCTGCCACTTGAACTGGCGCAACGATTGTTAAATTGTGCACTTGATAAGGACCAGTGGGGCTGCACAGTCCGCTATGATGCACAGGTCCAGCCTACCTTCTCCCTGTGGAACCGGCGCTTGTTACCCCGCTTGGAAAAAGCCGTTCTGGAAGAAGGTATGGCGGGATTCAAGCAGTTTCTTCGGGTTTCACCGCTTGCGGTCCTGGATTGGGAACAGGCCGATTTCTCACCCTTCTTCAATATCAACGAGCCGGATACTCTGGCTGAAGCCGCCCGCTTGTTTGGACCGGTTTCGGCACCCATATGACAACCGTATGTTTGCACCACTACAAGAGGAAAAGACCTTGACCGCAGATAAGGAATTCAAACCACTCAATATGGCCGTGCTGACCCTGTCGGACACCCGGACGTTTGAAAATGACACGTCGGGTGATGCCCTGGTCGAGATGTTGACCGCTGCCGGGCATCGGCTGGCAGAGCGCGATTTGTGTGAGGATAATGTCTACCGGATGCGCGCCATTATCGCCAACTGGATTGCTGATCCCCAGATACACGTCATCATCACGACCGGCGGCACCGGCATGACCCAACGTGATTCAACACCGGAAGCCCTGGCCCCGTTATTCGACAAGCAAATTGAGGGATTCGGCGAATTGTTCCGGCAGGTATCCTATGATGAAATCGGCTCGTCCACCCTCCAGTCCCGCGCCCTGGCCGGCCTGTCGAACCAGACCCTGGTGTTCTGTTTGCCGGGTTCAACCGGCGCTTGTCGTACCGGCTGGAATTCCATTTTGAAAGAGCAACTGGACAGCAGGCACAAGCCCTGCAATTTCGTCGGAATCACTGCGCTTGGCTCGGGACAGCACTGAGCATGCTGAGCGTAAATGAAGCCATCGATAGCCTGCTGAATGGTGCCCGGCGGTTGGTGGAAAACGAAGAAATTGATCTGATTTCAGCACTGGGACGCGCCCTGTCCGAAGATATTATTGCATCCATGGATGTACCACCCGCAGACAACAGTGCGATGGACGGTTACGCATTCCGTCACGGCGACTGGCGGGGCGCGCAAAGCGAGCTTCCGGTCAGTCAGCGCATCACGGCCGGTTCGGTGCCGCAACCGCTGGAGCCGGGAACGGCTGCGCGAATTTTTACCGGTGCCCAGGTGCCCGATGGCGCCGACACGGTGGTGATGCAGGAACACTGCGAGGCTTCCAGTGATGCAGTTCGAATACTTAGCTTACCGGTATTGAGCGCCAACATCAGGCCTCGCGCCCAGGACATTACAGCGGGACAGAAAATTCTTTCCGCCGGACATCGCATGAGGGGGCAGGACATGGGCCTGCTGGCGTCCCAGGGGATTGGGAAAATCCCGGTATACCGGCGGCTTAAAGTTGCCATTCTGTCGACCGGCGATGAACTGCGTGAACCCGGTCAGGAATTGCAGGATGGTCAGATTTATAATTCAAACCGGTTCACCATGCATGGTCAACTCACCGCATGGGGATTCGATGTCGTTGACATGGGGGTTGCCCGGGATGACCCGGAGGCGATTCGGGATCTGTTTGCGAGGGCAGCGGCATCAGCGGATGTCATTGTTTCTTCCGGTGGCGTTTCCGTGGGTGAGGAAGACCATGTTAAAGACGTAGTGGAGTCCCTGGGTTCCATTGACTTGTGGAAAATCGCGATCAGACCCGGCAAACCGTTTGCCTTCGGCCAGGTCAACGGTACCCCGTTTCTGGGTTTGCCCGGTAATCCGGTATCCGTTTTTGTCACCTTGCTGATTATCGGGCGACCCTACCTGTTTTGTTGTCAGGGCATTGCGGATACCGCGATCCATCCGGTGCAGCATACTGCGTGTCTTGATCAACGGGGCAGCGCACGTGAGGTTTATATACGTGTTCGTCTTGCTGAGGAGGGCTTGGTGCCGTTTTCCAGCCAAAGCAGTGGCGTTTTGCTGTCTACCTCCTGGAGCGATGGCCTGGTGCGCCAACCGCTAGATCAAGACATCAAGCAAGGTGATCAGGTCGAATTTTTACCCTGGCCCGTCCTGAACTAGCCCACAGATGTGCTTGCCGATCGGGATGGCGGAAGTGGCTGCGGGTGACGGTGCATTGCAGACATGCAGGCTTCTGGCGGTTTGTTTGAACAGGAAATCGTCCACCATGGTGCCGTCACGTAATACAGCCTGGGCGCGAACCCCGGCCGGATAAGATTCCATATCCTGCAGGGTAATACCGGGGCAGTACTTTCTGACCTGTGCGAGGTATCCGCGTTTCCAGATGGAGTTGCAGTATTCTCTCAGGCCACTACCCAGGTGGCGGCCGCTGAGTCTCCAGAAACCGGGAAAGGATAGAGTCTCGAAAGTATCTCTGATATTGAAGTTAAATTTTCCATAACCCTCCCGCTTCCAGCCCTGCACGGCGTTGGGACCGACAATTATTGAACCATCAATCATTTTTGTCAGGTGAACGCCCAGGAAGGGCAGGGCGGGATCAGGAA
Organism: Gammaproteobacteria bacterium; assembly: GCA_024279945.1. Taxonomy (GTDB): domain Bacteria; phylum Pseudomonadota; class Gammaproteobacteria; order Xanthomonadales; family SZUA-36; genus JAJRRA01. Next base: position 57,396 of record JAJRRA010000045.1, read on the forward strand.
TAGGGTAGATCAGGTGCCGGATAATGAAGTTTTTTTGCGACTGGAGGCGGAAATATTCCCCGCGGAATGGAATGATTCTGAAATTATTTGCCAGGCCCTGCATGGCCGCCAGACGGTCTGCCATCAGGCCGGCACAGATAATGAGGTAATTCGCTTCGAGGGTCTTATCAGCCGTCTGGATCCTGATCCGGTCCGGCGACTCCGTGATGCCTGTAACGGGCGTACTGAGTTGCATCTCGCCCTCCATCAAGCGGATCTGTTTCGCCATTTCGCGGCAAATGCCCACGTAATCCACGATGCCCGATTCACGCACCAGGATGGCGCCTTTACCCGTGATTTCCGGTTCCAGCTCCCGCAGGCGGGCAGGGCTTATTTGTTCGGGAGAGAGATTATTTTCAAGGCAACGCTCAAATAATGCGTTCAATCGACGCCGTTCGTTTTCGTTGCTGGCCACCAACAGCTTACCGGTCTGTTGGCAGGGAATGTGGTGCTGCCTGCAGAATTCGTAGCTTGCTGTCAAGCCTTCCTTGCAGAAGCGCGCTTTCAAGCTACCGGGTTGGTAATACACACCGGCATGAATCACGCCGCTGTTATGGCCGGTCTGGTGCTGTGCCAGACCGCTTTCCTTTTCCAGTAGCAGTAGCTTTTTGTTCCGGTAGCGCTTTTTCAGGTGCCAGGCCACGGACAGCCCAATGATCCCGCCGCCTATTATGATGAAATCAAATTTCACCGCTGCAGTATGCAGCCATTTGGCGAGGAATACCCCTTCACACCAAATAGCTGGCTGTGGGCTTTATCCTCTGCAGCTGGCGCCGTCGTTCTTGATCAGGCTTACTTCGCCATCATTATTCACAACAACCTTGCTTTGTGAACTGGCTCCGGAGTTCCTGCTGCAGACGGTAAATTCTCCGCTGTTCAGAAGTTGGGCACTGGTCAGTCCGGCGACAGTGAATGCCGGGGAATCGGAAAATGCACCGCTAGCCTGGATGCGGATGTTTTTACCGGGAGGGCCATAAGCCTGAACGAGTTCGATATCCTGCGGAACACCATCTGCATTGCCGTCTGAATAGATCAGCCAGCCCTGGTTCCAATTGCTGCTCTGGTAGCATGAGACGCCATCAGCAGACGGACATATTCTGACCGTGATGTGCCGCCGGTCTGATTCATTTTTTGCCAGTGTCAGGCTCAAAGCAAGGTCACTGACTGTGCTGTCGAGAGAACGGCTTTGAATCATGGAGGAGATGTCGGGCACAGTCAGCAGTATGACGACACCAATGGCAGCAACCCCGATCAGAAATTCGATAACAGTCATACCACCCTCTGACCGTGCCCGTTTGCTGTTTGAGACATTGCCAGATTTTATTTTGTAAAGTTTCATTTTGTATTCCCCTTGATACTTGTTGCCAGCAAGTTGTAAGTCAGTGGGCGGGATAAGCAAGCGCAGCAAATACGCGAAACTGATCGGCCCCTGGCCAAACTTACCGTTCCCTGGTTAATTCAAAGAGTCGAAACCGTGAGGCGACGACCGCCTTTCATTGGCAGTCCTTTGCACACAGCCCTTCCTGGCTGCGTCAAATCCATTTGATGTCTTAAGCCGCGATTGCATATGCTGAGTCGATCCGGTGACTATTTAGCACGTAAGGCAACAAAAACCATTTGCGTATAGAACGCGGCTTGATTCCACTGACTATTATAGACAATGAGCTAGAGCAAAGGTAATAGCCTGCCGGCCGTTTATCGGGTTGAATGAACCATTCAGCCAAAAGCCATCACGGTATTGTGCCTGCGGACTGCAGTAATCGGGCAAAAGAAAAAGCCGATACGGATAACCGTACCGGCCCTGATTTCCTGGCCGGCGACAGGCTCGCCGAGCCTTGTTTTCCGCTTAATCGAATACTTCGGTCATTGCGGTCTTGCACGCTGCAGATACGGTGTCGGTGTGAGATTCCAGGCATTGCTTGACCCGGCCCTCACCCAACTGGACTTCAGCGCAGTGGGCGATGATGTCGTCCTGGCATTCTCCGGCCACATAATTCAGCGCAGAAATTGCATGCTCCAGCGCTGCAGATGCGGCGTACAGGGCGTATTCACACTGACCTGACAGCTTGTCTTCGTGTGCATAAAAGCAAGCCAGGAGTCTTCCTTCGCCCTGGGTGACCTGGCTGCAGTATTTCTCGATTTCGACACTGCAGCCTTTTTCGACATCGCTGACGATGTCCTGAGCGGAGCTGCTGCCTGCGAAACTCAATAGCGCCGCAACGGCCAGAAAAATTGAAATTCTGAACTTCATGTGTGCTTACTCCAATACGTTATCTGGTTCAAGGGCGGTAGATTGTCAAGGAGCGCGCGCCAAAGATCAACCCTTGTTTTAGTTCAGGACTTTCGAACAGCGGCAGGGCAGTAATAAAAACTCCTGGCAGCCTGCTAGGAGTCACCTTCAGGTTGGGAACCGTAAGTCCTGGCTTCGCTCAATGCGTTGACGAGAATGTTTGCCCAGCCCTTGAGTATCCGTTGGGCTGCAGACCGGTTGGTTACCGAGTTGGTCCAGGTGTAGAATCCCGCATTTGACCGGTCGATCCTGCGATCGAGGGCCTGGGCAATGATGTCCCCGGTAAGCGAATCGTACAGTTCAATGTAAAGAGTCATCTCCCCGGCTGAAGAAGTGTAGGAGTTGATGCGGCCGACATGAGGTGTATCCGGGGCCGTGATATCCAGATTGATAATGGCGGGCCTGATGATCATGACGTCTTCACCCGTTTCATCCGTGACTTGATATCCTGCCTCCTCGAGCGCGTTTTTAAACACCGTCTGGAATTCAGCCGCCAGCGAATTCTTGATTTTTTCTATATCCTTTGAATTGATTCGAAAAGAGGTGGCTGATCGGGATCTCTGATCCCGCTCCCAGTTTTTCGTGAAGGCAACGTAGGCATCGAGCAACTGGACTCGCTTGTAGGGGGAAAGATCTGCCCCGGGTTCTGCGTAAACGATGGCCAGTTTGGAATCGGGTACGCGGTGCAAACCGTTCACGGTAACGTCAGGGAATTCCTGTTTTTGCGCGTCGGCGCTGTTTGCAGCAAACAGGCCAAGTACTGCGGTCAACAGCAGGGGAAAAGAGATCCTGATTTTCATTTAATGTATGCTCCGGTAGGTCGTCAGTGTAAGGACCCGCTATCCATCAAGTCTATTACAGCCATCAGCGCAGCGTCCAGATGTTGGGACACAGAGGGGCTCGGAGTTTCGCTGAATCGATTATGTACTTAAAACGGGTTATGATTTTTACAATGAACTGCCATAGATGCGATCTTCGCTCGTTTTTCCGATTAAATATTTTTCAGGGTCTGCTGACCATGAGATATACGGTCGTAATTTTACTGCTGTTATGCAACCTGGCTTATGCTGGCGCCAGGGAAATCGATGACTATCGCTGGGAGGGGGTAGAGCGCATTGTAGCGATTGGTGATCTTCATGGTGACTACGACAATTACCTTGGCGTATTGAGGATTGCCGGGTTAATAGATAAAAGAGGAAAATGGTCTGGTGGTAAAACCCACCTGGTGCAGACCGGGGATATTCCAGATCGTGGACCGGATTCGATAACAATTATCGAACACATCAGCAAGCTTGCCAAACAGGCGAAGAAGAAAGGCGGAAGAGTCCACGTCCTGATTGGCAATCACGAAGCCATGAATATGTATGGTGACCTGCGCTATGTGCATCCCGGTGAGTTCAAAGCCTTCGTTAAGCATAATTCGGCCACCCTGCGGGATCGATATTTTGCGGCTTTTATGCAGAACATGAAAACACAGGACCCCGCGCAATTCGCGGCCCTGCCCGCCAATTACCGGGAGCAGTGGAATGTCAAGTTTCCCCTGGGCTGGGTGGAACATCGCCAGGCCTGGGATCCAGCCTGGAATCCGGAGGGCAAAATGGCCACCTGGGTGCTGGAACGCAAGGTAGCGGTCAAGATCAATGACACAATATTTCTCCACGGTGGCATCAGTGGTTTTTACTGTCAGAACAGCCTGGAATCCATGACGGAAAAAGCCCATGCAGGTCTGAAACATTACAACTTCAATTCGCCCGGAATCGTAGAAGATGAATTTGGTCCCCTGTGGTACCGGGGCTTATCCGGTGTTGAACCTCAGGCTTTGCCTGCTACCGTTGATGCCATTCTTGAGTACCAGAAAGTTCGCCAGATCGTTGTCGGCCATACGCCTACCAGTGGCGTGATTTGGCCACGATACAATGCGAAGGTCGTAATGATCGACAGTGGCATTTCCCATGCCTATGGTGGCTACCTGGCCTATCTGGAAATTACACCGGAAGGACTGTTTGCCGGTTACCAGGGAGGGAAGCTGCCTTTGCCATCCAGTGATGAAGGCCTGGTGACCTATCTGGAAAAAGTGATTGAGAAGAATCCAGATAATCCCTACCTGCAGGAGAGGCTGGAAATTTTGCTGCACCCTGTAACGATCCAAGCGAGCGGCCCCCAGGCACCGGCTGCTCAGGGTGAAGTCGGCGAAGTGGCGGTAGCTGAAACCGTAACGACGGTACCGGCGGTACCCAACCCCATTCCTATTTGCGGCATTTCGCCCTGATTTTCTTGTCAAAATCCTGATCATCTTTCAGGATTTCAAAGAATTTCTGCAGAAATACCAGTGCTTTTTTCCGGCTATGTGCGTTCAGCAGGGGCTCATCTGTGAGCAGGGCCAATATGGCCTGCTCATTTTCGAGAAATCGTTGTCTGCCGTCCTCCAGGTATTCATTGTGCACACAAAAACCCCGGTATAAGCGTTGTGTGACGTCGTTGACCGGTAGTTTATCGGGTGGCACAGCATAGGGGGCATCAATCAGGCCGGCAGCATCAAAATCATAGGGGATGGAATAGACTGGGTCCTTGTTCGGGTTCTGTCCGATCAGCTTGGCATTGTGGCAGCATCTATTTTTATCGGGTCCGCCGACGGCTGACCAGTCCAGATTCGAGATCATGTACTGGAACAGGGCCAAATTGACGGTTTCCCGTGGTTCCAGTCGCTCTTTAGTGGTTTTCGCAATTTCCAGCTTTTTCTGGCCGTTACGCCTGGCGACATCACTGTCATCTTCGATCAGAAAAGCAAATCTTGGATCGCCCTGGACACCGCGTTTGCTGTCCACGTAAGTGACAGCAAGCGGGCGTACCCTGAAACTGAAGTCGGTGATGATGTTGTACATCCGGTAGGCCAGCATTTCCAGGATATAAAACTGCTCGAAGCGTGCACTTGTCTGACAGTGGGTGACCATTTTCACTGACTTCTGGCCACGGAACGTAGTGCCCTTGACTTCTTTCTTTTTGAAGCGGAGTTTGACCGGTGGGAAACGGCAAACGGCTTGTCGGGTAAGGCCTCTGCGCTCTACGGTCAGGTTCAGCGTTGTGGTTTTGCCGAGTTCGTCGGTAAATTCCATTTTTGCCGGGTAGCCGCCCTGGTATCTTGCTTTACGTTCAATTTCCCGCCAGGGTGCGGTAATGCTAACTGCAATGGGTCCAGAGCGGGAGAATAATTTGGCCTGTTTGGCTGCAGAAATTTCTTTTTCAGTTGCGGGCAGGGGGGCTATGAGAAAAAGCAGGACCAAAAACAGGCACAGCTTGATTGTAGTTCTGCCGGGAATAAAGCTGTGGCCTGAATAGGACATGACGATTTTCCTGTTCTTTAATCGTTCACGAAGCCAGAACCTATCTACAACTGGGTTGTTCCAATACCTTTTTCTTCGAGCAGAATGGGAATATTGTCGATCACCGGGTAGATAACTTTTTCATCCTCGGTGATTAGCGCCTCTTGCAAAACCCGTTCTACGACTACGCCACGAACGGTCTGGATGTCACCCGCGCGGATGGCGGCATTGAGTTTTTCAAGCCTGGCGGAAGACAGGCGTGTCAGGGGTGTCTTGCTCAGCGGACAGCAAAGGATTTCCAGTAGTTTTCCATCAATGGGCATAAGGAGCGACCTTGCAGCTTACCGGTTTTCCATTGTACTGGGGCCGGTTGACACTTGCCATCACCCGGTGCAGCACGTCTGCAAGGTGGTGGTCAAAATAAGGGCTATGTCTGTCGGCCACATGTACTGGTAAAATGCATGGTTTCAATACTTACTCATCCTGACAGGAATTATTGCCGTGAATGAAAAGGTGCTCGTCGGAATTATCATGGGCTCCCAGTCCGACTGGGAAACCATGAAGCACGCTGCTGAAACACTGGAAAGCCTGGGAGTTGCCCATGAAACCCGGGTCGTTTCGGCACATCGCACACCAGACCGGATGTTTGCATACGCTGAACAGGCCGTGGACCGGGGGCTGATGGTGATTATTGCAGGTGCCGGTGGGGCCGCGCACCTGCCGGGTATGGTGGCGGCAAAAACCATCGTTCCGGTGTTGGGTGTGCCGGTGCAGTCCAAAGCGCTCAACGGTATGGATTCCCTGTTATCAATTGCCCAGATGCCTGCGGGAATTCCGGTCGGCACGCTGGCCATTGGCGTTGCCGGTGCAGTCAATGCAGCCCTGTTGGCGGCAGCCATCATCGGCAATACCTCACCCGGGGTTCGCCAGGCGCTTGAGCAGTTCCGTTCCCAGCATCGCGATGTAGTGCTGGCCAGTCCAGACCCAAGTCAGGCCTGAAGAAGTGAAATCATCTCAAGCGACTTCGCCCCCGGGCGGGAACCGGGTAGGGATACTCGGTGCCGGTCAGTTGGGGCGGATGATGGGCCTGGCCGGCATTCCGCTGGGTCTGGAGTTTACTTTCCTCGACCCGTCACCGGACGCTTGTGCCGGAGCAGTTGGTAACCTGATCCAGGCCAATTTTTCAGACGAGGATGCTTTTCGCCGCCTGGCTGGCCGTGTCGATGTCGCGACCTTTGATTTCGAAAATGTACCGGAAAGTTCCGCCTGGGCTTTGCAGGAAATCAGGCCCGTGTATCCGTCCCCACAAGCTCTGGGTGCGTGTCAGGATCGACTGCATGAAAAAACGCTGTTGTCTGCTCTGGAGATCAGGGTGCCGGGTTACTACCCCGTTGCCAGCCGCACAGACCTCCTCACCGGCCTGGACAAGTGTGCTTATCCGGCTATTTTGAAAACCCGCCGTCTGGGTTATGACGGCAAGGGACAGGTCATTATCCGTGACCAGGAAGACCTGGAGCGTGCCTGGCAAAAGCTGGGGGACTTTGAACTGATTCTGGAGGAATTTGTACCGTTCGAACAGGAGTGTTCATTGATCGGGGCCAGAGGTATCGATGGAGAAACCCGTTTCTGGCGCATGAGCCGCAACCGGCACGTGGATGGGATCTTGATGCTCAGTCTGGCCGGTGGGGTCGATGACGGCTTGCAGGCGGCAGCAGAAGATATGATGTGTCGCCTGTTCGATCACTTCGACTATGTTGGTGTTCTGACGCTTGAATTCTTCGTTGTGGATGGTCAGTTGCTGGTCAATGAAATAGCGCCCCGTGTCCATAACTCGGGGCACTGGACCATAGACGGTGCACAAACTTCGCAGTTTGAAAATCATTTGCGAGCCATTACCGGGATGCCCCTGGGCAGCACGGTAGCATCGTGCGAGGCACTGATGTTCAACTGGATTGGAGAATTGCCGGAGCGTGACCGCCTGCTGGCCATTCCCGGTGTTCACTGGCACGACTATGGCAAGTCGGCCCGGCCGGGCCGTAAAATCGGGCACCTGACGCTGACTGCCGGTTCTGCGACTGAGCTGGCTGACAATGCCCGGCTGGTAGCTGAAGCAGCCGGCGGCAGCTTCCCGGCTCTACTGAACTCGATGATTTAGCCCATGTTAAAATGATCAGCCTTGTTAAAACCACAAACAGCAAGTGAACATATAATAGCGATGCTTGCAGATAAGAAATTCAAAATTCAGGATTGGCTCATCTATCGATTGTGGCGTATTTCCCAGGAAGCCGGCTATGAACTGAAGGAGTTTTATTCCGATGAATTCGGTTTAAGCCCGATCGAATGGCATGCCATTGCTGCGATTGCCAATTACGCCCCCCTGTCAGCCAAAGAATTGGCAACACTGGTGGACAGGAACCAGGTTCAGATGACACGAACCCTGAGCAGTTTGTTGAAGCAGGGGCTGATCTTGCGCCGGACGGATGCCAGTGACAGACGGCGCATCATATTGAGCTTAAACAAGAAGGGTGAGGCCGTTTACTCCAGAATCTCGCCCGTGGCGCAGCAACTGGAAGAAAAAATGATGTCCGTTTTCAATCAACAGGAGCGCAAGCAATTTCTTGCGCTCCTGAATCGCCTGGAAAACAGCCTGGAAATCAAATAGGCCGTAACCTGGAAGTAAAGTGACGCATGGCTGCAGGCTGCCAGCTTATTTCGAGCCCCTTGATTTTGTCCGCATTGCGGTAGATTTCTTCGAAACATTCAATAATGTAATCTGCCTGACTTTGTGTGTACACCCGCCGGGGGATTGCCAGCCTGACCAGTTCCATTGCTGCCGGTTTTTCCGAGCCGTCAGGCTGGCGACCGAACATAAAGGATCCTATTTCCGCACAGCGAATACCACCCGTCAGATACAGTTCGACAGCCAGCGCCTGACCCGGAAATTGCAATGCCGGGATATGCGGCAGCATTTCCCTGGCGTCGACAAATACTGCGTGTCCGCCGGCTGGCTTCATGACCGGTACGCCGATTTTGTCCAGCGCCTCGGTAATGTACTCAATCGACCGTATTCGATATTGCAGATAATCCTCATCAATGATTTCCTTCAGGCCCACAGCAATACATTCAAGGTCACGACCGGAAAGACCACCGTAGGTCGGGAATCCTTCGGTGAGAATCAAACGATTACGTGCCTGCATCGCCCAGTCTTCATCGTTTAATGCCAGCCACCCACCCATATTTGAAAAGGCGTCTTTCTTGGCGCTCATGGTCATGCCATCGGCATGGGAAAACATTTCCTGGACAATCGCTTTGACCGATTTATCTGCGTAGCCCGGTTCGCGCAATTTTATAAAATAGGCATTTTCTGCGAAGCGGCAACTATCGATAAAAAATGGTTTTTCATACTTTTTACAAATTTCACTGGTGGCCCGTATATTGGCCATGGAAACCGGCTGGCCGCCACCTGCGTTATTGGTGATTGTCATGACAACCAGGGGGATATTGTCTGATTGGTCAGCCAACAGCTTGTCGAGTTTTTCCAGGTCCATATTTCCTTTGAAGGGGTGATCCACGGACGGATCAATGCCCTCTGCGATGACCAGATCAACGGCCGTCACGCCCACCGCTTCAAAGTTTCCCCGGGTAGTATCAAAGTGGGTGTTATTCGGCACAATCTTGCCGCTACCTCCTACAATGGAGCTGAGTATGGCCTCCGCTGCACGCCCCTGGTGAGTGGGGATTACGTACTTGAAGGGCATCAGTTCTCTCACTGCTGCTTCAAAACGGAAGTAGGAAGGAGAACCGGCATAGGACTCGTCCCCCTGCATGAGTGCTGACCACTGGGCAGTACTCATCGCGGAAGTCCCCGAATCAGTGAGCAGGTCGATAAGGACATCTTTGGATTGAAGTGCAAACAGATTGTAGTTTGCCTGCTCAATCAGTGCCTGTCGTTGTTCTCTGGATGTCATGTGGATCGGTTCCACAGCTTTGATCCGGAAAGGTTCAATAATCGTTTTCATTTGTTTTCCTCTTGATTCATCGCGGGCCTATCAATGCTGCAGGTAAATATAGTCTCAATCAGTAATAATTTCAATATGAAATTAATATATCCAAGGCAATACAGGCCATCGGTCTGCGCCGCCAATGCGGTGTCGATGCGCTGCTTTTGGCAGGGGCAGTGGGAGCCGGGTTAGTCCAGTTCTTCGATCAGCTTGCAGACCGTATCAACGATCTGCTCAGCCTGGGCCTCATCAATGATCAGGGGGGGGAGTAGCCGGATAATGTTGTTTCTGGTGATGTTCAGCAGCAAACCCTGCTCGAGGGCGGCATGCTTTAAGGGATTTACATCCTGGTTCATTTCAATACCGATCATGAGGCCGCGACCGCGAATGTCCTCAACATAAGGATGGTCCTGCAGTCGGGACCTGAATGCCGCAAACATTATGTCCCCGGTTTCCGCCACATGTGCATTCAGATTTTGTGATGTCATGATATCGAGCACGGTACAGGCGGTGCGGGAAGCCAGTGGGTTGCCGCCGAAAGTGGAACCATGCCGACCGGGGCTGAAGGCATCGGCCGCTGCGCCACGCGCCACGCAGGCACCAATGGGGACACCGTTTGCCAGGGCCTTGGCAGTGGTGAGGATATCGGGCTGAACCGGTTCGTGCTGGTGGGCATACCACCTTCCGGTACGGCACAGACCGGACTGGATTTCATCAAATATCAATAACCAGCCCTGTTCGTCACAAAGTGCGCGCAAAGCCTCGAGGTAGCCGTTTTCCGGCACCTGGATACCGGCTTCGCCCTGGATTGGCTCTACCAGCACAGCGACTACTTCATTGCTGGTCTCGGCAATTTTTGCCACTGCATCGGAGTTGGCAAACGGTACGCGCAGGAAACCACCGACCAGGGGTTCAAACCCGGCCTGGACCTTGCGGTTTCCGGTGGCCGAAAGTGCGGCCAGCGAACGGCCATGGAAACTGTTTTCCATCACGATAACGCCGGGGCTGCTGAAACCACGCTGGTGGCCGATGATCCGGGTGATCTTAAGGGCGCATTCAATCGCTTCGGTACCGGAGTTGGCTACAAAGACACGATCCATTCCAGTGATTTCCGCTAGCGCATCGGCAAGCTTCTCTTGCCAGGGTATGCGAGCCAGGTTTGCGGTATGGATCAGCTTGCCGGCTTGTTCGGCTATCACGCGTGTTACCTCAGGATGAGCATGACCGAGGGCGCAAACACCCAGCCCACTGATTGCGTCCAGGTAGCGTTTTCCTTTGGTATCCCACAGCCAGGCACCTTTACCACGTTCAAATGCAAGCGGCAGGGGGGCATAGGTGTTCATCAGGTGCTGGTTCATCGGGGCTCCCAAAAATATTTCTAGAATCCGGTAAGAATCTTCCACCGGTTAACGATTGCGCAAAACAGGGCTGCTGTTTTCTCGGTGTCGTAGATTGCTGAATGTGCTTCAGATTCATTCCAATCAATACCGGCGGACTGTACCGCACGTGCGAGTACCGTCTGTCCGAAGGCCAGGCCGCCAAGAGTGGCCGTATCAAATGAACTAAACGGGTGAAACGGGCTGCGCTTGAATCCGGTCCTTTGCTGGGCGGCATTCAGAAAGGAAAGATCGAAAAAGGAATTGTGGCCCACCAGGATGGCTCGCTGGCAACCGGTTGATTTCACTTCCTTGCGCACCGGTTGCGAAATCTGGCGCAGGGCTTCTTTCTCCGGCAGCGCCATACGTAGCGGGCTGTCCAGTTGAATTCCGGTGATTTCCAGCGATTTGGGATCGATATTGGCCCCCTCAAAAGGCTCGACATTGACTGCGACCGTTTCGGCTATAAACAGGCGCCCGAAGTCGTCCATCTTGAGAATGCAGGCGGCGATTTCCAGCAACGCATCCGTTTGAGAATTAAACCCCCCGGTTTCTACATCTACTACAACGGGAAGAAATCCCCTGAATCTATCGGCAATGCGCGGCATAATGGACCCCATCACGTAAGCCGCCGAGCATAAGGGATTGTGTAACAAATTGCCATGATGAAATTTTTCACTCCGTTTCAGGGATTTCTGCGACCGACAGGCTTCTCCCCTAAGCCGGCGTTGCTGTTTGTATCGCCGCTTTTTATCGCTGTTCTTATCCTGTTTTCAACGCCATTGCCGGCGGCTCAGGACAAGGCTATCTACTGGTCCATCATGGCAGGTGAGCGTCAGGTGGGGTATCTGCTTGGCACCATCCACAGTGAAGATCCAAGGGTGCTGGATTTCCCGCAATCATTTCTTGAACAACTTGGGTCAAATCAGGTATTTGCGATGGAGTTGGTGCCGGATATGCCGACTCTGAAGAAGCTGAATGAATTCATGCATTACCAGGATGGTACAAATCTTGCCGGCCGGCTTGGCCCGGAGCGCTTCGAAAAGGTCAGCAATTTGATGTCGTCCTACTATCAAGTACCGGGTAACTGGCTGGAAACGATGAAAATATGGGCCGTGGTCATGACGTTGAGTGTCCCACCACCTGAAACCGGCTTGTTCATGGATTTCTCCTTGTCTCTTCGCGCCTCCGGCAGCGGACTGCGGGTGGTGGGCCTGGAAACCCTGGACCAGCAACTGTCTTTTCTGGAAGATATGCCGACGGGGCAGCAACTGGAATTGCTGGATCAAGCGCTGGCTGATTTTGACCAGATGGCTAAGATACATGGGCAGATGGTGGACAGCTACCTGGCGGGCGACCTGCAGGCACTGCGAAAGGAAGCGGAAGATCAGATGGATATGCTGACGCCTGAGGCGAAAAAATACTTTATTGAGCGGGGCATTGACGCCAGAAATCATCATATGTTGGAGTCTTTACTCCCATTGCTGGAAAAATCATCGGTGTTCGTGGCCGTCGGCGCCCTGCATCTGGCTGGTGACCAGGGCTTGGTCGCATTGTTGCGTGAGCAAGGGTACATACTGAAGCCCGAACCGCTGCCGCTGAGCAGGCCCACTGAGTAATGACAGGTTTACGCGGGCCAAAATAATTACGATGCAAAATGCTAGCGTCTCAGGGCCGGTGTCAGACCGGTTAGAATTGCGAGACCGAAGAAGCTGATTCCCCAGACGGGTTCAAGGAATATCGTGGTCACACCCATCACAGAGAAGACCAGTGCAGCCGCAAAGCCGTCACCAATACGGTCTACCCTGTTGGTATCGCGGCCAGTCAGCTTCAACAGCAGGTAGTCCAGGCTGATTTTCCCGCCGCCATGAAATACCAGTGGCAGCAGGATGACGATGAAGATCAGGGGTAGCTTGAAATTACCCGAGCCCGTGCTGGTTATGACGTAGCCTTGCCAAAGCTGTTGGTATGAACTCCAGTCAGCGGGCCAGTGGACCGCAGCCGTTGCTACGGCCGTAATGACGACCAGGGAAATTGCGGAAAACCGGGTGAACAGGCCCAGCAGTATCATCACGGAGAAGATGAGTTCGCCCCAGGTAGCGGCCGCCCAGTTCAAATCCTGGCTGATGGCGCTGAACGGCCAGGGAAAGCCTTTTTGCCAGTCAGCCCAGGGGATTTGGGCAAACCAGTTTTGGCCGTGTAGTTTTTCCGTACCCGATTCCCAGAATTCCCAGAACATGATCAGGCGCAGAACCAGTGGCCAAACATAGTCTCCACCGGCTTGCAGGCGGGCGGTGAGCTTGTCGTAGAGGTCGTACATCCAGTATCTCCCAGGGCTTTTATTCAGTGATCGGCTGCCGCGATGGTCAGGCGGGCCGGGTACCCAGCAGGATGTCTTTGCTACATAAATCCTGCAGTAGCGTTTTGCCGTTATCGATCACCACGGACGGATCCGGGTGATTGATTTTGCCCGCGATTTCGCTTAGTAATTCAAGACCGGTAAGGCCCTGGTTTTCTTGCAAGAGATTCACCAGCAAATAGGAAACATCATTTAATAGCATGAATTTAACCTGGTCGCTGCGGTTCCGGTAAACGAGGATATGCGTAGCCTGATCGGGTGGGCTCTCAGGTTCGAAACCAGGCCTGATCCGGTGAACCGGATAACGGTAACTCAAGAGCCAGGCCAGCGGGGAAAGCACCGGAACCTCCGCCATCAGGTCCCCCTTACTGTTTGCCTCGATGTCATCCAACTCGTGCTCGTCCATTGAAAGTGCCAGTTCCACCCACTCGTAATGCGCCAACTCCAGCAGAAACGCCGGGTCACCGGGGCGGTCTTGTCGCTGATCCTGGAGATAACGCAGGAATTCTTTCGGCAATTCAGGAAACAGCGGTGTCTGGCAGCGGTGTTCGGTGTAAAAATCCCTTGCCAGTTGTTGCCATGCTCCGTCATCGTAAAGCTGGCGCAGCACAGGAAAATTGCTGGCAAGAAATTCATTGATGTTGTTGAAAAAAAGCTGGCGGTAAATCTCCATTCGCCGATCTTCGACATCAGCGGGAGCCGCGTGATTTTCCGGATCCCGGATGTGAGCCGCGAAACGGGTTTGCAGCGAGTGCAGCGTTTCAGGCCTGTTTACGGTTTTTGGATGTGTCGGCATGGTTTTGCCATTTTTGCTGTATTGCGGCGATATGCCGGACTTCGCTCATCAGTTCATCGACTGGTGGAATATTGAAGTCCCGTTCCAGCAGGGTGGGGAATACGCCGAAGGTTTCGTAGGCTTTGTCGAGCAGGTCCCATACGCTGGGAATGACGTCTGCACCGTGCGTGTCGACGACCAGGTCCTCTGCCTCCTGGAAGTGACCGGCAATGTGGCCGTAAGCAATCAAATGCCCCGGCAGACCCTGCAGAAATTCCACTGCATCGTAGCGGTGGTTGATGCTGTTGACATAAATATTGTTTACATCCAGTAACAGGTCGCAGTCCGCCTCAGTCAGTACGGCATTAATGAACTCAATTTCACTTAACTCTGAACCCGGTGAAGCATAGTAGGAGACGTTTTCCACCGCGATACGTCGCTCGAGAATATCCTGGGTGCGGCGAATACGTTCCGCAACATAGTGCACGGCCTCACCGGTAAAGGGGATTGGCATCAGGTCGTAAAGGTGTCCGTCGTCAGTGCAGTAACTCAGATGCTCGCTGTAGTAACGAATCCGATGCCTGTCGAGAAACTGTCGCACGCGATGGAGGAATGTTTCGTCCAGCGAAGAAGGGCCGCCTATGGACAAGGACAGGCCGTGGCAAACAAAAGGCAGACGATCGGTAAATTCACGGAATGACCGGCCCAGTTGGCCGCCGACGTTGATCCAGTTTTCCGGTGCAACCTCCATAAAATCCACTTTATCCAGACCGTGAGTGCGAAGCGGGCCCAGAAGGGCCCGCCTCAAACCAAGTCCGGCTCCCCGGACGGGGTATGCGTCAGTATTCACGGGATTAGCGCATATCCGGTCGGGAACGGCAGCGTTCCGGCAAACAACCTGACTACCGTATGTACTCTCTGCACTCCTTTACCCCTTATTACTACCACACTTGCCTTCTTCGCCCTTCATTTTTTCCATCTTTTCGGCCTTGTTGGCGCCGCATTTTCCTTCTGAGTCTTTCATGTGCTTGGCACCGCATTTGCCTTCTTTGCCTTTCATTCCGTCTTCCATCCCGGCCTTCATGTCAGCCTTGTTACCGCCACATTTGCCCTCTTCGCCCTTCATTTTCTCCATCATTTCGGCTTTGTTGGCGCCGCATTTGCCTTCTTCGCTTTTCATTTTCTCCATCATTTCGGCTTTGTTGGCGCCGCATTTGCCTTCTTCGCCTTTCATTTTCTCCATCATTTCGGCTTTGTTGGCGCCACATTTGCCTTCGCCGCATTTGCCTTCTTTGCCCTTCTCGCCGCTGGCCAGCATGTAGCCGCTGTTGAGGTCAGTGCTGGCAAAGGGATTGCTGGCTGCCAGTGTGGTGCTTGAGAAAGCCAGTGATGAAATAAATGCGATACCTACTGCTGCTGCGATGGGTTTAACGATCATGGTTTTGCTAGCCATTGGTTGGAACCTCCAAGTATGTATATTCGGGCCAAAATGCCCTCAGTTTAAAAAATGTGTACAAATAATATGCTGTAAATCGGTTCGGTTCAGGGACTGGCTTTTGGATCAGATTGCACAAGCACAGCCCCCGGTTCAGTCGCGTCATAGCCTATCAGAATATTCGGTGTTTTCAAAAACAGGCGCGAATTCAGGGTAGTAGACCGACCCCCGGCCCGGATTATTTCACTCGCGGAAAAATAATCCTGAAACCGCAACGGTTGGACTACATTGACCCGGATGAGTTCTATCAATCGTTGATTGTTTTGTCTCTGAAACTGCAAAGATCCCGCACAATGCACTCGGTGCAGTTGGGTTTACGGGCTTTGCAAGTATATCGCCCATGGAGTATCAGCCAGTGGTGGGCATCATGCAGATATTCTTTCGGTACGGCTTTGAGGAGTTTTAATTCCACCTGGAGTGGGGTTTTTCCCCTGGCCATCCCGGTTCGGTTGGCAAGGCGGAAGATGTGAGTGTCCACTGCGATGGTCGGTTGGCCAAAGGCTGTATTGAGGACTACATTGGCCGTTTTTCGCCCGACACCAGGCAATGCTTCCAGTGATTTCCGGTTTCCCGGGACTTCTCCGTTATGTTTTTCCAACAGGATTCGGCAAGTTTTGATGATGTTGGCCGCTTTCGAATTATACAGGCCAATAGTTCGAATATAGCGCTTCAAGCCATCCTCGCCCATATTCAGAATACTTTGTGGAGTATTGGCACGGGGAAAGAGTTTTCGGGTCGCCTTGTTTACGCTGACATCGGTGGCCTGGGCGGAGAGCATGACGGCAATCAGGAGTTCAAATGTGCTTTGGTATTCGAGCTCGGTTTTCGGCCGGGGCATTATTGCCTCCAGGCGCCGGAAGAATTCTTTCCTGTCAGCAGCTTTCATTTACGGATTCCCATTCTGGCAGTCTGTATTAGCTTTTGTTTGTTGCGCAGACGGTGAAGCTGCTGCTCGGTGTGTATCAAGCCAACTCTTTGCGGCAATCAGCAAGCCGAGACTGATGAACGCTCCGGGCGGAAGCATGGCCAGCAGGAAACCGGGATAGTCCGGGATAATGCTGAGCTGCAACGACGCACCCAGGTCTCCGAACAACAGCCCGGCCTGGCTCATCAGCGTTCCGTGCCCAATGACTTCCCTGAATGCGCCCAGGGCCACCAGCGCCAGGCAAAATCCCAGGCCGGTTGCCAGTCCGTCGGCCACGGAGGGCAGGGGAGCATTGCGTGAAGCGAAAGCTTCGGCCCTGCCAAGAATGGCGCAATTTGTGACGATCAACGGGATGAAGATTCCCAGCACACGGTAGAGGTCATATAGCCAGGCCTGCATCAGGAGTTCGATGACAGTGACCACTGAAGCAATGATCAGGACATAAGCAGGAATTCGGATTTCCGGTCGCACCAGGCCACGGGTCAGCGACACTGTCAGGTTGGTAAAAACCAGGGTGAGGATAGTGGCCAGGCCCAGACCCAGGCCGTTGATGACGGTATTGGTTACCGCCAGCAGCGGGCACAGACCGAGTAACACGACGAGACCGGTATTTTGGCGCCAGATGCCATCGGAGAAAACCTGTTGATAGTCAATCTGCATGATTCACCGCTGACTCGAACAGGAAGGATTTATGAGCGGAAAAATATTCCAGGGCCAGCCGTACGGCATCAACCACGGCCCGGGGTGTGATGGTTGCACCGGTAAATTGGTCGAATTCACCACCATCGCGCTTGACTGCCCAGCCAGCGGGTGGTGGATTATCCAGAGAGCGACCAAAAAAACCCAGGATCCAGTCGTCTTTTTCAAGTTCGATGGCATCGCCCAAACCGGGGGTTTCCTTGTGAGATGTCACTCGCACGCCGCATAGCGTACCGTCTTCGTTGATGCCGACCAGAAGGTTGATCTTCCCGTTATAGCCGTTCACTGCAGCAATCTTCATTACCACAGCCACAGCTTTGTCATCCAGCCTGGCACGGTAGGTCACGACCGTCTGCCCCTGGGGGAAATAGAGATCATCCTGAAAGGTAAACAAGTCAAGCTGAAGCTCGTTGTTATAACGGTCGGGGCTGATGAGTTGCCCCAGTTGGTTGAGAATGACTCTTTTTTCCTGCGCGGCGATTCGTGCTTTGGTCAGTCTGTTGACACCCGCCAACAGTGTGGTGCCCATGATTGCTATCAAGGCCAGCGAGGCGGCGCTGCGGAACACGGATTTATGGGTAAAACTCATCAAGAATTGCTCTCAATGGCCGAAGATTCGCGGGCGTGTATAGCGGTCGATCAGCGGTGCAGCCATGTTCATCAGCAAAACGGCGAACGCGACGCCATCAGGATAGCCGCCCCAGCGCCGGATACTCAAGGTGATTATCCCAACGCCAACGCCAAAAATCAGTCGCCCGCGACTGCTGGTGCAACCGCTGACCGGATCAGTCGCTATGAAAAACGCCCCCAGCACCAGGGCGCCTGAAAATACGTGTTGCAATGGGACAGGGTTGCTCCCCGGGTCGATCAGGTAAGCGACCAGTCCCAGGAACACGACACTGCCGATCATCATCACCGGTACTTGCCAACTGATCACTCTGCGCCACAGCAGCCAGAATCCACCGAGTGCGAACAGGTTGGCGATCCACTCCCAACCCAGGCCGCCGAAGCTTCCGAAAATGGGGGATTGCCGGGCTTCAGAGACCATCTGGCCAGAAGCGAGACTGGTTCGAATAACATCCAGAGGCGTCGCTTCGGAAACCGTGTCCCAGGTCAGGCCCGGTGGTAGTTTGCCAGTGAAAATGGCGCTGAATACATCGCCAACCCCCAACACATGGGGTGCAATCGATGCGGGTGGAATCCACAGTGTCATAAGCTGTGGAAAGCTGATCAGGACAACCACATAGCCGACCATGGCGGGGTTGAAAAGGTTGTGCCCCAGGCCGCCATACAGATGTTTGGCCACTACAATGGCGAAGAGCATGCCAAGCAGGGTGATCCACCAGGGCGCTAGCGGCGGCAGGCACAAGGCAAACAGCACAGCGGTGACAACAGCGCTCCAGTCGCCAAGAAACGGCTTCAGGGCTTGTTTGCGTATTTTCAGAATCAGGCTTTCGAACAGCAGGGCAAAAATCACTGCCAACAGGATTTGCACCAGGATGCCGGGACCAAAGAACCAGGCGTAGGCGACGATGCCTGGAATCAGCGCATAGAGTACCTGCTGCATCACACCGGCAACCGTCGATTGCGGTGGGAAGTGCGGTGCGGCGCCGGTGTCGAATTGACGGCTCATTGCTTTCGATCCTGCCGGGCGCGGCTGATGGCTTCAGCGAGTTTTTTCCGCTTGCCCGATGCGCCCCTGAGGGCCTGCTTTTTTTCTTCCAGTTGTTGCCGGCGCTCATGTTGGATACGCAATAAACGCGCTTCTCGTGCCTCATACCTGCGTTTCGCCGTTTCCGCCTGTTTTCGCTCAATTGCCAGCGCATGCAACTCAGACTTGCCGAAGCGGAACCACGAGACCAGGGGGATATGGCTGGGGCAGACAAAATCACAACAGCCGCATTCGATGCAATCGGCCAGTCCGTGTTCTGCAGCATCATCCCATTGCTCGTTCCGGATCAGCCAATTCAGTTGTTGCGGAAGCAGTACAGCCGGACAGACACGCGCACATTCGCCGCATCGGATGCAGGGCATTTCTGCCTGGAGCGGCCGGATATCGCGCGCGGTCAGCGCCAGGATGCCATTGGTCGCCTTGATCACCGGGTTGGCGTCAGAATTCAGCGCGTATCCCATCATGGGCCCGCCCAGCACCAGCCTGGCCACATCGTTTGCATAACCGCCGCACTGTTCGACCAGGTCTGATATGGGTGTGCCGATGCGCGCCACCAGATTGCGGGGCTTGCGGATGCCGTTACCGGTGACCGTAACAATCCGCTCAAGCAGTGGCTTTCCTTCCACCACGGCGCGGGCGACGGCGGTGGCAGTTGCCACATTTTGACAAAGCAGGCCGAGGTCAACGGGCCATCCTCCGCTGGGAACTTCAAGGCCGGTAAGAACCTGGATCAGCTGCTTTTCTCCGCCTTCGGGATAGATCGTGGTGACCTTGATAATCTCGATACGGTCATCACCAGCGCTTTTCACTGCCTGTTTCAGCGCCTGATTCACCGCGCCCATTTGGTCTTCGATGGCGATTATGGTTCGGGTGGCTCCGGTTGCCCGCAGCAGAACCCGGGCACCCAGTACGATCGAATCCGCCTGTTCCCGCATCAGCATTTCATCACAGCTGATGTAAGGCTCACACTCCGCTCCGTTCAGGATCAGCGTATGAATTCCCTGCCTCGCGGCATCGTCGGTTTTGAAAGCAGTGGGAAACACTGCACCGCCCAGGCCGACGATACCCGAGTTCCTGATCTTCTCCCGTAGCAGGGCTGGATCTGCATCGGGCCAGTTGGGAATCGGTTCAAGCTCTTCCCACCGATCCAGTCCATCGGGCTCAATAACGATACAGCATCCGTCTGCGCCGGAGGGATGGCTGATCGCCCGATGGATCACGGCGGTCACGGTCCCCGAGGTCGGAGCATGTACGCAACCGCCGCCCAGGTGGGTGAAGCAGCCGATCTCATTGCCTTTGAGGACTTTCTGCCCCGTCTCTACCGTGGCCTCGGCTTCCCCACCGTATTGCTGGAGCAGGGGAACAAACAGGAGTGGGGGCAGGGGAACCTGCGCCAGAGGGGTTTCACAGGATATTTTCTTGTTGTGGCGCAGGTGGAGACCGCCATGGAAATGGTGCAGTTGTTCTCCGGCGTTGCGTGCCTGTTCTACACTATCGATATGCATCAGTGTTGACCCGCAGGCAGTATTTCATTTGCTGCCATAGTGGCTCCGGATGCCGTTGGCCGGGGTATCGACCAGCGCCAGTCGTCCACGTCCGGATAGCGGATCACCTTTTCGATGCAATCGACCGGGCAGGGCGGGAGGCACAGGTCGCAGCCGGTACACTCTGACTCAATAACTGTATGCATCTGTTTCGTCGCGCCGAGGATCGCATCCACCGGGCAGGCCTGGATACACAAGGTACAGCCGATGCAGGCCAGTTCATCAATCCGGGCTACGGTTTTTGGCTTTTCCTCGCCATTCCCGGGATCGAACGGCATGGGTTCAATTCCAAGCAGATCTGCCAGTGCCCTGATGCCGGCCTCTCCGCCCGGCGGACACTGATTGACGGCAGCGTCCCCGTTGGCCAGGGCTTCAGCATAGGGCCTGCACCCCGGGTAGTTGCACTGGCCGCACTGGGTTTGCGGCAGGAGGGCTTCTATTCGCTCAAGCACCGGATCGGATTCGATGTGAAATCTGCATGCAGCCCAACCGAGTCCGAGGCCGGATAAACCGCCCATGAACGTGATTGAAAGGATAGCGGTCAGCACTTCAGAGATTCGCCAGGCCTGTGAAACCCATGAATGCCAGCGCCATCAGGCCTGCCGTGATCAGGCCGATGGGGGCGCCCCTGAAATGAAGCGGAACATCAGCGAAAGCAATCCGTTCACGCATCGCGGAAAACATCACCAGGACCAGCCCGAACCCGCTTGCTGCACCGAAGCCATACAGTGCAGACTCCAACAGGTTATGTTGCTCCTGTACGTTCAGCAGCGCGACACCAAGTATGATGCAATTAGTGGTAATCAGGGGCAGAAAAATACCCAGGATTCGATAAAGCAAAGGGCTTGTGTTACGGATGAGCAGTTCGGTAAATTGTACGGTGACCGCAATGACCAGAATAAAGCCCAGTGTCGACAGGTATTCCAACTCGAATGGTTGCAGCAGGTAACGGTTGAGCAGGTAACTGGACACCGAGGATACCGTCAATACGAACAGGGTGGCCACAGACATTCCGATGGCGCCTTCCAGTTTATTCGATACCCCCATCAGAGGGCATAGCCCGAGGAAACGGACCAAAACAAAATTATTCGCCAGCACCGTGCTGACGAGTATCAGCAGGTAGTTGGACATATCAGCACAAGCCAACTGGATCCGCAATTATCATGTTGATGGAGCACTAAGTTACCCGCATCCCTGGTTTTGCACCTGGATCCGGTTCCAGGATGAACAGATCTTTTCCACCCGGACCGGCCGCAAGCACCATGCCCTCGGATGTGCCGAAACGCATCTTTCTCGCTTTGAGGTTTGCTACCACAACGGTGTAGCGTCCGACCAGTGTGGCCGGGTCGTAAGCGGATTTGATGCCTGCGAATACGGTGCGGCTTTCGCCACCGATATCCAGCGTCAGTTTCAGCAGTTTATCGGCCTCTGCGATGGCTTCTGCTGCCGTTATCCGGGCAATTCTGAGGTCAACTTTCAGGAAGTCATCAATGGTGATTTCGTCGGCCAGATCTTCTATATCCATTGCATCATCTGGTGCTGCACCTTCTTCTGCGGGTTTGAGGGATTCTTTGGAATCATCGACCATCGCCTGGATTTTGAGCGGATCAATACGGGTCACCAGTGGCTGGAAGGCATTGAGTGGAACGTCCAGCATGGGCTGGTCAAGTACTTGCCAGTCATTGATGTCCCGGCCCAGGAAGGCTGCGGCTTTGTCCGCGGTAAACGGCAGGACCGGAGCCAGGTAGGTGATCAGAATACGGAACAGGTTGATACCCTGAGTGCAAACGCGCTGAACATGCTCTTGCTGGTCTTCCTGCTTGATCTGCTGCCAGGGTTTCTCATCATCTATGTAGCGGTTGGCTTCGTCTGCCAGGGACATGATCCGGCGGATGGCCGACTGGTAGTTGCGTCCTTCAAAGTCGGCAGCGATGTCATTTCTTGCTGCGATGAACGAGTTGTAGAGTTTCGGGGCGGGTAATATGTCGGACAGCTTGCCGTCAAACTTGCGCTGAATAAAACCCGCACAGCGGCTGGCGATGTTGACCACTTTACCGACAACATCTGAATTTACGCGCTGGACAAAATCTTCCAGGTTCAGATCAATGTCTGCGGTACCCGGCCCCAGTTTGGCGGCAAAATAATACCGCAGGTAGTCGGGATTGAGATGATCAAGGTAGGTGCGGGCCTTGATGAAGGTGCCCCGGGACTTGGACATCTTGGCGCCATCGACCATAAGGAAACCATGTGCATAAACCGCAGTGGGGGTTCGTAAACCGGCGCCCATCAGCATGGCCGGCCAGAACAGGGTATGGAAATAGACAATATCCTTGCCGATAAAGTGATAAACCTCGGCTTTCGAATCCAGGCCCCACCAGTCATCGAAGTTCAGGCCTTTGCGTTCACATAATTCGCGAAAACTGGAAATATAGCCGATGGGAGCATCAACCCAGACATAGAAATATTTGTCTTCTGTACCCGGAATGCGGAAACCGAAATACGGTGCATCCCTGGAAATATCCCAGTCCCGTAACCCATCGATGAACCACTCCTGCAATTTGTTTGCTACCTCACTTTGCAGTGCGCCTGAGGACACCCACTCTTTCAATGGCTGTTCAAATTCACAAAGCCGGACAAAATAGTGTTCTGATTCCCTGAATACCGGTTTGCTCCCGGAGACCGCTGAGCGTGGATTGAGCAGATCAGTCGGCGAATACGTGCTGCCACAGGATTCACAACTGTCACCATACTGATCTTCCGCTGAGCACTTGGGGCAGGTGCCACGGATGAATCGGTCAGGCAGGAACATTCCCTCTTCTTCATCGTACAACTGCTTGATATTGCGGCGCTCGATGTAACCACCTTGATTGAGACGCTGGTAAATATACTCAACCTGCTCCCGATTGTATTGGCTGTGGGTAGATGAGTAATTGTCAAAACTGATGCCAAAATCACGAAAATCGGTTTTGTGCTCCTCATTCATCAGGTCAATGAGTTCTTCCGGCGTTAGCCCTTTGGCTCGTGCCGAGAGCATGACCGGGGTGCCGTGGGCATCATCCGCCCAGGCGAAGTAACATTCATGTCCCTGAGCGCGCTGAAAACGCGCCCAGATGTCAGTCTGAATATATTCGAGCATATGTCCGAGGTGAATTGCGCCGTTGGCATAGGGCAATGCGCTGGTAACGAGGATTTGCTTCTTTTTGTTTGTCATGTGTTTTATGCGGTATCTGGACCAGGAGTCAGGTTTTCTGCAGTTTCGCAGTTGAGTCGGGAATTATGTCACGACCCGTGCCTGATAAGAACCATTCCGCAGTCTGATAACAGGTCTTAATATGTTCCCGCTTCCGGGATAAACCGATATAATGACCGGCTTTACCACGAACAAAAGTGCGGATGGTCTGAATCGAATGTCAACATTGAATGAAGAATACCTGAGAAAATTGCTTTCCCAAATTAATGATCCTCATACGGGGGGCGACATCGTCAGCCTTGGGTGGTTGCGCGGACTGAGTATCGATGGGGCTAACGTTTCAGTTAATTTACGCGCCGCTTATCCCATTGACGGCATACGCGAATCACTGCTTCGCTCGATTAGTGCGGCACTGGAAGCCGATGCCAACATCGAAAGTGCTTCGGTCAGCCTGGACTGGCGGGTTGTACCGCATGGCGTGCAGGGTGAGTTGAAGCCGCAGGATCAGATCAAGAACATCATTGCCGTGGCTTCGGGCAAAGGTGGTGTCGGCAAATCGGCCACTGCGGTCAACCTGGCCCTGGCCTTGCGTGCCGATGGAGCACGTGTGGGCATCCTGGATGCTGATATCTATGGCCCCAGCATGCCACGTATGCTGGGTCTGTCAGGTCAGCCTGAAACGGACGGCAACCGAATTATCCCCCAGTTAGGGCACGGCCTGCAGGTCATGTCGATTGGTTTTCTGGTTGAAGAAGACACGCCGATGATCTGGCGTGGGCCGATGGTAACCTCCGCGCTTCAGCAATTACTGACTGAAACCAACTGGCAAGGACTGGATTATCTGGTGATCGATTTGCCGCCAGGTACCGGAGACATCCAGTTGACCCTGGCGCAAAAAGTGCCGGTCAGTGGAACGGTCATCGTCACCACGCCACAGGATATTGCCCTTCTCGATGCACGCAAGGCGGTGCAGATGTTCCGTAAGGTCGATATGACCGTGCTGGGGATTGTCGAAAATATGAGTACGCATATTTGCAGTAACTGTGGTCATGAAGAAACCATTTTTGGTTCCGGCGGCGGCCAGAGCATGTCCGAAGAGTATGATGTGCCTCTGCTGGGGAAACTGCCGCTGGCCATGCAGATCAGGGCGGACCTGGATATAGGTATGCCGACCGTTGTCTCCGATCCGGATTCCGAACTGACAGCCCGCTACCGCGAGATGGCCCGCAACACGGCGGCACAGCTTGCGAAAAGGCCACGTAACCTGGACCTGAATCTGCCGCAGATCAATGTCCTGAACACATAAGCAGGGATTACGCGATACAGTGAGCATCAAGCCGGATCACTGGATTCGCCAGATGGCGGAATCCCACGGGATGATCGCCCCCTTTGAGCCTGGACAGGTTCGGCGCTGCAAGCAGGGCGAGCAGCGCATTTCCTATGGCACATCAAGTTATGGCTACGATGTTCGATGTGCACGGGAATTCAAAATATTCACCAACATCAATTCCGCGATCGTTGATCCCAAACACTTTGATGAAAACAGTTTTGTGGATTTCAGCGGTGATGTCTGCATTATTCCTCCCAATTCATTTGCGCTTGCGCATACGGTTGAATACTTTCGCATTCCGCGCAATGTCCTGACGATTTGCCTGGGTAAATCGACCTATGCCCGTTGCGGCATTATTGTCAATGTGACTCCCCTGGAACCGGAATGGGAGGGGCACGTTACCCTGGAGTTTTCCAATACAACCCCGCTGCCGGCCAAGATTTACGCAAATGAGGGAGTAGCCCAGTTTTTGTTTTTTGAGTCGGATGAACCTTGTGAACAGTCGTACGCAGACAGGGCCGGAAAATACCAGGGGCAAACCGGCGTCACCCTCCCAAAGGCCTGATATTATTTTTGAGCCATCAGCAAGAAAACAATTACTGTCGCTTTATTTCAGTGGTGGTTGCTGGATGAGAGTGGCATGCGTCACGAAGGTTTCCTGGTGACGGAGGATCTCGAGTTCGACCTCTGAATTTGGCTCACGCTGGGAAATTTTCAGCAGAAGCTGACTCGCGTTGTCAACTGATTCCCCATCCAGTTTGACGATAATATCTCCCTGGCGGATGCCTGCATTCCAGGCGGGCCCGTCTCTGGCGACTTCGCGGACACTGATGCCGAGCCGTCCTGTGGCCCCATCCGCTTTTGATGTCACGCGCAGGTCGCCAAAAGAGGCGCCCAGCCATCCGCGGCGAACCGAGCCGTATTCAATGATCTGATTCATCACGTTAAGTGCCTGGGAAATGGGTGTGGCGAATCCAATATTCTGTGCACCACTATTTCCTCCGAGTTTGCGCGAGTTTATTCCGATCAGGTCACCGTTGGCATTGACCAGTGCGCCTCCGCTGTTACCGGCATTAATGGCCGCATCCGTCTGAATAAAATCTTCGTAGAGCACCGAACGCAGGTTGTTTCTGCCGGTTGCGCTGACAATGCCCATGGTGACCGTATGACTCAGCCCCAGGGCGTTACCAATGGCCAGCACCACGTCACCGACATGGACTTCGGTATTCTCCGCAATCGGGGCTGTGGGCAGACCGGTCATGTCGACCTTGAGTACGGCGAGGTCTGTCTCCGGGTCTGAGCCAACAATCTTTGCGGGGGCAATGCGACCATCCCACAGGCTTATACGGATGTTGTGCACCTGGTTGACTACATGTTGATTGGTCAGGATGTAGCCATCTTCGCTGAGCAAAACACCTGACCCCATGTCCGAACGCATGCGATACAGATAACGACGGCCTGTGCGCGCTGCCAGGTCGGAACCTATCGCTTGTTGTTGCAGTGATTGGGTGTAAATGCTCACGACCGCAGGGGCGGCACGGTTCACCGCTGCCGCATAGGAAAAAACCGGTGCTGCCGGCGTACTTGCCCCCGTCACCGGTTGATTAAGTCGGCCTGCCAGGGATGGCCACATATAAATAACCACAAAAGCAATGGCAAGACCCGCCAGTATGGCTTGGATCAGGAATCTGATTAACTTCAGGCTTTTTGACATGATTAACAAAAAAGATGCGCTCTTTTTACTGTTTTTACGACGATAGTGATCCGAATAGTCCATTCTATCGGTAAATGGATTGTTTAACATGGGGTAAATCGGATAAAATGATCGTTTGATAATGAGCTGGGGCTGGAATTGTACTGGTTTACCCGGATACGGGTTTTCAGACTTCGTGCCTCGATAATTGATTGTTCCAATATTAACAAGACCCTGCTGGGTTATCTTCTAGCTGGAGAAACAGATGCCAACTGATGGCGTGAACAAGGGACGGCGCCGGTTTCTCGTCGCCACAACCACAGTCGTGGGTGCCGTAGGTGCGGGTTTTGCCGCAGTGCCTTTCATTCAATCCTGGCAGCCAAGTGCCAAGGCGCAGTCCATGGGGGCACCGGTGCAGGTCGACATAGGAAAACTGGAACCCGGTCAGCTTCTCAAGCTGCAATGGCGTGGACAGACCATTGGTGTATTGCGCAGAACACCGGAAAGCCTGAGTTTGCTGTCAGAAGTAACTCCAGACTTGCGCGATCCGCAATCACTGGAATCCGAGCAGCCGCCCTTCGCTCAAAATGAGGCACGGGCGCTGAAGGAAGAATACCTGGTTGTGAATATGCACTGCACTCACCTCGGGTGTATACCCCAGATGGTGCCTCAGGTTGGCCCCCAGCCGTTCCAGGAAAATTGGAAAGGTGGGTTTTTCTGCCCGTGCCACAAATCAAAATTCGACCTGGCCGGCCGGGTTTACAAGGGAGTTCCCGCCCCGACAAACCTGAGAATTCCACCGTACAGCTTCATCGATAACAACACCCTGTTTATCGGTGTAAGCAAGAAAGGAGCTGCATAATGGCCAAGCCTGCCAGCACACTCGCCAAGCGAGCTGATGAATTGATGAACTGGATCGACAAGCGCTTGCCGGTCACGGCGTTTTGGAACGCCACCATGACCGGCTACTATGCCCCGAAAAACTTTAATTTCTGGTATTACATGGGTTCACTGGCCCTGTTGGTGCTGGTGATGCAGATTTTTACCGGCATCTTTCTGACCATGCATTACAAGCCATCAGCCACTGAAGCCTTTGCGTCGGTTGAATACATCATGCGTGATGTCGACTGGGGCTGGCTGATTCGCTACATGCACACCACTGGTGCTTCGTTCTTCTTCATCCTGGTCTATTTGCACATGTTTCGAAGCCTCCTGTATGGCTCGCACCGCAAGCCCAGGGAATTACTGTGGATATTTGGTATGTTGATCTATGTGGCACTGATGGCTGAAGCCTTCATGGGCTATGTGCTGCCATGGGGGCAGATGTCTTACTGGGGTGCGCAGGTGATCATCAACCTGTTCGGGGCGATTCCCAGCGTTGGTGATGCGCTGACTGAATGGATTCGGGGGGATTATTTTATCTCCGATGCCACCCTCAACCGCTTTTTTGCGCTGCATGTAATCGCGATTCCGCTGGCATTGCTGGGGCTGGTGTTGCTACACCTGGTTGCGCTGCGGGAGAACGGCTCGAACAACCCGGATGGCATCGAAATCAAGGCAAACAAAGACGAGAACGGGTTGCCCAAAGACGGCATTCCCTTCCACCCGTATTACACCGTGAAGGATATTTTCGGGGTAGGTATGTTTCTCCTCCTTTTCGCTTTCGTATTGTTTTTCTGGCCGGAAGTGGGTGGGATCTTCCTCGAACGTGACAACTTCATACCGGCGACCCCCCTGGTTACGCCGGAGCATATTATGCCGGTGTGGTATTTCACACCGTATTACGCCATTCTCAAGGCTGTACCGGACAAATTGTTGGGCGTGATCCTGATGGGATCTTCCATCGTGGTGCTCTTTTTCCTGCCCTGGCTGGATCGTTCGCCGGTCAAGTCTATTCGTTATAAGGGGGCATGGTATAAAGTGATGCTGGCCCTGTTTACGATTGCCTTTATCCGGCTGGGAATGCTGGGCATGGCGGAGGGAACACCGGCCCAGACCATCGAGATGCGCGTGTGGACGTTTGTGTATTTCTCATTTTTCATTTTGCTGTTTTTCCTCAGTCCCAGAGGAAAAACCAAGCCTGTACCGGACCGGGTGACACACTGATGAGTAAGCAATCCCTGATAATCATTCTCAGCCTGGTCGCGATGATTTCGACCACGAGTCCGGTTTTTGGCTCGGGTGGAGAAAATCTCGAAAACGCCAATATCAATTTCCGCGACACAGCAGCGGTACAGAGAGGAGCAAAGTGGTTCGTCAACTATTGCTTCTCTTGTCACAGTGCCAGTTACATGCGCTACAACCGCCTGGCTGAAGATCTTGGCATCGACAAGGACGTTGTATTGCGTGACCTGGCATTTGCTGATGTGAGAATTGGCGATACGATGGACATCGCCATGCGACCAAAAGACTCCGAGGCCTGGCTTGGTAAAACACCACCTGATCTTTCGGTGATTTCGAGGTCACGTGGAAACGATTGGCTGTTCGCCTACATGAAATCGTTTTATCAGGATGAAAGTGGTGGATGGAATAACCTGATGCTGCCCAATGCTTCGATGCCGCACGTTTTATGGCAGTTGCAGGGGATTCAGCAGCCAGTCTGGTCGACTCACGATGAACGAGCGGTTATTGAGCACCTTGAGCTGGCTTCACCCGGTTTGCAGTCACCACAAGAGTATGAACAGACGGTAAGAGATCTGGTCACCTTTCTCGATTATCTTGGCGAACCCTCGAAAGTAAAAAGAAAGAATGTGGGTATTTGGGTCATGCTCTTTCTGGTGCTGTTTACCCTGGTGGCTTATGCATTGAAGGTCGAATACTGGCGTGACGTACATTAGCCGGAGAGCGCATCCGTGGGCCATGCAAGAAATACCGGCCATTCATCAATGATCGAACATAATTAGGAGATAAATGTGGCAGTATCAGTTCGAGGCCGATCAACCATGGCGCTCTATTCGTCCGATACCGGTCTGGATAGCCACCGCGTACGCTTTGTCATCGCTGAAAAAGGGATCAATGTTGATATAGTCAACGTCTCCCAGGACGAATCTGCCGCAGCAGATCTGGTTGAGTTGAATCCTTATAATCAGGCTCCAACGCTGGTAGACAGGGACCTGGTGCTTTATAACGCAGGTGTCATCAACGACTATCTGGATGAACGTTACCCGCATCCGCCGCTGATGCCGGTAGATCCTGTTTCCCGGGCACAGCTCAGATTGGTGCATCACCGTATTCTGCAGGACTGGTATTCCCTTGCGTATGAAATTGAAGCCAGCACGGGGAAAAAGTCTGAACAGGCGGCCAGACAACTTAAGGAGAGTATTCTTGCCGCTAACGAATTGTTCACGGTACAGGATTATTTGTTAAGTGATGAGTTTACCCTGGTGGATTGCATGTTGGGGCCTTTGATGTGGCGGCTTTCTCACTATGGTGTAAAACTGGGTAGGCCTGGCGCCGCGGTTGAGATTTATGCACAAAGAGTCTTTTCCAGAGCTTCTTTCAAAACCAGTCTGACCATGGCTGAACGTGAACTGGTGCTTGGGTCCTCCTGAATGAAGGGCTGGCCTGATATGAATGCGCAGAAAGATGGATTCCAATGTCCGGGGGAATGACGTCCAACCGACCCTACCTGCTTCGGGCTCTGTATGACTGGATCAGTAACAACGATATGACGCCCCATATCCTGGTTGACGCCGGATTTAACGGTGTCGATGTCCCCGAACAGGCTGTTCAGAAAGGCAAAGTCATACTCAATATCGATAACGCTGCGGTCCATGAACTGGAAATGGGTAATGAGTGGCTTACCTTCTCCGCTCGCTTTTCTGGAAGGCAACATGCCGTGTCTGTCCCACTTGAGGCGGTTCTGGCCATCTATTCTAAAGAAAATGGCCAGGGCATGATGTTTGCCCAGGATGATGAACCCCTGACACCTACGGATCCGGATATCAGCCCGGACAAGCCTCCACGCAGATCCCACCTGACAATTGTCAAGTAATACAATCTACCTGGTGCTAGTGTATTTCCTGGATCAACTGGCCATCGCTGGTATTGATGACCACGGTGGGGCGGTGTCCTGGAGAGATCAGTACGCTGCCACCCTTGCGAAGAATTCCATCTTTGGCAAAATCGAAACGGTATTTCAGGACATAGCTGCGCCAGCGTCCATTCTGCTTCAGTTGGATTGAATCCAGCACCACCGTATCGTCCATCAATGCCAATTCGTGTTCGCGGCAGGTAATTGAGGCTGCCCAGCGTGCTTTTTCCTTTCCTTTAAGTAAGTGCCACCAGGTGATTGCCGCCAGCCCTGCAAGTGTGAAAATCAGCAGGCCAGTCATGGCCATACTCTTTGGTTTTTCTTTTTTTCTGAATTCATTTCCGTCAGCCCACCAAGTCCGTACAATATCACCATGACGGAGTATCAGCCCAAAAAATTAATTTGGTGGCTGATTTTTCCGGTAACAATGGAAAGGGCATGCATTTTCTGATCAGTAACGACGATGGCATCACGGCACGGGGTATTCAAGTCCTGTCACGGCGTATGAGTGAACTGGGCAAAGTGACCATAGTTGCCCCGGACCAGAACCGCAGCGGTGCCAGTAATTCACTCACGCTGGACGCGCCGGTTCGTATCAGCGAGATCGGTGAGCGGAGATTTCGTGTCACCGGGACGCCAACGGACTGCGTTCATATCGCCCTTACCGGCTTGCTCGAGAAGGATCCCGATATGGTGATTTCCGGAATCAATGCCGGTGCCAATCTGGGCGATGATGTGATTTATTCCGGAACGGTGGCAGCGGCCATGGAAGGGCGGTTCCTGGGCTTGCCTGCCATTGCCGTTTCTCTGGTTTTCAAGGAGAAACCCCGACATTTTGAGACTGCGGCCGAGGCTATTGCGCTACTGGTGCAACGTCTGCGCCAGGAACCCTTGCCTGCAGATACAATGCTGAACATTAATGTCCCCGATGTGTTGTGGTCTGATATCGGGGGCTTTGAAGTTACTCGTTTGGGTCACAGGCATCGGGCTGAGCCGACCATCCGGGAATTGGATCCCAGGGGACGGCCCATGTACTGGATTGGCCCGGCAGGCGCGGAACAGGATGCTGGCCCAGGTACAGATTTCAACGCCGTTCGCAGGGGCTATGTATCTGTTACGCCGATCCACGTTGATCTGACCAGATACCAGGCACTGGATCAGGTGGCCGGCTGGGTAGCAGAAATTGAGGTGGATAAGGTGCATGTCCCGGGGGCCGTGGCGTGATTCATAAAAGAAACCTGAAAGGCATGCCAAAGGGTATCGGTATGACCTCTCAGGGGACCCGGGATCGCCTGGTGCAGAGACTTCGCGACAATGGCATTCAGAATGAAAAAGTATTGAAAGCCATTGCAATGACACCGCGCCACGAATTTGTTGACGAAGCACTTTCCAGCCGGGCCTATGAGGACACGGCTTTACCGATTGGCTTGAGTCAGACCATTTCCCAACCCTGGGTAGTGGCTCGCATGACTGAAGCCCTTCTGGAATGTGGTGCGCTGGATAAGGTGCTGGAGGTGGGAACGGGATCCGGGTATCAGGCCGCCATTTTGGCCGCACTGGTTCCGAAAGTGTTTACTGTTGAGCGGATCGAGGAACTTCTTAAACAGGCCCGCCGCCGATTCCACAAGCTGGGTCTGCACCATGTTTATACGCGCTATGCAGATGGCCACCTGGGTTGGTCAAGCCAGGCACCTTTTGATGGCATTGTCGTTACCGCTGCAGCGATGGCGATTCCACAGGAACTGTTGGAGCAGTTGCGTATTGGTGGTGTAATCGTGGCGCCGGTGGAAAAATATGGAATGCAGCGGTTGCTTGCTGTTCGGCGGACTGAGGACAGTTTTGAAGAAAAAGATCTTGGGGGTGTGGTTTTTGTCCCGATGCTGAGCGGTCTTTCCTAGTGTGAGGAAGGGAACACTATTCGATGGGCATCTGCTTCAGCGCCTGTATGACCAGGTGCTGGCCTGGGCTGCCCACCCGAAGGCGCCCGTAATTATGTCCGGCTTGAGTTTTGCCGAGTCAAGTTTCTTCCCGGTTCCGCCGGATGTCATGCTTGGCCCCATGTGTCTTGCGCGGCCCACAAAAGCATGGCATTTTGCCGCGCTTTGTACACTCAGTTCCGTGCTGGGCGGATTGTTGGGTTACGCGATTGGTCGGTGGGCCTTCCAGTGGATGGAGCCGTGGTTGATGTCATCGGCCTATGCCGATATATTTCTTTCCGCTGTAGATGCCTTTGAGACATGGGGCTTTTGGTACATACTGCTGGCTGGTTTTACCCCGATCCCCTACAAGGTATTCACGGTTGGCGCCGGCGTGATTGGCATGCCGGTGATTCCTTTTCTATTCGGGTCGGCGGTCGGGCGGGGCGCACGTTTTTTCCTCGTCGCCGGCCTGGTTCGGGCGATGGGAGAGGAGGGCGCGCAGCGACTCAGGCGGTGGGTTGATACAGCGGGTTGGATTGTTCTGATAATGGTGCTTATTGCAGGAGGAGCCTGGTGGTATTTCGGGAGTGGGCATTGAACCGGGTGGGATGGGCGCTGTTGGTGGTGCTGATAGCCTGTTTTGTGTCTGCCTGCAGGACCAGTCCGGCACCAGCTCACAAGCGGACAACAGGTGGAAGTAGTTACCAATCGACCAAAGATGGCCATTACCGTGTTCGTAAAGGGGATTCGCTACACGCCATTGCATTTAATTTTGGCCTGGACTGGAGGGATATTGCTGCCTGGAACCACATTCGCTCACCCTACCTTATCTATCCGGATCAGGAGTTGCGGTTGACACGACCTCGACACTATACATCGTCTTCAGCCAAATCCGGTAGCAAGCCAAAAACGGCCCAGTCGGGTAAGCAGAGTACATCTCACAGCCCCGCTGCCGGTCGTAAATCCAGCAGTCAGTCTGCAACCACCACGACGGCGCTGAAGACACCACAGGCCAGTACTAAAACCGATAACTCCCGGTCTGCCAGCTCTGGTGCCGGGAGCGATCCGTCAAAATGGATGTGGCCAAGCAGCGGTCGGATCATCAGTAGTTACAAGGCAGATGACCCTTCCAGGAAGGGTATTGATATCGGTGGAAAAGAGGGGCAGTCTATCCTTGCCGCCGCACCTGGCAAGGTGGTGTACAGTGGTAGCGGATTGATTGCTTATGGTGAACTCATTATCATTAAGCACAGCGACCGGTTTCTCAGTGCATACGCCCACAATCGCAAGCGTTTGGTTGTGGAAGGTCAGCGAGTGGAGGCAGGTACAAAAATTGCGGAGATGGGCAGGAATGACCGGAATCAAGTCCTTCTGCACTTCGAAATACGCGTTAACGGGCGACCTCGGAATCCACTGAGTTACCTGCCTCGCCGTTAATTGTTTCGGCCTGTTAATAGACTGCCCGATATGAGAATGAGACTTAATTAGAGACATCTCCTTCAGAAAGTGTTAAGTTTCCAGTCCGCGTTGCAAAACGAATTTGTTCTGGATGGAGTCGATTTCCGGATCAGTTATTGCGATGGATAATTGGCTGATTCAGGCGCTAAACACGCAAGGTTGGGGAATGCAGGATTTCCAATCCATATCCAGGAATGTACTGTCCACTGATCGACAGCGAGTGGAAACGGTGGCTGCAAAAGTGGCATCTGAACGGACCACTTCCGGCAAGACTGCCAAAAAAAACAACCATAACAATGATGTCACACGTATCTACCTGAGTGAGATTGGCCGGGCTCGACTGCTCACGTCTGATGAGGAGAAATCCTTGACGCGTGCTGCCAGGAACGGCTGTGTCGCGAGCAGGCAACGTATGATTGAGTCCAATTTACGCCTGGTCGTCAAAATTGCCCGCGCCTATATCAAGCGTGGTCTACCTTTGCTGGATCTGGTTGAAGAGGGTAATCTGGGCCTGATCCGTGCGGTAGAAAAATTTGACCCGGATCGTGGCTGCCGGTTTTCCACTTATGCTACCTGGTGGATCCGGCAATCAGTCGAACGGGCCATCATGAACCAGTGCCGTACCGTGCGTTTGCCAATCCACATCATTCGGGAATTGACTGTTTATTTACGGGCTTCCAGGGAGTTGGAGCAAAAAAGGGGACGTCGCCCGACAGAGGAAGAAATAGCAACCGCCATGCGGGTTCCCGTAGGCCATGTCAAGAAACTGTTTGGGTTGAATGAGCCAACTTCTTCTGCTGATAAATCAGCAAACTTTGGTTCAGCACGGCCCATACTGGATTCAATTGCAGATGTGCAAATTAGTGGTCCGGAAACTGAATACGCCGGTAGGGCTGCAGAACGGTTATTGGATCGCTGGCTGGATCAGTTATCCCGACAGCAGCGTGATGTGGTTGAGCACCGTTTTGGCCTCCACGGTCACGGCCGCAGGACCCTGGAAGAAGTAGGGAAATTGCTGGGCGTAACTCGGGAGCGCGTTCGCCAGGTCCAGCTTTGCGCCTTGTCCAGGTTACGTGATATTTCCCGGAAAGAGGGGTTCGAAGATATTCCGCTTATGGATTGATCGTGGCCTGTACCAGACCGGCTACCACCTTGCGACCTTCCGATACGAGTATATTGAATGTATCACACGCAGCACGGGTGGTCATGATTTCAACACCAACTGCTTGCCGGTAACACTGCATTAATATTTCCGGGTCGAGAAAAACCTGGCGCGCACCCGTTCCGATCAGCACAATCTCGGGTTTCAGGTCAAGAATCTGCCCGACATGATTGGCGGCAATTTCCCCTGGAGCAGTGACCGGCCAATCCCTTATGAGGCGATTGGCGGAAACAATGATGGATTTGGTGCAGAGCTGGTCGACCACCCGTATTCCATCGGCCGAAACAGAGCGGATGAAATGGTGCTCTCCCGGCCTTTGGAGTATCAGATCCATGCTGCGCCCGTACTCGGAGTTACTTTGACTTTCCAGGAAGGACGATGATCGGTTTTTTTTTGTTGCGCCGGAAAAAACACGCGACCTGGCCTATGACATGAACTTTCTCAGCAGAACACTGTGAGCTTATCCGGTCAATCCAGGTTTTACGGGTGTCACGATCGGCCCTGAGTTTGATTTTGACCAGTTCATGGTGCTGCAGCGCAGACTCAATTTCCATCATTACATTTTCGTTGAGACCTTTGTCTGCAACGATGACAAAGGGCTGTAGTTGATGTGTTAAACCACGCAAGTATCGAATTTGTTGGGATGTCAGTGGCATTTTGTGCCTCCTGATGTGGCAAACTGGTTATTGATTCAACCCGTATGCGGTACATGTCACTTGCGGGTTCAGGCAGCGAATTTTAGCACGTAGTGAGTACAAGGATGGCGAGAAGCAAAAGCAGTAGAAGATGGCTCACAGAGCATTTTGACGACCCCTATGTAAAACTGGCGCAAAAAAAGGGATTACGTTCCCGGTCGGCGTTCAAACTGCTTGAGTTACAGGAAAAATATCAGTTGATAAGTTCGGGTATGGTGGTCGTTGACTTGGGGTCAGCGCCCGGCGGTTGGTGCCAGGTGGCTCGCTCGCTGGTCGGGAACAAGGGCAGCCTGTTGGCAGTGGATATCCTCCCCATGGAGCCTCTTCATGGAGTTCAGTTTATCCAGGGGGATTTCACCGATGATGAGCCGCTGCATGCACTGGAAGAAGCACTGCAAGGAAAGCGGGTTGATCTTGTGTTGTCAGATATGGCCCCCAATATGAGTGGAATGGCTGCCACGGATCAGGCGAAGGCCATGTATCTTGCAGAGTTGGCCCTGGAGTTTGTACGGGGGCAACTGAAACCCGGTGGTGATTTTCTGGTCAAATTATTTCAGGGTGAGGGGTTTGACGGATTTGTCCGTGAAGTCCGGTCCCTGTTTGCAAAGGTGCAGGTACGAAAGCCAAAGGCCTCACGGCCTCGTAGCCGGGAAGTTTATTTGCTGGCCCGGGAACGCCATGTCGAGTAAATTAGTGGTATGGCGGGTCGCAAGACCGGCAGGAAAACGGATGACATAAACGCTTGAGGAAGCCGAATTGAACGACCTTGCAAAAAATTTACTGACTTGGGCAATCATTGCCATCGTTCTGGTCTCAATATTTAACCACTACGCGACGGTTAATAACGTCCCGGACGCGTTGACCTACTCACAGTTCCTGAACAATGTACGCAATGGGCAGGTTGCTCAGGTTCATATTCAGAGTAACGACAGCGGCAATAAAATTTCTGGGCGTGGTCTTGATGGGGGTGATTTCCAGACCTTCGGCCCTCCGGACCCCAAGCTGATTGATGACCTGGTAGAGAACAAGGTGGAAATAACTGCAGAGCCGCCGGCCGAGCGGTCTGTG
Source organism: Gammaproteobacteria bacterium (assembly GCA_024279945.1). GTDB lineage: Bacteria > Pseudomonadota > Gammaproteobacteria > Xanthomonadales > SZUA-36 > JAJRRA01. Next base: position 94,439 of record JAJRRA010000045.1, read on the forward strand.
CTGGTTGATTTGATCCTCGGGGTTGCACCGATCCTCTTGTTGATCGGCGTATGGGTCTATTTCATGCGCCAGATGCAGGGTGGTGGAGCCGGACGAGGTGCAATGAGTTTTGGAAAAAGCCGCGCCAAATTGCAGGGTGAGGATCAGGTAAAAGTAACCTTTGCCGATGTCGCGGGCGTGGAAGAAGCCAAGGAAGAAGTGGGCGAGTTGGTTGAATTCCTGCGTAATCCCGGAAAATTCCAGAAACTGGGCGGGCACATACCACGCGGTGTCCTGATGCTGGGCTCACCCGGTACCGGCAAAACCCTGTTGGCCAAGGCCATTGCAGGTGAGGCCAAGGTTCCGTTTTTCTCAATTTCCGGTTCTGATTTTGTCGAGATGTTTGTTGGCGTTGGGGCGTCCCGTGTCCGCGATATGTTCGACCAGGCGGAAAAGCATGCTCCCTGTATCATCTTCATCGACGAAATCGATGCAGTGGGCCGCCATCGTGGTGCCGGGCTTGGCGGCGGGCATGATGAACGCGAGCAAACACTGAATCAGTTGCTGGTGGAGATGGATGGGTTTGAAGGCGGCGAAGGCGTTATCGTCATAGCGGCGACGAACCGGCCAGATGTGCTGGACCCGGCTTTGCTGCGGCCCGGAAGGTTTGATCGTCAGGTGGTGATTCCGCTTCCGGATATTCGTGGTCGTGAGGCAATTCTCAGAGTGCATTTACGTAAGGTTCCGCTGCATGATGACGTGAAACCCAAAGTCATTGCACGTGGGACCCCTGGCTTTTCCGGTGCCGACCTGGCCAACCTGATTAACGAAGCTGCCCTGTTTGCTGCCCGCGATAATGCAAAGGCAGTGACCATGGAGTACATGGAAAAGGCCAAGGATAAAATCATGATGGGCACCGAGCGCCGATCCATGGTGATGTCTGAAAAAGAGAAGAAACTCACGGCTTATCACGAGGCCGGCCATGCTGTTGTTGGTCGCCTGGTGCCGGAGCATGATCCTGTCTACAAGGTATCCATTATCCCGCGTGGACGCGCACTGGGCATTACCATGTTCCTGCCGGAAGAAGATAAGTACAGCATTTCCGTACTGCAACTCGAAAGCCAGTTGGCCAGCCTCTTCGGCGGTCGTGTGGCGGAAGAGCTTGTATTTGGCGCAGAACATGTGACAACGGGGGCATCCAACGATATCGAACGGGCGACGAGCATCGCACGTAACATGGTGACAAAATGGGGTCTGACAGAAAAACTGGGCCCGCTGGCCTATTCCGAGGATGAGGACGAAATTTTCCTTGGCAGATCGGTCACGCAACACAAGCACATGTCGGATGATACGGCACGGCTGATTGATCTGGAAGTCAGACGAATCGTGGAATCTGCTCATAAAGAAGCCCGGACTCTGGTGGAATCAAATATTGATATCCTGCACCTGATGGCGGACGCATTAATCCGCTATGAAACCATCGACAGTAATCAAATCGACCAAATCATGGAAGGTCATGAACCGGATCCGCCAGAAGACTGGGATGAGAGTGACTCAGATGTTTCAGAAAATGAGGTGGCAGCGAATGATACAGATGAGCGCCCAATTATCGGTGATCCGGCCGAGCAGGTCTGAACCCTGCAGCATGCACTGAACTTCCCGGGCAAATCACTCACCCTGGACCGTGTCCGGGTGATGGGTATCCTTAATGTTACGCCTGATTCTTTCTCCGATGGTGGCCTGTGGGTGGACCGGGACCGGGCTATTCGACATGCAATGGGAATGGCTCAAGCTGGCGCTGATATCATCGATATCGGTGGTGAGTCAACCCGGCCCGGCTCGCTCGCAGTCAGCGTGGAGCAGGAACTCGATCGTGTTATTCCCCTGATTGAACTTATTGTTGGCGAGACTGGCCTCCCGGTATCCATAGATACCGGTAAACCCGAGGTCATGCAGGCGGCTGTTAGCGCCGGGGCCGGTATGATTAACGATGTATATGCCTTGCGCACGGAGGGAGCACTTGAAACTGCCGCAGCCCAGAATGTCCCGGTATGTCTGATGCATATGCAGGGCAGGCCGGGAAATATGCAACACAAGCCTGAATTTGAAGACGTGGTTGGAGAAGTCAGTGATTTTCTGCTGGCCCGGGCAGCGTGTTGTGAGCGGGCGGGAATCCCCCAACAGAACATCCTCATTGACCCCGGTTTCGGTTTTGGCAAGACTTTGCGGCACAATATTGATTTGTTTAAAGCGATTCCCAGGTTTGTCGCTACTCCTTATCCCGTAGTGGTGGGCATTTCACGCAAAACCATGATGGGTCAGTTGACGGGTAAATCGGTCGGTCAAAGGCTGGCTGGCTCAATTTCGGCTGCCGTTCTGGCTGCGCAGGCAGGGGCAGCCATCGTTCGGGTTCATGATGTTGATGAAACAGTGGATGCGTTGAAAGTTGCCCGGGAGCTGCAATCAGATCATTGAGCCGCAAGGAGACTATCGATATTCCCGGCGGGTGAACAGGCAGCAAGACAGAACCACTTCAGAACGGTAAAATCTGCTGATGAATTTGAAATATTTCGGGACAGATGGTGTACGCGGTCGGGTTGGGGAACATCCCATTACGGCAGATTTCATGATGAAACTGGGGCGCGCTGCAGGGGTGGTCCTTGCCAACGGCGGTAAGCGCGCGGTAGTGATTGGCAAAGATACCCGTATTTCCGGATACATGTTTGAGTCCGCCCTTGAAGCGGGCCTGGCTGCCGCAGGCGCCAATGTTCTGCTGTTGGGGCCCATGCCGACTCCTGCCGTTGCCTACCTGACTCGGACCCTGTATGCCTGTGCGGGAATCGTGATTTCGGCATCTCATAATCCTTTTCAGGACAACGGCATCAAGTTTTTTTCTGCAGAAGGGGAAAAGTTGTCGCCGGAAACCGAACAGGCCATAGAACAGGAACTCGACAAGCCTTTTCTTACCGTTGATTCTGCAGATATGGGCAAAGCTCAGAGAGTGGATGACGCGGCTGGCCGATACATCGAATTCTGTAAGGGAACCATGCCTTTCGGGATCATGCTGGGAGGTATGAGAATCGCACTTGATTGTGCAAATGGTGCGACATATAAGGTGGCTCCCCTGGTCTTCAGGGAACTTGGCGCTCGGGTTCACTTGATCGGTAATGAGCCAGATGGCCTCAACATCAACCATCAGTGCGGTTCAACACATCCGGCGGTCATGCAGGAAAAAGTTATTAGCTGCGGTGCTGACCTGGGTATTGCCCTCGATGGTGATGGCGACCGCGTCATCATGGCCGATCGGCACGGTGAGGTTCTTGATGGGGATGAGCTTTTGTATATTATTGCCACTGCACGCCAACGCGAAGGCAGCCTTGATGGTGGTGTGGTCGGCACGGTCATGAGTAATTTTGGCCTGGAATTGGCGTTGAAGGAACGCAATATCCCGTTTTTGAGGACCACGGTTGGCGACCGGCACATTCACCGGGCACTGACTGAAAAAGGCTGGAAACTGGGCGGCGAAGCGTCCGGGCATTTGCTGTCCCTGGATCGTACCAGCACCGGTGATGGAATCGTCAGCGCCCTGCTGGTGTTGGAAATTATGGTGCGTAGCGGAAAAAGCCTTTCCGAACTCAAACAGGGTATGCAGAAATTCCCTCAAACCATGATTAATGTTCCCGTGTCAGCGGCCGGGCAACAACGCTTGTCCGGCTCAGAAAAAATCAGGCAGATCGTAACGGATATCGAAGCGGAGTTGGACGGAAGAGGGCGCGTAATACTCAGGCCATCGGGCACGGAACCCTTGATTCGCGTTACCCTGGAAGGCGACGATCAGAATCAGGTAGAGCGTCTGGCGAAGCACTTGGCAGACACGGTGAGGGAAGAACTGATGGGTTGAGACACTTGAGAAATTCTGATGTATCCATCGGAACATGATGCAGAGGGTTGCGGCGCTGCCATAAGCAGTGCTACAAACGGTCGCCACTTGAATCTACTCGTGGCGCGGCTTGTTCTTAACGAACCAACAAAGCGCAATCAGGAGACCATAATGAGAAAACTTTCGCTTTTATCTACTTTGTTTGTTATTGGTTTTGCCGCAAACGCGTGGGCAGGCTGGGTGTTGGAATATGCCTCCGGTGATGTGACCTACCTGTCTTCAGAAAAGTTGAAGCAAGTCTCAAAAGAGGACGGCACCTCATCCTTGTTAGACAGTAAATCGGGAAAGTTGAGTATACTTCGTCGCGACAAACAAATCTATTGGCAGGGCATGGTCGAGGATTATTGCGCCGCTATTCAGCAGCTAATCCCCCAACTGGAACAAAAGCCTGCCAAACCCGCTATCAGCATTAAGCAGGCAGGTGTTGATACCATTGCCGGCGTGGCCACAGAAAAATATCAGGTGATGGCCGAAGGCCGGTTGCGTAAGGAGTTATGGCTTGTAGAAAACCCGGAACTTACAAATGAGAGCAAGGCGCTAAATAGATTCGCAGAGAGTTTTAGTGCGTGTTACCCGGCTCAAACCATTGAAGAGATGGTGGATCGCGACCCCGCCTATCTTAAGCTGGAAGCCCAGGGCTATGTCATGAAAGACGTGACCTATCTGGATAGTAATATACCGATTCACAGCGACGAGGTTGTCAGCCTCAAGCAGAAGGATATTCCAGATTCCGAATTTGAGGTGCCGGTTGGATTCCGCCGTGTTGAGTCCATTATGGAAATCTGGCAGTAGCACGCGCCAACGAGGAAAGCCGGTTTTTCAGCCATGTCACCAACTACTCCCCGGCTATTGACTATTCTCGCTCTTTCCATGTTTGGCCTGTTCGCCTGCGCAGCTTACGAGTCTCGGTTTTCGGCATCGCAGGGAATTGAGAGTTCCGTTGAAGCACAGGCTATGGCTGATGATATCCCGCTTGGGCGGTTGGGAACTGAAGTCATTCCACAAGCCTACCAGTTGACCCTGACAATCGAGCCGGAACGGGACCGGTTCGGCGGTAATGCAGTTATTAAACTGGAAATGTTGACAGCTATAGATCACTTCTATTTGCACGGCAAGAACCTGGAGGTCAGTAAAACTCAGCTTGTCACAGCAGATGGCACACTGAATGCAAGCTATGAACAAGTTGATAAATCCGGTATTGCCAGGATAACTTTGCCGCAGGCAGTGAGTGGCAGTGTTGTTCTTGAGATTGAGTACAGCGGCCCTTTTAACCAGTCCCTTGAAGGTTTGTACAAAGTTTCTGAGGGCGGTGAAGATTATGCCTTTAGCCAATTTGAGGCCATCTCTGCCCGTCTGGCTTTCCCCGGCTTCGATGAACCGGGCTTCAAAACACCGTTTGATATAACCCTGATCGTGCCCGCGAACCAGGTAGCTATCAGTAATACACCGGAAATTTCCAGTCAATTGAAAGACGGTTTGAAGGTCGTGCACTTCGCCACCACAAAGCCATTGCCTACTTACCTGATCGCCTTTGCAGTGGGTGATTTTGACGTCGTTGACTGGCAACCCTTGCCAGCAACCGATATTCGTCCTCGTGAACTGCCGCTGCGGGGTATTGCTGTGAAAGGCAAAGGTGACCAATTGACCTATGCACTGGAAGGTACTAATGCGATAGTTACTGCACTGGAAAGCTACTTTGGAATGCCTTATCCCTGGGCCAAGCTGGATATACTGGCGGTGCCTGATTTCGCCGCCGGTGCGATGGAAAATGCGGGCGCAATAAGCTATCGGGAAAGCCTGTTGCTGTTTGATGATACTGCCACACCTGATCGTAAGCGCAGGTATAAATCGGTGCATGCACATGAGCTTGCCCATCAGTGGTTCGGAGATCTGGTCACGCCGGCCTGGTGGAATGACATCTGGCTGAATGAATCTTTCGCCACCTGGATGGCGCATGTGGCAATGGATATTGCTGAGCCACAGGCAAACTATCGGCGCGATTTACTTTCCAGGGGTTTGGCTGTGATGGCCAGTGACTCACTGGTGAGCGCGCGCCAGATCCGTCAGCCGATTCTGAGCAACAATGACATTTCCACTGCCTTTGACAGTATCACCTACAGCAAGGGCGGCGCGGTGCTTTCCATGTTTGAAAGCTTTCTCGGCCGGGAAAATTTCCGCCAGGGTGTGCGCAGTTATCTGCAGGAGTTCAAGTACGGTACTGCCACTGCAGACGACTTTATCTACTATTTGGCTGAAGCCTCTGGCAGCCAGCCAGAGGATGTTGTGATTGCAGCTTTCAATTCATTTATTGAACAAGCCGGCCTTCCGCTGCTTGAACTGTCCAGTCGATGCAGTGCCGAGGGCCTGAACATCCACCTCAGGCAATCCCGCTATTTCCCCCTGGGTTCATCGGGTGATGGCGATCAACTCTGGATAATACCCGTGTGTATCCGCACCGGTAGCGGTGCGGATTCCAGTAAGACCTGCCTACTGCTGCCACAACAGGAACTCAGCTTTAAACTTACGCAATCTTGCCCCGAGTGGATTATGCCGAACGCCGATGGCGCCGGTTATTTCCGCTTCAACATGAGCAAAGATGACTGGAATAAGTTGCTTGCTCACAGTGGGGGGAAGAATACTGAGGAAAGGATGGCCATGCTCGGTAGCCTTAATGGTGCGTTCAATTCAGGTGATCTGGATATTGCCACGCTGATGTCAATCGTACCGCAACTGATTGCCAGTCCGGACTGGCAGGTGGTTACTTCACCCATGGGCCAAATGGATTTTATCTATGACCGCATGGCCAGCGACGGGCAAAAAAAGGTCCTCGAAGCGCGTTATACCGCGTTCTACTCGAGCCGGCTTGACGTTGTCGGCCTCGCCAAAACAGAAAACCGCGACCAGGCCAGTCTGCAGGCCGCGTTGGTCGAGTTTCTGGCTGAAACGGCCAAACAAGCAGAACTGCGGACGGAACTTGTCAAGATGGCCCGTGCTTACACCGGTTATGGCACAGATAATGAACTGCACCCCGGCGCAGCCAACCCGATCATCATCGGTACCGCACTTGCAGTCGCAGTTAATGAGCTCGGCAATGATTTTGTCGATCATCTGCTACAACTGCTGTCTGGCTCTACCAATGCGGTGGTACGCGGGCGAATTCTTGGGGCAATTGGCCATACCAGAGATCCGGACAAAGCGGCTGAAATACGTGAACTGGTTTTCTCAGTGGAATTACGCGATAACGAAATCTACAGCATCTTGTTTCCCCAAGCCTTTAGGGAAGAAACCCGGGGTGCCACCTGGCAATGGTTTCAGCAAAATATTGACCGGATTCTCAAACGTGTTCCCGAGCACCGCTGGGGTCGCATGACCGAAGTTGGAGGCGCTTTCTGCGATGCTGAAAAACGGGCCGAAGTTGAAACATTCTTTGGCAAGCGCATTCAAGAGATGGCCGGTGGCCCCAGAAACCTGGCCAAAACCCTCGAGGGTATTGATCTTTGTATCGCCAAGGTCAAATATTACCAAACGGAACTGGAAGCCTGGCTGGGACAATAGTGAGCCTGTAGCGGACTTAACTACCCCAGAGCGTCCTTTCCGAACCTCTCTTTACCCAATTGCTTGTGTGAGGACTCACAACAGGGTCGTGTTTGCTGCGCTGTTTCCCATTATCCAGGTGACATCACCACGGATTCGGTGAGGTACAGATTGTCGAAACTCACCGTCTCACAGGCGTGCTGGCCCGGAATGGGAAAGAGACGGGCGGCAAGCGGCTTTTGGTACTTCGTGGTCTTGCGCAGGACAGTTTTAGACAACGCCGAGTTCTTTGCCCACCTTTTTGAAGGCTTTGATGGCGCGATCCAGGTGCTTGCGTTCGTGTGCCGCTGAAAGTTGCACGCGGATGCGGGCTTCGCCTTTGGGTACCACCGGGAAGAAGAAACCGATGACATAAATACCTTCTTCCAGCAGCTTTGCGGCAAACTCCTGGGCCAGCGGTGCATCGTAGAGCATGACCGGTACTATTGGGTGTTCGCCGGGCTTGATCTCAAAGCCTGCATCCGTCATTGCTGAGCGAAAATAACGGGTATTCTCTTCCAGGCGGTCGCGTAGATCAGTACTTGCAGACAGCTTTTCAAAGACGCGGATCGATGCGGCAACCAGGGCCGGGGGCAGGGTATTGGAAAACAGGTAGGGCCGGGAGCGCTGGCGCAGCAGATCTATAATTTCCTGGCGTCCGGTGGTAAAGCCACCCGATCCGCCGCCGAGAGCCTTGCCCAGGGTGGAAGTGAATACATCTACTTTATCCATTACCCCGTGGTATTCCGCCGAACCCCTTCCGGTCGGGCCCAGGAAACCGGTAGCGTGACTGTCGTCCACCATCACCAGGGCGTCATACCGTTCGGCCAGTAGGGTAATTTTGTCGATTTTAGCGATGTAGCCGTCCATGCTGAATGCGCCATCAGTAACGATCAGTCGCGTTCGACAATCCTGGCTTGATTGCAGGATTTCTTCCAGAGCCTGCATGTCACTGTTGGGGTAACGGTGACGTTGCGCCTTGCACAGCCGGATTCCATCGATGATGGATGCGTGGTTGAGTGCATCGGAAATTACCGCATCTTCCGGACCCAGGATGGTTTCGAATAAGCCGCCGTTGGCATCGAAGCAGGAAGTATAAAGTATGGTGTCATCGCTGCCGAAGAAGCGGGAAATAGTCTGTTCCAACTGCTTGTGGAGATCCTGCGTTCCGCAGATGAAGCGAACCGAGGCAAGCCCGAAGCCGTGGTCATCCAGCGCCTGGTGTGCTGCGGCAATTATGTCCGGGTCGTCTGCCAGGCCCAGGTAGTTATTGGCACAGAAATTGAGAACCTGGCTGCCGTCCTGTACCTTGATTTCCACCCCCTGGGGCGTGGTGATGATGCGCTCTTCTTTGTAGAGCCCGGCTTCGCGTATTTCATCCAGTGTATTCTGGATTCTATCCAGGGTATTCATTTCAGTCATTGCTCAGATTGTTCCTGTCCAGTCACAGACCACTTTGCCGCATTGTCCATTGATCATCAGTTCGAAGCCCTGCTCGAAATCATCAATCGGGATGTGGTGGGTCATGGCCTTGTGCAGGGGGGAGCCGGTCAGAACCATTTGGGTCATTTTGTACCAGGTTTCATACATGCGCCGTCCGTATATGCCGTGCAATTCCAGGCCCTTGAATATGACCTGATCCCAGTCGCAGCCGGTGCCATCCGGTAACAGGCCCAACAGTGCGACTTTTCCGCCATGATACATGTGATGCAACAGGTCATTAAAAGCGGTCGAATTGCCGGACATCTCCAGACCGATATCAAACCCGTCGATCTGTAGTTCATCGACAACCTCGGCAATGGATTCGTTATGAACGTTTATGGTACGGCTTGCACCCATGTTTTTTGCCAGATTGAGCCGGTAATCGTTGATGTCCGTGATCACAACGTGACGTGCGCCAATGTGACGACAGATTCCGGCTGCAATGATACCGATTGGACCGGCGCCCGTAATCAATACATCTTCGCCGACCAGGTCGAACTGCAAGGCACTGTGGGCGGCATTACCAAAAGGGTCAAAAAATGCCGCCAATTCGGAAGCAATTTCATCCGGAATCGGCCATAAATTGCTGGACGGAACCACAATGTATTCGGCAAATGCACCATGGCGGTTAACACCAATGCCAACAGTATTGGGGCAGGTATGTGGGTGTCCGGCACGGCAGTTACGGCAATGGCCGCAAACGATATGGCCCTCGGCAGATACCCGCTCCCCTTCCATGTAGCCGGTAACCCCGTCACCCAACTGCATGATGCGTCCGACAAATTCATGGCCGATCACCAAACCGGGCTCAATGGTGCGTTGCGCCCATTCATCCCACTGGTAAATATGAACATCGGTACCGCAGATGGCGGTCTTTTCGACCTTGATCAGCACTTCATTGGTACTCGGCTTTGGTAGCGGGACCTGTTCCATCCATATTCCGGTGCCGGCTTCGCGTTTCACCAGCGCTCGCATGGTCTGGCTCATCGTTGCTCCTGAATTCAATTGATGCCGGATTTCTCGGGGCCTGCGCTGCAGTGACCCGGTGAGCGTTCACATTCCCGACACTTGAATTATAACCCAGGCAGAGGCTATCCCGCTCCGGGTTTGTGGTCTTGAACCCGCGTTTTCCATTGGTGCAACAGGGCAGTCAACGCCTCAGATGCGGAAGTTCTCAGGCAATGGTTCGCATGAAGGCTGAGTGGTGTTTCCTGAGGATTGATTTCAATCAGGATAGCGCCATTTTCCACGGCCAGAAGCGGGAGGCTGGCAGCGGGTTGAACCAGTGATGTTGTTCCAATGGAGAAGCAGAAATCACAGTTGACCGCTGCGTTCATGGCGCTGTTCATGGCTTCTGCAGGCAGGGATTCTCCAAACCACACCACATCCGGGCGGGCCAGGCCATCCCTGGCCCATGGTGACCGGGGCGGACAATCAGGGGAATTTTCCAGCCATTCTTCATCAATCGGCCGGGAGGTCAAGTGGCAGATGGAGCGCATAATATTGCCGTGCAATTCGATCACACTGCCGGAACCGGAGCGTTGATGGAGTGCATCCACATTCTGGGTCACAATGGACAGTCGGGGAACCATCTTCTCCATCTCAACCAGTGCAACATGGCCCGCGTGCGGTTCTGCTTCCCTGACTGTGTGGCGGCGTTCCTCGTACCAGGACCAGACACGCGCGGGGTGAGCGGCAAAGGCCTGCGGTGTCGCCAGTTCTTCCGGGCGAAATCTGGCCCACAGGCCGGTCTGGGCATCGCGGAAAGTTGCAATGCCGCTTTCGGCTGACATGCCGGCACCCGTAAGCACCAGTACATGCTTTGAGTCCTGTAGACGCAGCAGTAAAGATTCAGGCAAGGAGAGCGGGTCGCTTGGCTTCATGGAAAAAGTCTCAGATGCAATGGCGAATCGGTGGCCTTGGGTGTATTCTACGCGGTTCCCAGGCACCCCTGGCAGGGTTTTTCGCCAGTCGGGATGCTTCGCTGGCCGGTTACGGAATCGAGGTACGATGAAAGGAAAGCTATACATCAAGACGCACGGTTGTCAGATGAACGAGTACGATTCCAGCAAGATGGTGGACGTGCTGGCGGCATCCCATGGTCTGGAATTGACTGATCAGGAAGAAGAGGCTGATGTGATCCTGATCAACACCTGTTCCATTCGGGAAAAAGCCCAGGAAAAGGTTTTTTCCCAGCTTGGCCGCTGGAAGAAATTGAAACGTGAGAACCCCGGCCTGGTGATTGGCGTTGGAGGTTGCGTGGCCAGTCAGGAAGGAAAAGCTATTATCGACCGTGCACCGATTGTGGACATGGTATTTGGCCCGCAGACACTGCACCGCCTGCCGGAGATGCTTGACCGGGTTAAAAACAGTGGCGACTCAGCGATTGATATTTCATTTCCGGAAGTGGAAAAGTTTGACAATCTGCCGGAACCGGGTGCTCAGGGCCCAACGGCCTTCGTGTCCGTAATGGAAGGATGCAGTAAATATTGCACCTTTTGTGTCGTTCCTTATACCCGGGGTGAAGAAATCAGTCGCCCCTTCGATAGTGTCGTTGCTGAATGTGCGACCCTGGCGGAGAAGGGCGCCAGGGAGATCAATCTGCTGGGTCAGAACGTAAACGCTTATCGCGGCCCCATGTACGATGGAACGACCGCAGACCTGGCATTACTGATCCACTATATTGCGGCAATTGAAGGGATCGGGCGCATTCGGTTTACTACCTCTCACCCAATGGAGTTTTCACAGAGCCTCACGGATGCATTTGGTGAGGTACCGGAACTGGCAAATTACCTGCACCTGCCGGTACAGAGTGGTTCTGACCGGGTGCTGGCTTTGATGAAACGCGGTCACACGGCCTTGGAATACAAGCAGAAAATTCGCCGTCTGCGCGAAAAGAGGCCGGATATCAGCCTGTCATCAGATTTTATCGTTGGCTTCCCCGGCGAAACTGAGCGCGATTTTGAGGATACCCTGAAGTTGATCAGTGAGCTCGATTTTGACCAGAGTTTCAGCTTTATTTTTTCAGCTCGCCCGGGTACACCGGCCGCAAGTCTGCCGGACGGCTTGTCGCTGGAAGTAAAGAAGGAGCGCCTCAGGCGCTTGCAAGATCTGGTCAACAGCCAGGCTGCCCGGTTCAGCAGAGAAATGGTGGGAACGACCCAGAGGATACTGGTTGAGGGTTTGAGTAAGAAAAACCCGGCTCAACTTGCTGGCCGAACTGAAAATAATCGCGTGGTCAATTTTGACGGGTCTGCGCAGCTTATTGGTCAATTTACCGATGTTGTTATTACCGAGGCATTAAGTCACTCTTTGCGGGGACGAGTCGTAATTCCGCAACAGCATTCTGCGGCAATTGCATGAGTGACCGGATCACCTTTGAGCTCGAGCCGGCCGATACCTTACGGCTGGCCAATCTTTGTGGCCAGTTCGATGAGCATCTGAAGCAGATCGAAACCCGGCTGGGAGTGGATATTTTTTGCCGGGGCAACCTCTATACCGTGCAGGGCGAAAGCCGCCCGGTGCGGGCTGCCCGCCGCTTACTTTCGAACCTGTACCGCCTCACTGAATCAGAGGTGTTGACGCCCAGGCTGATCAATCTCCACTTACAGGAATCAGGTGTTGCAGAGTTGGGGGAGCTGTCTGGGTCGCCTGATTCTTCTTCTGAGGTGACGGTGAAAACCAAACGCGGCATGATTCGGGGCCGGGGACCAAATCAGAAGCAGTATCTGACCAATATCTCGAGTCATGCGATTAATTTTGGTGTTGGCCCGGCCGGAACCGGGAAAACCTACCTGGCTGTGGCTTGTGCGGTGGCTGCCTTGCAGGACGATCAGGTTCAACGGATTGTGCTGGTGCGCCCCGCGGTAGAGGCAGGTGAACGACTGGGGTTTCTTCCCGGGGACATGGCACAGAAAGTTGATCCCTACCTCAGGCCATTATATGACGCGCTGTACGAAATGATCGGTTTTGACCGTGTTGCAACCTTGATCGAACGTAACGTGATCGAGGTTGCACCGCTGGCATTCATGCGGGGGCGCACACTGAACGATGCTTTCGTCATCCTTGATGAAGCCCAAAACACGACCAGGGAACAAATGAAAATGTTCCTCACCCGTATCGGTTTCGGCTCTACGGCAGTTGTCACCGGTGACCTCACCCAGATCGACTTGCCACACAAAAACATGTCCGGCCTGAAGCATGCCCTGGGCATTCTTTCAGCTGTAAAGGGGGTCAGTTTCAGTTATTTTGCCGCCGCTGACGTCGTTCGGCACCCGATGGTGCAACACATTGTCGAAGCTTATGAAGCCGAGCCGAAGTATTCCAGTGACACTTGATATCGCTGTCCAGAATGCGACTTCCTGTGCTCCGCTACCGTCCAATCAACAGTTCGAGAGCTGGGTCGGCGCTGCACTGCGCAAATGGGGTGATGCTGAGTTACTGATTCGGCTGGTTGATCGCAAAGAAAGCCGGCAGCTCAATGCCCGGTATCGTCATATGGACAAAGCCACCAATGTCCTTTCCTTCCCGGCAGACCTGCCGGAAGAGATTGGGTTAACGTTGTTGGGGGACATCATCATCTGTGCGCCCATCGTTATCGAGGAGGCACGGGATCAAGGCAAAGCGGTTGAAGCCCACTGGGCTCACCTCACCATACACGGTACGCTCCACCTCATTGGGTACGATCACCAGACCGAAGAAGAGGCATCTGAGATGGAGCCCCTGGAAACAGGAATCCTTCAGACTTTCGGTTTTCCTGACCCCTACCGGAATTGAGCGCGGAGCGGGTGACGAATTTGGAATGCCGACCCCATTAAGTGCTATATTCGTGTTGACGCGAATGGCGTTGCCAGCTTTAGCAGCATGAGCGAAGACCAATCGAGCGGCGGTTCCGGGAAATCGACCTGGGTCGAGAGAATCGGCAAGGCGTTTTCCAGTCACCCCCGGAACCGCGATGAGTTGATAGCACTCCTGAAAGAATCCTGCCGGCACGGCATCATTGATGCTGATGCGCTGGCTATGATGGAAGGCGCTATCGAAGTTTCCGAAACCCAGGTTCGCGATGCCATGATTCCACGATCCCAGATGATCGTGGTTCACAATGACTCTGATCTGGATGGATTTCTTCCCCAGATTCTTGAATCAGGGCATTCACGTTTCCCGGTGATCGGTGAGGACAAGGATGAGGTCGTCGGAATCCTGTTGGCAAAAGATCTCCTGCCCCATTTGGCATCCGGCGGCGAGCAGTTTGACCTTGCCGAGACCATTCGCACGGCAGCCGTCATTCCCGAGAGTAAGCGGTTGAACCTGTTGTTGCGAGATTTTCGTGCCAGCCGGAATCATATGGCCATCGTGGTTGATGAGTACGGCGGTGTTTCCGGATTGATTACCATTGAGGATGTGCTGGAAGAAATTGTTGGTGAGATTGACGATGAATACGATGAGGAGGAAGAGGCGCTGATCCTGCCTCTTGGTGAGAACCGGTACCAGGTTCAGGCCCTGACCCCGATTGATGACCTGAATGATATGTTCAGCAGTGATCTCAGTGATGACGACTACGGGACGGTGGGTGGTTTGTTACTCGCAGAATTTGGTCGTGTCCCTGAGCATGGCGACATGGTGGTACTGGATGAGCGCTTTGAGTTCCGTGTCATCAAGGCCGACAACCGCCGCATTATCACGCTGGAAATGAATGTTCTGGACTAAACTCCTGTCCCGTTGGCGCCAGGTTGGCCTGGTATGGTGTGCTTTACTCTGCCTGTTTGCAGTCCCCACCTGGTCTTCCGCATTGGCTGCAGATAACCCGCTGCCCTCAACCGAAGTATGGCTGGTTACTTACGGTCCAGGTGAAATTTACTGGCAGCGATTCGGCCATAACGCCATCTGGATACGTGACTCGGACCTGGGGCTTGACCATGTCTTTAATTTCGGTTTTTTTGACTTCGAACAGAAGAATTTCTTCCTGCGATTTCTGCAGGGCCGGTTGTTATATTTTTCAGCAGCCCAGTCGGCTCAGCGTGAATTTTCCAGTTATATCAACGAAAATCGCTCGATCCGTGTACAGCGGCTGAGTCTCCTGCCGGAGCAATCCTTGCATTTGGTGGAGTACCTGATTGATGAAGTTCAGCCGGAGAACCGGGACTACCTGTACGACTATTACACCAATAACTGTTCAACCCGGGTTCGTGATGCCCTGGATATGGCCCTGGACGGAGCACTGGCCAGCAGTTTCAAGCCTGTTGCGGGAAAGCAAAGCTGGCGTGATCACACGCGTCGGCTCACAGCCGGGGATTTCTGGCTTTACCTGGGTCTGGAAATTGTCCTGGGTGCAAAAATTGATCAGCCTGTCAGCCGGTGGGATGAATTATTTTTACCGTCGGAGTTAGCCGCATCCCTGGCAGCCATGGACTACTCTGGTGCGGACGGTCTGCAGCCGATGGTTCTTGAGGATGCGATGTTGCATCAGTCTTCTCTGAAGCCACCGCCCCTGGTGCCGGGAAACTGGTGGCCCCGGTACTTGTTAATGAGTATGGGCTTGTTGGCTGCTGCATGGGTGGCCAGCGGTCTGTTGAGAGTGGTGAATCCTCTTGCTCTGGTCCAGGGGTGGCTCCTGCTATCAGGCTTGGCGGGTGTACTGATACTTTTTTTATGGTTTTTTACAGATCACGTAGCTGCCGGTGAAAACCTGAATCTGCTGGTTTTTAACCCACTGTGGTGGGCGGTTCTCTACTGGAAACGGCATCAGGCAGCCGGGCCGGTTTTGTTGCTGGCATCTATGTTGGCCCTGGTGATGACATTGTTATCGCCGCATCAATACACCTTGGATGTGCTGGCGGCATTTTTACCGTTGAACATCGCTTCGGGTATCGCTCTTATTGTCTTCAGGCGCCGATCTCGGCCAGTAAGTCCGCCTGGTATTCCTGCAACAGGGGATCAATAATCAGATTGAGATTGCCGCCTAGTATTTCGTCCAGTTTGTAAAGCGTCAGATTGATACGGTGATCGGTGATTCGGCCCTGAGGAAAATTATAGGTCCGGATGCGTTGCGAACGGTCGCCACTTCCAACCTGCAGCCGTCTGGATTCCGCCACTTCAGATTGCTGGCGACTGCGCTCCTGTTCGAGCAGACGCGATTTCAGCAGTGACATGGCCCGCGCCCGGTTTTTATGCTGTGAACGCTCGTCCTGGCATTCAACCACGATCCCGCTGGTCAGGTGGGTGATGCGGATCGCCGAGTCAGTCTTATTCACATGCTGGCCGCCCGCACCGGAAGCCCGGAATGTGTCAATGCGCAGATCTGCCGGGTTGATATCGATTTCCTCAACATCCTCCAGTTCCGGTAAGATTGCGACCGTGCAGGCAGAAGTATGAATTCGGCCCTGCGATTCCGTTTCCGGCACCCGTTGAACCCGGTGCGTTCCCGACTCAAACTTGAATCGGGAAAATGCGCCCTGTCCGACGACACGGACAACAATTTCCTTGAACCCGCCGTGCTCTCCATGGTTTTCGTTGAGTGTTTCTATCGACCAGCCCTGTCCTTCACTGTACTTCTGATACATTCTGAACAGGTCACCGGCGAACAGAGCGGCCTCATCCCCGCCGGTACCCGCGCGGATTTCAAGGAATATGTTGTTGTCATCGTTGGGGTCTTTTGGCAGCAGCAGTAACTGCAACTGACGTTCCAGTTGTTCAAGACGCTGCTGGCCAGCCTTAAGCTCATCTTCGGCCAGTTGATGCAGTTCCGGGTCATCCTCCGCCAGCATCTGACTGGCCTCACCCATGGCGGCATGGGTTTGCCGCCATTCACGCCACGACAACACCACCGGTTCGAGTTGCGCATATTCCTGAGACAATTCACGGAACCGGTTCTGGTTTGAAAAGACTTCCGGTTCAGACAACAGCAGTGCGATTTCTTCGTGTCTGGCTGAAATCTGTTGCAATCGGTCGCTTATCGATTCCTTCACTGCGGTTCCTTCAAGGTGATACCACGGCCATTTTAATCTGCTTCCTCACTGTCCGGCTTAAAAATCCAGTCCGCGGCCTTGAGGATTTCGTAGTTCTGGTTTTCTGCCGCTTCGCGCAGGCGTTTGCTGGGGAGATGAAGAAAACGGTTGGTTAATGTGCTGGCCATTTGCTGCAGCACTTCCGAAGCATCGCGTCCGGCGTTCAGTTTTTTCAGTGCTTTCTCCGTTAAGTCTTTTTCATGTGCATGGGACAGTTGGCGCATGCGTTTCAAAGAGCGGGCAGCACGGATGCCATACAACCATCGCATGAAGTCATCAACGGCCGTGTCCACATCGGCCAGGGCAGATTTTGCGGCTTCATTCCGGTAGTTCATATTTTCATCGACAACCTGCTGGAGGTCATCAATGGTATACAGGTAAACATCTTTCAGGCGGGATACCTGGGGCTCAATGTCTCTGGGCAGTGCGATGTCCACCAGGAACATTGGCCGGTGCCGCCGTTTGCGGAGGGCCGACTTGATGTCCTGTTTACTGATCACGGGCTCTGGACTGGCGGTGGAACTGATCAGAATATCTGCATCGGGCAGGGCTTCGCCGAGTTGGTCAAGAGTCATGGCAGTGGCGTCCAGTTCCATCGCCAGTTCTTCGGCCTTTGCCATGCTGCGGTTAACGATCAGCAGCCTGGCAATGCCTTGTTCCCTCAGATGGCGACCGCAGAGCTGGACCATTTCACCGGCCCCAACCAGTACCACGGTTTGTGAACTCAGATCGCCGAAAATCTGCCGGGCAAGCACAACGGCGGTATAGGCAACCGATACCGGCCGA
Source organism: Gammaproteobacteria bacterium (assembly GCA_024279945.1). GTDB lineage: Bacteria > Pseudomonadota > Gammaproteobacteria > Xanthomonadales > SZUA-36 > JAJRRA01. Next base: position 112,202 of record JAJRRA010000045.1, read on the forward strand.
TCATTGATTCCAGAGGAATTCCTGATGGTTTTTGCGGCCGAAAAGGTGTGCTGGAAAAGGCGGTCCAGCACTTTGCCCATGCTGTTTGCATCGTGTGCCTGCTGCCAGGCATCCTTGAGTTGTCCGAGAATTTGGTTCTCGCCAAGCACCAGGGAATCAAGACCGCTGGCTACACGAACCAGGTGGCGTACGGCCTCTTCTCCTTCGTGGAAGTAAAAATATTCATCCAGCACACCCGCCGGGATACCATTGGCCTGGTGAAACCAGTTGCCCAGATCCGTCTTGCCGGATGAAGATGACAGACAATAGATTTCGGTCCGGTTACAGGTGCCCAGGATGACGACTTCCTCTACACCGGGCAGGGCACGCAGTTCACCAACGCGGCTGGAATAGTCTGCCCGTGTAATAGCAACCTTTTCCCGAATCTCGATCGGGGCGGTGTGGTGACTGATTCCAATTGTAAAAAGCGGCATGAACGTTAATCCACATATTGCCTGGCAGTTATTTTGCCCATAAGCTGCTGATTTTATCCGTGATTAGAAAAATTCTCGTCCGCTTCCGCGCACTATGCGGCCTGGGTCTCAGGCTGCGCGACGATTCTGCGGGGGCAAGCCCTTATTATCAAGCCAAACTGAATATTTATTGGAAATTTGGGATTGGTTCACAAGCAGCAATTGCGTATCCTCTACACCATGACAAAAGTATTCAAGACATATTATCTCAGAATCTGCCTGCTGATCATCTGTTGGCTAACAGTTTTGATGATCTCTGCCTGTACGATGCAGACATTTGACAGCGAAGATGCGCCTTCCGGGGAGAAAATGAGTGCCGGACAGTCGCGTGATACGGATAATGGGACCAAAGAACTTCGTGCACCAACCAGCGAAGATCTTATGTATCATGTTTTTGCTGCGGAATACCTTGGCAGCGAAGGAGACCTGGAGGCGGCAGTCGGGGAATACCTCGAGGCCGCTCTGGAATCTGGTGATGCTGAAATTGCACGCAGGGCAACGCAAGTGGCCTTTGCCGCCCAGGCATGGCTGCAGGCGGCAATGGCCGCTGACCGTTGGGCATTGCTGGATCCGGAAAATGTCGAAGCACACCAATCTGCTGCAACAGCAATGATGTTAACCGGTGACTTTGCGGGGGCTGAACTTCAGCTACAGCAGATCATCGAGTTAATGGGTAATTCCACCGAGTCCTGGATCCTTGTTACCTCCCTTTTGGCCCGGTCTGCCGATGCTGACAGAGCATCCACTTTGCTGGGAAATATACTCGCCAGTCAGGGGGCCGTGAATAGTGCAGACGCCAGGTTTGCGCACAGCCATCTTGCCGTCCGCTCCCGGGATCTGGAAAAAGCATTTAAATTGGCAGAGCAGGCGGTTGAACTGGAGCCCGAGCGTATTGAATTTCTTACCTGGGCTGGCCGGTTGGCGCTCAACCTGAATAAGATTGGCGCCGGTCTTCACTATGTTGAGAGAGCCTGGAAGCAGAAGCCCGAAGATCGTGACCTTGCCCTGGCCTACGCTGATTTATTGTCCCGGACTCACCGGCTGGTTGAAGCAAGGCAGGGGATGGAGAACTTGCAACAAACACCGGATGTGATGTTGGCACAGATTTTATTTGAAATCAGCGCCGGGGAACGGGGCCGGGCAGAAAAGCTATTCGATCAATTTGACCGCATGGATTTCGATGATCCGAGCGAATCTGCGTTTTATCAGGCGCAGGCTGCCGAGGCCCTGAATATGATTTCCCGGGCGATTGAACTGTATGCCGGAGTTGAATCCGGTGACAAGGCGCTGGTTGCGGGGATACGCCGTGCGGAGTTGATGGCCGGCGAAGGAGATGTGGATGGGGCGAGGCGGGAACTTGCAGATTTGAGGTTGTGGGCAAGTCCGGTCATGGTGGAAGAAAGCTGGCTGGCGGAGGCGAGGATCCTGCGAGAAATGGGTGATGCCAAAATCGCCGTAGAGACTCTGGATCAGGCGCTTGAGCAACTGCCTGGCTCTATTGCAATCCGCTACTCACATGCCTTGCTGGCTGCGGAAATGGGTTGGGTGGATGTTGCTGAAAAGGATCTTCGAATCATTATTTCTAAGCAGCCCGAGAATGCGGCGGCGCTGAATGCACTGGGTTATACGCTGGCTGACCAGACAGAACGTTATGAAGAAGCGGAAGCATTGATCCGGCAGGCATTTATATTGCGGCCGGATGATGCGTCCATCGTTGACAGCATGGGTTGGATATCCTACCGCCTGGGGCACCTGGACGAGGCTGAAAAATATCTTCGCCGGGCCTGGACTCTGGACAAAAATCCGGAAATTGCAGCACATCTTGGGGAGGTGCTCTGGGTGAACGGCCAGCAGGAGGCTGCCCGCTCCATCTGGCGTGAGGGAATAAAGGTGAATAGTGAAAATCCGGTTTTGCAGGAAACTATCCGGCGCATGGAAGCTGATCTTTGATTTTTCACTCGCCAGTTTCCAGATGATCTGCTGCGTGAAAGCCGGGATTGTCCAGTCCCACAGACCGCTGGTTCTTCCATTACTCAGCCTGGCTTGTGCTCTGTTGATGGCAGCTTGCAGCAGTGTTCCGACCGGGCAGAGTGCTCAGGCGGAACGAGCTGTGCTTTATGAAGCGAAGTTTGCGGCATTTGAGAAATCTGACCGTTGGGCGCTCAAGGGCCGCCTGGCGGTCAATGATGGGGAAGAGGGCGGTAGTGGTCACCTCGACTGGAGGAAGAGTGGTCAGACCAGCAGCATGAATTTTCGCGGGGCTCTTGGACGGGGCGCCTGGCAACTGACTTTAGATGAAAAGGGTGCTGTGCTTAAGTGGGCAGACGGAACGGTCGACCACGCGGACACGGTGGGTGAATTGATTGAACAACGGCTGGGTTGGGCGATTCCTGTAGATGCCCTGGCCTGGTGGGTCAGAGGACTGGCTGCTCCGGGTGACTGGGATCTGCGACAACTCGACAGGTATGGCAACCTGGAAATGCTCAGTCAACTGGGCTGGGAGATTGAATACGGCCGGTACCGGGACATAGATGGCTTGTCGATGCCTGTGAAGTTGACCGCATGCCGCCACTCCTACACGGTCAAGTTGGCAATACAGGATTGGGATCTGGAGGCGAAGCCGGGCCGGGATGAGTAGCAGTTTCGCCAGGATGTGGCCGGCGCCGGCCAAGTTAAACCTGTTTCTCCATGTCACGGGGCAGCGGCCTGACGGTTACCATGAACTGCAGACTCTGTTCCAGTTACTCGACTGGGGCGATGAAATAAGTATTGAGCCGCTGGATGAGTCTGCAATCAGCAGGCCGTTTGCGTCCTATGCGGTACCGGAGGCCGATGATCTGGTGGTCCGGGCTGCTCTGTTGCTGCAGGCTGAGACCGCGTGCCGGCAGGGGGCCAGGATCGAAGTAAACAAACGCATACCTGCCGGTACCGGGCTGGGTGGCGGTAGTTCGGATGCGGCAACGGTGCTGGTCGTACTCAACCGCCTGTGGGGATGCGGCCTTAATATTGAGGAACTGACGTCAATCGGCGCCGGCCTGGGTGCAGATGTACCGGTTTTCGTCAGAGGCCACAGCGCCCTTGCTTCGGGGCGGGGGGATAAGCTTGAGCCCGTGGATTTGGGAGAGCGGTACTACGTGTTGGTGTTTGCCGGGGTTTCCATTTCGACAGCGGATATTTTCAGGCATCCGGAACTGCCAAGAAAATCAGCACAAATCAGTCTGTCAGAGGCTCTGACCGGTGGCGGAAAGAATGACTGCGAGCCAGTGGTGACAAAGCAATTCCCTTGCATCAAACAGATGTTGAAGGATCTGGAGCCATGGGGTGGAGCGCGCCTGACCGGCACCGGGAGCACTCTCTTTCTCAGTATGCCGGATGAAAAGACTGCAAAGAGCACGGCACAAGCAATAAAATGCCGATATAATGTGCGCGCTGTCCGCGGGGTTGACCGGTCTTCTTTGCACGAATTGCTGGATGCTGGCGGTGCGGGCGGTCTAAGAAGTGGGAAGCTCTGATTTATTCATAAACCGGAGGTTTCTGAATTTTGATTTCAGTTTACTGGGACGTGGCCAAGGTGGTTAAGGCACGGGGTTTTGATCCCCGCATTCGCAGGTTCGAGTCCTGCCGTCCCAGCCACTGATCATTCAGGTCCTGAGGGACCACACAAACGGGGAAAGCAGGTGGCCACTCCTTCATTGATGGTTTTCGCCGGAAACGCGAATATGAACCTCGCGAGTAGTATTGCACACGAACTCAACGTGCCCATGGGCAAGGCCGTGGTTGGGCGTTTCAGTGATGGCGAAGTCATGGTCGAGGTGATGGAAAATGTTCGCGGCCGCGATATTTACGTTATTCAGCCGACCTGTGCGCCTGCCGCTGATAATTTCATGGAACTGCTGGTGATGATTGATGCCTTCAAACGGGCATCGGCATCGCGGATAACGGCCGTTATTCCCTATTTCGGCTATGCTCGTCAGGACCGGCGGCCGCGCTCAGCCCGCGTGCCGATCACGGCAAAGGTTGCTGCCTCCATGATTTCAAATGTAGGTACGGACCGGGTGGTAACCATTGATCTTCATGCCGATCAGATTCAGGGTTTTTTCGATATCCCGGTAGATAATGTTTATGCTTCGCCCCTGACCCTGGCGGATATCTGGCAACGTCAGTCCATGCATGACATCGTCGTGGTTTCGCCAGATGTGGGAGGTGTACTCAGAGCCAGAGCCATCGCCAAACGCCTGGATGCAGACCTGGCGATTATTGATAAACGTCGCCCCAGGGCCAATGTTTCCAAGGTGATGAATATTATTGGAGATGTGGAAGGGAAATGCTGCGTTCTGGTTGATGATATGGTGGATACAGCCGGTACGCTTTGTGCGGCGGCCGGCGCCTTGAAAAAAATGGCGCCAGCCGGGTGGTTGCATATTGTGTGCACCCGGTGTTGTCCGGTCCCGCCGTTGACAATATTAACCAGTCAGAAATGGACGAACTGGTGGTTACAGACACGATTCCCCTTAGTGAAGCCGCGCGGAAAAACCCCAAAATTCGCCAGCTCAGTGTGGCTCAGATGCTGGCCGAGACTATCCGGCGCATGGCTCAAGGTGAATCAGTCAGCTCCATGTACGTTGATTGAATTGTAAGAGCCCGCTTGCGGGCGATTCTCCTGCGGTTATACCGTTAAGAAGATATTGACGGACTGATATGACGCCGGTCGGACATAAGAAATCGCCCGCAAGCGGGCCCTTACAATTTCATTTTTACAGGCTTACAAAACTGGCTTGCCTGGGTTATAATGCCCGGCTTTATTTTGCGTCTGACCTGGTCGCGGGTCAGGCATGCTGGCCGACATTTCGGCTGAATCCCGCTTAATACGGGAATTGATTAACGAGGAATATCATGTCTGAAACAACAACTATTAACGTGGAACTCCGGAAAGATGTGGGGAAAGGTGCGAGCCGCCGCCTGCGTCGTGAAGGCAAAGTTCCCGGCGTCATCTATGGTGGCCACAAGGATCCTGTTGCGCTGACATTGCAGCTCAACGAGTTGCTGCACGCAACGGAGAATGAAGCGTTTTACGCCAGTATTCTTGAGATCAAAATTGATGAAAAAACCACCCAGCAGGCAGTCGTGCGCGATATGCACCGGCATCCGTTCAAACCGATCATCATGCATATAGATTTTATGCGGGTGTCTGCTGAAGAAGTTCTCAAAATGCTGGTGCCGGTCCACTTTGTCGGCGAAGAGGAATCACCGGCGGGTCGGGCTTCCGGTGTTGTGATCCAGCACCTGGTGACCGAAGTTGAAATTGCAGCCTTGCCAAAAGACTTGCCGGAATTCGTTTCCGTTGATCTTTCACAAATGGATGCGGGTGATGCGGTTATGTTATCGAGTATCCAACTGCCTGAAGGAGTCGAGATCACGGCCCTGACAGGTGGTGAAGAAAATGATGTGCAATTGGCCAACGCAATTCACATCAAGGAAGATCAGGGTACCGGTGCTGCAGCTGCTGCTGAAGCTGAAGCTGCGCTGGAAGAGGGTGAACTCGGTGAGATTGCGGTATCTGATGAGGCCGTTAGTGAAGAAGATGAAAAAGCTGCTGACGAAGGTGCCGCTGACAAGGAAGAAGGCGACGAATAGTTATATTGAGCAAAGTATTCGGGTGTTGGAGAAATCTTGTCCGGTCATTATGTAATTGCAGGGCTCGGTAATCCGGGCACAAAATACGCTGAAACCCGGCATAACGCCGGGTTTTGGTTTTTGGATTTACTGGCAGAGCGTTCGGGGACCCCTTTCCGAACCCAGTCGAAGCTTCAGGCTGAGTTGGCAAAAACCAAGTTGTTTGACCGGGATTGCATCCTGGTGAAGCCGATGACCTTCATGAACAACAGTGGACAGGCCGTGCGTGCGGTTGTTGATTATTACAAAACCCCGGTCGATCGGCTGTTGATTGCATATGACGAGCTCGACTTGCCGCCGGGCGTGGCTCGATTGAAGCAGGGCGGTGGGCACGGTGGCCACAACGGTTTGAGGGATATTTTCCGTCATATCGGGAACCCGGAATTTTTGCGCTTGCGCATCGGGATTGGACATCCGGGTGTCAAAGACGCCGTTACGGGCTACGTTTTAAGCCGGCCTTCTGCAGAACAGGAATTATTGACCCGGCATGCGCTTTCAGATGCGGCCGATGTGATGCGTGAAGTACTGGCCGGCGAAGTTTCCAGGGCAATGAAAACCTTGCATACGGTAGCTGAGCCTGAGAAAGGAAAAACATAGATGGGCTTTAAGTGCGGCATCGTCGGTTTACCCAATGTGGGTAAATCGACTTTATTCAATTCACTCACGCGCGCCGGCATCGCGGCAGAAAATTATCCTTTCTGCACGATTGATCCCAACGTGGGTGTGGTGGAAGTTCCCGATCCGAGACTCCGCCAGTTGGCGGATATTGTCCATCCACAAAAAATACTGCCGACCACGATGGAGTTCGTCGATATTGCGGGTCTGGTGGAGGGCGCTTCCAGGGGTGAGGGCCTGGGTAACCAGTTTTTGGCCCATATTCGCGAAACGGATGCAATTGCCCACGTCGTGCGTTGTTTCGATAATGATGATGTTGTTCATGTGGCAGGCAGGCTGGATCCCCTCAGCGATATCGAAATCATCAATACGGAACTGGCACTGGCAGATCTTGAGGCTGTAGAACGGGCCACTGAGCGGACGGAAAAACTCATCAAGGCCAATGACAAGGATGCCATGGTGCGGATGGCAGTCCTGGAAAAACTGCGCGCATGTCTTGACCAGGGGCACCGTGCGAGAAATGTTGATCTGACAGATGATGAGGTGCGCCTGATTCATGATGTGCACCTGATTACCATCAAGCCCGTTATGTATGTGGCCAATGTCGCCGAAGACGGATTCAGAGACAATTCTTATCTTGACGTGGTGCGCGATAAAGCAGAATCTGAAGGTGCGCGGATGGTGCCGGTCTGCGCCGGGATCGAAGCAGAAATTGCCGAGTTGGACGAAAGTGACCGGCTGGAATTTCTGCAGGAACTGGGTCTCGCAGAATCCGGTCTTGAGCAGGTAATTCATGCCGGTTACGAGCTGTCGAACCTGCTGACTTTTTTTACCGCAGGAGACAAAGAGGTGCGGGCATGGACGGTGAAGTCCAACTCAACCGCGCCGCAGGCTGCCGGCCGTATTCATACAGACTTTGAGAAGGGATTTATCCGCGCAGAGGTCATTGCATATGATGACTATGTTTCACTGGGCGGGGAGCAGGGTGCTAAAGAAGCCGGAAAACTTCGACTCGAGGGCAAGAGCTATATCGTAAACGAGGGCGATGTAATGCACTTCCGCTTCAACATCTAAGAGCAAAAAAACACCATATACATTCTTGACAGACAATACTTTGTGGGTGAAAATACACGGCTTGCCTGCGAATGCCAGTAAAAGGTGGTTTGCCGGCAGTTTTGCCCTTAGGTGGCAGTACAGGATCGGCCATTTAAATTATGGTTGGAGGTATCGGAGGGGTACTCAAGCGGTCAACGAGGGCAGACTGTAAATCTGCTGGCTAAGCCTACGTAGGTTCGAATCCTACCCCCTCCACCACTTCGTGCAAGCAGGCAAACGAGGTGAGACAAATTGAAAGAACGGAGGACTACAGTCGCGAGACCGATGTCGCTCCGTTATTGTTATGGCGGGTGTAGTTCAAGGGCAGAACCTCAGCCTTCCAAGCTGATGATGTGGGTTCGATTCCCATCACCCGCTCCAAATTGTTCGGGGTTTACGGGTGGAATAGACAGGCCCGCATAGCTCAGGCGGTAGAGCACTCCCTTGGTAAGGGAGAGGTCACTGGTTCGAGTCCAGTTGTGGGCACCATTATTGTGATTGATCTTAGCATCAATGTTTTTGAGAGCTTGACTGAATATTTCGGAGACTGGCATGTCCAAAGAAAAATTTGAACGAACAAAACCTCATGTCAACGTGGGCACGATTGGTCATGTTGATCACGGCAAGACGACGCTGACGGCGGCGATGACGAAGGTGTGTGCGGAAGCGCGTGGCGGCGATTTCACGGCTTA